>NZ_JBFACT010000029.1:0-103513 GCF_040640995.1 Amycolatopsis sp. NPDC021455 | reverse complement strand
GAGTGCTCGCCGACTTCACGAGTGCAGCCGCTCACGCCGTCCTGCGCGACGTCGAGCTGCTGGTCACCGGCTGGGGCTGCCGGCCGCTGGACGCGTCCGTACTCGCCCGCGCGCCGCGGCTGCGGGCGGTCGTGCACACCGCGGGCTCGGTCCGCGGGCACGTCACCGAGGCGTGCTGGGAGCGGGGGATCGCCGTGACGTCCGCCGCGGCGGCGAACGCGGTACCGGTGGCCGAGTACACCCTGGCGATGATCCTGCTCTCCGGCAAACGAGTCCTGGAACGCGCCCGTGATCACCGGATCGCGCGGTGTGCGGACGACGGCCTGAGCGTGCCGCCGCACCTGGGCAACTACCGGCGGACCGTCGGCATCCTGTCGGCGTCGATGATCGGACGGCGGGTGATCGGCCTGCTGCGGCCACACGACTTCCACGTCCTCGTGCACGACCCGCACCTGACGGCCGCGGAGGCGGCGGAGCTGGGCGCGGAACCGGTGGGCCTGGCCGCGTTGTTCGCCCGCGCGGACGTCGTCAGCGTGCACACCCCGCTGCTGCCGGAAACCCGGGGGCTGGTCGGGCGCGAGCTGATCGCGGCGATGCGGCCGGACGCCGTGCTGATCAACACCGCCCGCGGCGCGGTGCTCGACCAGGACGCCCTGGCCGAGGCCACCGGCGCCCGCCGAATCCGGGCGATCCTCGACGTCACCGACCCGGAGGTCCTTCGACCGGACCATCCGCTGTGGACGGACGACAGCGTGCTGATCACCCCGCACCTGGCCGGCTCCCAGGGCAACGAGCTGCGGCGGCTGGCCGAACTGGCCGTCGCCGAGGTCACCCGCTGGGCGGCCGGGCAGCCGTTCGCTCACCCTGTCCACCGCGAGCGCCTGGGGATGATCGCGTGAAGCTGCCCGGCGAAGACCGCGTGCTGAGCCCGCACACCGGGTACACGCGGGACCACTGGCTTGCCGTGGCGGACGGCCTGCTGACGGCGGCGTGGCGGTGGGCCACCCCGGGTGGCGCCCGGCTTGATCTGCCGGGGCCGCCGTCGGGCAGCGGTGTCCGCTCGGACGGCCTGGAGGGCTTCGCCCGCACCTTCCTCGCCGCCGCCTTCCGGGTCGCCGGGGAGGACGGGAAGGACCCGCACGGCTGGCTCGAGCGGTACGCCGAAGGCCTCGATGCGGGCACCCGGTCGCCGGGACGTGACGACGCGGAGTCGTGGCCGGTGATCGCCGACCGCAGTCAGCCGATGGTCGAATCGGCCTCGATCGCCCTCGGCTTGCGGCTGACCCGGCCCTGGCTGTGGGACCACCTCGCGCCCGCCGTGCAGGACCGGATCGAGGCCTGGCTGCGCGGCGCGCTTCGGCACCTCCCGGCGCCCAACAACTGGTACCTGTTCCCGTTCACGGTGGCCGGGTTCCTCGCCGAGGTGGGCCGCGCCGACGTCGAGACCGTCCAGGCCCGCGAGCGGGCGCTGGAGCTGCTGGAGGGCTGGTACCGCGGCGACGGCTGGTACGCCGACGGCGACGGCCGCGCCTTCGACCACTACAACGGCTGGGCGCTGCACCTGTACCCGGTGCTGGACGCCCACCTCGCGGGCGAAGCCACGCACTTCGGCCCCCGGCTGCGCGAGCACCTCGAGAGCTTCGGGCTGTGGTTCGGCGGCGACGGCGCACCACTCCACTTCGGACGGTCGTTGACCTACCGGTTCGCGGCCGCGTCGGCGGTCGGCCTCGGCGCCGTCACCGGGAACACGCCGTTGCCGCCGGGGGTGTCACGACGGCTGCTCAGCGGCGCGCTGCACTACTTCCTCGACCGCGGCGCCGTGGACGAGCGCGGGCTGCTGAGCCTCGGCTGGCACGGGCCCCACCTGCCGACAGTGCAGCACTACTCCGGTCCGGCCTCGCCGTATTGGGCGTCGAAGGCGTTCGTGTGCCTGCTCGCGCCGCCGGAGCATCCGCTGTGGACGGCCACCGAGGAACCCGCGCCGAGCGAAACGGCCGACACCGTGTTGGCGCTGCCGACGATGGGCCTGCTGCTGCAGTCGACCCGCGACGACGGCGTCGTCCGGCTGCACAACCACGGCAGCCACGACGTCCGGCCCCACCAGGCCGAGTCGGCGGCCGAGGACAACCCGCACTACGGCCGCTTCGCCTACTCGACCCGGACCGGGCCGACTGCGCGGGACAACCCGCCCGACAACCACTTCGCCGTCGTGGTCGACGGCGTCCGCAGCGTCCGGCGCCGGATCCACCCGCTCGGCGCGGGCCAGGGCGACGGCTGGGGCTGGGCCGCGTCCTGGCACCGCCCGGTGTTCGGGCACGGCCCGGCGGCGGTGCCCGGGCTGCGCGTGGAGAGCGTCACCGTCGTCCGCGGGCGGGACGAGCTGCGGGTGCACCGCGTGCTCGGCGCCCCGCCGGGCGCGGTCGTCGAGCAGACGGGCTGGGCCACCGCGCCCGGCCGGTCCGTGCTCCGGCCCCTCTCCGGCTGGACCGGCCAAGACGAAGCCCGCGCGCCGCACGGCACCGCCGTCGACTCGTGGGTGTCGCTCCCGCGGCTCACCGCGGACGTCCAGGGCAGGGGCGTCTTCGCGGCCTTGGCCGTGCTGGGCACCGAGACGGAGCATCCGGTTGCCTCGGCCACCACCGAGGGAGTCGAGATCGGCTGGCCGGACGGGTTCGCGGTACGCATCCGGTTCGGACCGCTGCAGGTGAGTGCGTTGCGGTAATCCCTTTCGGAAAGGAGTACGCGCATGAGGAAGAAGCGAGGGTTCGCGAGCCTGGTCGCCGTCATCGGGGCGGCGATGGCGGTGACCGGCGGCGGGGTGAGTGCCTCGGCGGCGACCGTGACGCATGTCTACATCGCGGGGGATTCCACCGCGTCGACCTACGTTTCGGCGCAGGCCCCGCGGGCGGGGTGGGGTCAGGCGCTGCCGGTGTTCCTGACGCCGAACGCCGTCGCGGTGAACGTGGCCAAGTCGGGGGCCAGCTCCAAGAGCTTCATCGACCTCGGCCGGCTCGACCACATCCTCGGGCTCATCAAGAAGGGCGACTACCTGCTGATCTCGTTCGGGCACAACGACGAGAAGAGCGACGACCCAGCCCGCTACACCGAGCCGTCGACGACGTACAAGCAGTACCTCTCGCAGTACATCGACAAGAGCCGGGCCAAAGGAGCGATCCCGATCCTCCTGACGCCGGTGGAACGGCGTCACTTCGGCAGCACGGGCGTGATCACCCCGTCCCACGGTGCCTACCCGGCGGCGATGCGGGAGCTCGCGGCGGCCAAGCGGGTGCCGCTGGTCGACCTGACCGCGGCCAGCACGGCGCTCTGGAACCGCGCGGGTGTCGAGGGGACGAAGAAGTACTTCATGATCTTCCCGGCGGGGAAGTACCCGAACTACCCCGACGGCAGCCAGGACAACACGCACTTCCAGGCGTCCGGCGCGATCGAGGTCGCCCGGCTGATCGCCACCGCCCTGCGCGACCAGGGTGCCGTCCCGGCCGCCGACTTCCGGCAGCTCACCGCGACGATCCCGACGAGCGCGATCGTCTGGCCGGCGACCGCGCCTTACTGAGGCGCCGCCGTACCGCGGATGCGGTACGGCGATGACCGCGCGAGGCTGACGCCGTGGACGGCCGGGACCGGAAGGCTGGTCGTTGACCGACTTCCTTCCCGAAAGGCTTCTCACCGTGAGTTCTCTCGCACGTTGGTGCTTCCGGAGGCGGGGTGTCGTCCTCGCCGGCTGGGTGGGCGGCCTCGTCGCCCTGGCCTTGCTGGTGTTCGGCGCCGGTGCGGCGTTCACCGACTCCGCCGACATGCCGGACAGCGAGTCGGCCACCGCCTACCACCTGCTCGGCGAAGCCGGCGGGCAAGCTTCGGCGAACGTCGTCCGTGGCACGATCGTGTGGCACACCGGCGATGTCGGGTCCGGTCCCGTGCGCGAGCGGGTCACCGCGACACTGCACGACATCTCCGCGCTGCCCGGGGTGAAGCAGGTCGTCAGCCCATACACCGCGGTGGGTGCCGCCCAGCTCAACCCCGGCGCCGGCACCGCGTACGCGACCGTCGTCCTCGACAAGGGCGCCGCCACCGAACCGATCGTCCAGGCCGCCGAGCAGCTGCGGGCGCCGGGCTTCGACGTCCAGGCCGGCGGGCAGGCGTTCACCGAGAAGCCCGCGGGGTCGAACGGCACCGAGGCGATCGGGATCCTCGCCGCGCTGGTCCTGCTGCTGTTGTTGTTCCGATCCGTGTGGGCGGCGGTGCTGCCGATCGTCACGGGCCTGGTCGGCGTGGGTGCGTCGCTGCTGGTCGTGATGCTGGCGTCCCACGTGATCGATCTCGCGGCGACCAGCCTCACCATGGGCGCGCTGATCGGCCTGGGCGTCGGCATCGACTACGCGCTGTTCATCGTGAACCGGCACCGCAAGGCGCTGCGGGCCGGCACGAGCGTGCCGGACGCGCTGGCGCAGGCCGCCGACACCTCCGGCCGCGCGGTGGTGTTCGCCGGGGTGACGGTGATGATCGCGCTGCTCGGCATGTTCGTGGTCGGCCTCGGCCTGCTCACCGGCATGGCGCAGGCCGCCGCGGTCACAGTCCTGTTCACCGTCGCGGCCGCGCTCACGCTCCTGCCCGCCCTGCTCGGGTTCCTCGGCTACCGGGTGCTGTCGCGAAAGGACCGCGCGGCCATCGCCGCCGGACGCTTCCCGCTGGCCGAGCGCCGGGCCGCCAAGACGCCCCTGGCCGCTCGCTGGGCGAACCTCGTGCAGCGGTTGCCGGTGGCCGCGGGCGGCGCCGCGCTCGTCGTGACGGTGCTGCTCGCCTCGCCCGTGCTGGGCATGCGGGTGGGCAACGCGGATGCGAGCAGCGACCCGGTGGGCACGCCCACCCGCGCTTACCACGACCTGATGGCCGGCGCCTTCGGCGACGGTTTCGACGCCTCCTTGCTGCTGGTCGCGAGCACGCCGGACACCGCTTCGTCCCGGGCGTTCGCCGCGCTCACGCACCGGCTGGAAGACTTCCCCGGCGTCGCGCACGTCGCCCCCGCCCCGGCACGCGCCGGGCAGCCGGTCGCCTCGGCGACCGTGACTCCGGCGACCACGGCCCAGGCCGAGCAGACCGCGGACCTCGTCACGACGCTGCGCGACGACGTCATCCCGGCCGCGGAGGCGGGCACCGCGCTGAAGGTCTACGTCGGTGGTCAGACCGCCACCAGCATCGACGTCGCCGACGCGCTGATGAGCAAGCTGCCGCTCTACCTCGGGCTCGTCGCGCTGCTCGGCTTCCTGCTGCTGGCCCTGGCCTTCCGTAGCATCCTGGTGCCGCTGGTGGGTGCGGTGAGCAACATCGCCACCATCGCGGTCGGGCTGGGCGCGGTCACCGCGATTTTCCAGAACGGCTGGGGGCTGGCGCTGCTGGGCGTCGGTTCCGGGGCGCCGGTGATGTACCTGGTGCCCGTGTTGGTGGTCGGGGTCATGTTCGGGTTGTCGATGGACTACCAGGTGTTCCTGGTCAGCCGGATGCACGAGGAGTGGGTCCACACCCGCGACAGCAGGCGCGCGGTGCGGGCCGGGGTCGCCGAGACGGGCCGGGTCATCGCCGTCGCGGCCACGATCATGCTCTGCGTGTTCGCCTCGTTCGGGTTCAGCGGTGAGCGGATCGTGGCCATGATCGGGATCGGCTTGGCGATCGCCGTGCTGGTGGACGCGTTCGTGGTGCGGATGACGCTGATCCCCGCCGTGATGACGCTGCTGGGCCGGGCCAACTGGGTCTACCCGCGGTGGGCGGAGCGGATCACGCCGCGGCTGTCGGTCGAAGGCCCCGAGCGGGAGCCGGAGACGCGGGAGATGATGATCCGATGACGATCCGCGTCCTGCTCGCCGACGACCAGGCTCTGCTGCGGGCCACCTTCCGCCTCCTCATCGACGCCGACGAGGACATGGCGGTGGTCGCCGAGGCCGCCGACGGGCAGGACGCGGTCACCAAGGCCCGGGAGGCGCAGGCCGACGTCGTCGTGATGGACATCCGCATGCCCGGGGTGGACGGCATCGAGGCCACCCGGCGGATCACCGCGGACGAGGACCTCGCCGGGGTGAAGGTCCTGGTCCTGACCACGTTCGAGACCGACGAGTTCGTGGTGGCCGCGCTGCGGGCCGGGGCCAGCGGCTTCCTGGGCAAGGGCGTCGAGCCGGAGGTGCTACTGCAGGCCATCCGCACGGTGGCGGCGGGGGAGTCGCTCCTGTCGCCGTCGGCGACCACGGCGCTGATCGGCCGGTTCCTGGCCCAGCCGGAGGCCAGGGAGGCCGGGCCGCGGGCGGAGCTGGGCGAGCTGACCGCACGGGAACAGGAGATCACAGCCCTGGTGGGGGCGGGTCTGTCCAATGCGGAGATCGCCGCGAAGCTGTTCATCAGCGCCGCGACGGCGAAGACGCACGTCAACCGCGCGATGATGAAGACCGGATCGCGGGACCGGGCCCAGCTGGTGGTCTTCGCCTACGAGACCGGGCTCGTCACGCCCCGGGCGCCGCGGTGAATCCGCCGCGGTGGTGGCACGTCGCGGCGCCGGTGGTGGCCGCCGTGCTGGTCGGGGTGTTCCAGCTGTCCTACCGGGGCGCGGACGGCTGGGTGCCGCCGAGTACCTGGCAGCTCGCGGTGTACCTGGCCGAGTGCGTGGCGCTGCTGGTGCGGTACCGGCGCCCGGAGGCGGTCGCCGGGGTGACCGTGGTGTTCAGCGCCGCGCTGCCGGTGATCCGCCCGCACGCGGTGATCGTCGACGTGCCGGCGATCGTCGCGCTCTACACCCTCGCCCGGTACACCGACCGCCGCACGGCGTGGGCCGCCGCGGCGGCCGCGGCGTTCCTGCTGACGATCAGCTCGGCATGGTGGCGCTCGGAGCAGCTGCTCGACATCCGCAACCTGCTGCCCGCCAACTACGTCGGGATCGCCGTCGCGGTCGGCGACTCCGTGCGCGCCAACCGCGCGGTCCTGCGCCAGGCCCAGGACAAGGCCCGCGAAGCCGAACGCACCCGCGAGGAGGAGGCGCGCCGCCGGGTGCGCGACGAACGCGTCCGCATCGCGCGGGACCTCCACGACGTCGTCGCCCACCACATCACCCTCGTCAACGCCCAGGCCGGAGTCGCCCACCACCTGCTGGACCGCCAACCGGACCAAGCCCGCCAGGCCTTGGCCGGCATCAAGGACACCAGCCGGGCCGCGCTCGACGAGCTGCGCGCGACGGTGGGCCTGCTGCGCCAGGACGACGACCCACCCGAATCCCGCCGGTCCGTCCCGGGGTTCGCCGAGGTGGGGTCGCTGGTGGACTCCTTCCGGTCCGCCGGGTACGACGTCCGCCTGACCTCCCACGGGACCGCCCGGCCGCTGGCCGGCGCCGCCGACCTCGCGGCGTACCGGATCGTGCAGGAAGCGCTGACGAACGCCGGCAAACACGGCAGCGAACGCCGCGTGGACGTCGCGCTCACCTACACCGGTGATCAGCTGGCACTGACGGTGTCCAATCCCGGACGGCCCGGCTACCGCGGAGCCGGCACCGGGCACGGGCTCATCGGCATGCGGGAACGCGCTTCCAGCGCCGGGGGTACGTGCACGGCCGGATTCCGGGACGACGGGCAGTACGAGGTGCACGCTGTGCTGCCGCTGCGCGGCGAGGCCGGCTAGTACCGCGTCCGCGGTAGGTGCGGATACCGCTGCACGCCGACGTTTTCCGGCGCCGCCGCGACCAGCATGGAACCGTGATCGACAGTCTGGGCGCGGCCCCGCGAACCAACCGCCGGAGTATCCTGATCCGCTGCGCGACGGCGGTCGTCGTCGTGGTGGCGCTGGTCGCCTTCGTCCGCACCGCCGGCACCGCGGACCTCGGAGCGGTCCTCGGCACCGCCGAGCCGCTGTGGGTGCTCGCCGCGGTGCTGGTCTTCCTCGTGCCGCTGCTGGGCAACGTGCTGGCCCTGCGGGCCGTCGCGCCGGTGTCCCTGCCGTGGGGGCTCACGACGGTCGCCCAGCTGGCGGGTGCGTTCGGCAACCTCGTCGCGCCGGGGAACCTCGGCGGGATGGCGACCAACGTCCGGTTCCTGCAGCGGCGCGGGGTCGCGACCACCGGCGCGGCAGGCGCGGTCGGGGCGGCGCAGGCCACCGCGGTGGTCGTGACGGTGGCGGTGGCGTTGCCGGGCCTGATCGCATCGGGACGGCTCGCGGCCGTGGGTTCGGCGGTCTCCGGCCCGGTGGCACCGATCGCCGTGGCGGTGCTGGCCGCCGTCGTGGTTGCGCTGGGGTGCACGCCGGTCGGCCGGCGGTGGGGGAGCAAGCTGCGCTCGGCGGCGGTGGCCACCTTCGCTTCGTTCCGGTTCGCGCTGGCCGCGCCCGGCCGCGCCGGGCTCGCCGTGGCGGGAAACCTGCTGGTGACGCTGGGCTCGACCGCGGCACTGGCCGCGGCCGTCCAGGCGTTCGGCAGCACCGCGTCGTTCGGTGATCTCCTGCTCGTCGTGGCGGGCAGCGCCCTCGCCGGTGTCCTGCCGGTGCCCGGCGGGGCGGGCGGGGCCGAGGTGATCCTGGCGGCCCAGCTGACCGCGGTGGGACTCCAGCCTCCGGTCGCCTTCGCGGCGGCCGTGCTCTACCGCGTGGTCACGTTCTGGTCCCGGGTCCCGGTCGGCTGGCTCGCCTTCTCGTGGCTGCGGCGAGCCGGTCACCTCTGAAGCCGCCGACGGTCGTTCACCACGCTTCCGTGGGGCGATGGCAGGCAGAAGCGGTGGCAGCCGCCGGACGACCGTGCGTAAGCGATTTCTTGATTGTTTGATCGATTCCTGCTGCGTCCGGCTGAATCGTTCGATTCTTTCGAGGGGGCTCGTACTTTGCTTCTGGCGCTGTTGGTTGACGAGGCGCATCGGACGCGCTTAACGTGCGTGAACCGATTCAAGGACGAATTCCGGTGAGATCGCCGGCGACGGTCGGAGAAGGGATCCGATGTACAGGAGATCCGGTGAGCTCACTGGGCGGGCTGACGGTCCGGCAGGCCGACTGGTCACCGATCGTGCTGGGGGAGGTCGCGGTCCGGCTCTCAAGCCGGCAGCGGCCCAGGGGCGAGATCGTTGTTCGAGAAAGCGCTTACAGGAGTATCGCAAAATCGGGCGGAGCGTTATGATGGGAACGCTCCTGATTGCCTGATCCTGTCGAGTCCAGCTCCAGGATGCCGGTGTGGACCGGCGCTCGATCATGCCTATCGGATAGAGGAGTTCGCATGTCCGCCAAGAACAACGGGATGCTCGCCGTCCTGGCTGTGGCCGCGGCGCTGACCCCGGTGCCCGCCGCCGTGGCAGCCGAGCGGGCCCTTCCCCCGCAGTGTTCGGGATCGGCGCCGATCAAGTGCCATTTCGCGGTCTCGCCGGGAAATTACGACGTCACGGTGGGGCTGGGCGGCCCGAAGGCGGCCGAGACGTCGATTTCGGTGGAGGCGCGGCGGCAGGTGCTGAACACCGTCCGGACGAACGCGGGCCAGGTCGTTCCCACGACGGTCACGGTCAACGTGCGCAACCCGGAGGGGCAGCCCACCGGTCAGGGCGGCACCGGTACCCCGGGGCTGGACATCACCTTCGCGGGAGCCACTCCGGCGATCGGTTCGCTGACCGTCACCCCGGCCGCGGCCCCGCTGGTGACGTACCTAGCCGGCGATTCGACGGTCTGCGACCAGCCGGTCGCCCCCTACACCGGCTGGGGGCAGATCCTGCCCACGGCGGTGCGCAGCGGTGCCGTGGTCGCCAACTACGCGGACTCCGGCGAGAGCTCAGGCAGCTTCCTGGCCAACAAGGCCCTGTTCCCGACGATGAAGCCGTTGATCAAGAGCAAAGATCTGGTGTTCATCCAGTTCGGGCACAACGACAAGCAGACGTCGGCGACGGCGTTCCGCGACAACCTCACCAAGATGGTCAACGGCGTGCGGGAACGCGGCGGGATCCCGGTGCTGGTGACCCCGCCGGTGCGACGGCTGTTCAGCGGCACGAAGCTGACCGCGACCGCACTGCACGTCAACGGCGTCGGTGTGGACCTGCCCGCGGTGATCCGTGCGCTGGGCAAGAGCGCGAACGTCCCGGTGATCGACCTGACCGCCAAGAGCAAGGCACTGGTCGAGTCCCTCGGCCCGGCGGGCTCGCAGAAGATCTACCTGACCCAGGCGGCCGACGGCGTCACCGACAACACGCACTTCTCCGCCTACGGCGCGACCCAGATGTCGAACCTGGTCGTGCAGGGCGTCCGCGAACTGAACCTGCCGCTGGCCGGCTTCCTGCGCTGAGGGAGAGGTGATGGTGTTGTCCACGCTCCGGCAATTCCTCATCGGTGTGCTGGCGCTCGTGCTCGTCCCGCTGACCGGGGTGTCCGCCACCGCGGCGAACCGGTACCGGACGGTCACGGACTTCGACGCGGGCTGGTTGTTCAACTACGGGGACGCCAGCGGTGCCAGTGGTGCGTCCTACAACGACAGCAGCTGGCGCAAGCTCAGCGTGCCGCACGACTGGAGCATCGAAGGCAAGAACCCGCCGTCGAACCCGTTCTCGCAGTCGGCGCCGAGCACCGGCCGGGGCGGGTATCTGCCGTCGGGCATCGGCTGGTACCGCAAGCACTTCTCGCTGGCCGGGGTGCCAGCGGGCCGCCGGGTGTCACTCGAGTTCGACGGTGTGATGGCCAACGCGAGCGTGTACGTCAACGGCACGCTCATCGGCACCCACCCATACGGCTACACAAGTTTCCGTTACGACATCACGGCGGCGGCGAAGCTCGGCGGCGACAACGTCGTGGCGGTGAAAACGGACACGACTTCGCAACCGGCGTCCCGCTACTACACGGGTGCGGGAATCTACCGCGACGTCCGGTTGATCGCGACCGACCCGCTACACGTCGCCCAGTGGGCCACCCGCGTCACCACGCCCGGCAACAAGACGGTGCACGCGGAGACCACGGTGGTCAACGAGAGTGGCGCGGCGGCCAGCGTCAGCGTCCAAGGTGTCCTCACCGATCCCGGCGGGGCCACGCTGCCCGCGGTCACGACGGCGGCCAAGACCATCGCCGCCGGGACGTCGGCCACCTTCGCCTACGACGTGCCGGTGAGCAACCCGAAGCTGTGGGACCTGGCGAACCCGAACCTATACTCGCTGGCCACCAACGTCCTCGTCGGCGGCACGGTGGTGGACGACGACATCACGTCGGTCGGCATCCGCACCTTGACGTTCAACGCCGCGACGGGCATGAGCCTGAACGGCAAGAGCGTGAAGTTCCAGGGGGTCGCCCTGCACCAGGACCTCCACGGCCTCGGGATGGCCGCGCCGCAGCGGGCGGTCCAGCGGCGGCTGGCCCAGCTGAAGGCGCTCGGGGTGAACGCCATCCGCACCGCGCACGACCCGCCGAGCCCGGCGTTCCTCGACCTCACCGACCGGATGGGCTTCCTGGTCCTCGACGAGTTCTTCGACGTCTGGACCCAGCACAAGTACTCCGACGTCGGCGACTACGCGACCTACTTCAACCGGACGGCGACCACTCCCACCGGCACGCCCGCGGTACCCGGAGCGAGTGGCTCGGTGCCGTGGTACCAGGTGGACGCGACCAGCGTGATCACGCGCGACCGCAACCACCCGAGCGTGGCGATGTGGAGCACCGGCAACGAGATCCGCGACCCGATCGCGACCCGGACGCCCCTGCTGACGAAGATGGTCGCGATCGCGCACGCCTTGGACGGCCGTCCGGTGACCCAGGCGCTGTTCCGGCCGGGCGACAGCGGGGACGTCACGGGGGCCACCCGGACCATCGTGGACGTCTTCGGCGGCAACTACCGCCCCGACGAGGTCGTCCAGGCTGCCAAGGCGTCCCCGGCGCGGGCCGGGCTGTTCACCGAGATGGGCACCGACACCGGGGCCTGGACGACCGTCCGGAACAACGCGAACATCACCGGCCTGTTCGTGTGGACCGGTGCGGCGTACCTGGGTGAGGCCGACGGGCTGTGGCCGCGCGCCGAGCCGGACTTCGGGCTGATGGACGCCGTGGGCACGGTCCGCCCGATCGGGTACTCGTGGCAGCGGGCGTGGAGTGCGCCCACGACGTCACCACCGGCGACCGGCACTACCGCGAGCCGCGTGCTGCTCGCACCCGACCACAGCACAGTGTCGACCGACACCGACGACGTCTCCTACGTGAAGGCGACCGTCGCCGACGCGTCCGGCCGGGTGGTGACCGGCTCGTCGGCCCCGATCACCTTCACGGTGAGCGGGCCGGGTGTGCTGGTGGCGGTGGACAGCGGGAGCCCGGTGCAGGAGACGTTCCGCGGCTCGGTGCGCAAGGCCTACCAGGGCGTCGCCTACGGCCTGGTGCGGGCGACGGGCGCGGGCACCATCACGGTGACCGCGAGCGCGGCCGGGCTGACGCTCGGCACCACCACGCTGACCGGCACCACGGCGCCGTTCGTGCCGTGTTCCGGCAACTGCAACTGAAGCCGCTTCGTGGTCGCCGCCGGTGTCCGACGGCGGCGCCCACGAAGCCTCCCACCTTGGAGTGTGCGATGAAACCCTCTGTTTTGGGCCGTGTGCTCGTGTTGTCCGCGGCCGCCGTGACCGCCGCCGTGGCCGGCACCCCGGCCGCCGCGGGCAGCCCGGCGGCCGCGAATACCTACTACGTCGCCCCGGGCGGCAGTGACAGCGCCGCCGGGACACAGGCCGCGCCGTGGGCGTCGGTCGCGCACGCCCAGGCCGTCGCCCAGGCGGGTGACACGGTGTACCTGCGCGGCGGCACCTACACCTACACGCGGGCGAACAAGGCCTGCGCGAGCGGGACCGACCGGGTGGACGCGATCACGCTGAGCAAGAGCGGCAGTTCCGGCAACCCGATCCGCTACTGGGCGTACCCCGGGGAGACACCCGTCTTCGACTTCTCCCGGGTGAGTGACAACTGCCGGATCAAGGGCTTCGACGTTACCGGGAACTTCATCCACCTCAAGGGGCTGGAGGTCAAGGGCGTGCCCCAGAACAACAACCTCAACCACGAGTCGTGGGCCATCTGGATCTCCGGCAGCAACAACACCTTCGAACAGCTGAACCTGCACAACAACATGGGCCCCGGCCTGTTCATCCAGGACGGCGGCGGCAACCTCGTGCTGAACTCCGATTCCCACGACAACTACGACCCGCGGACGTCGAACGGCGCCGGCGAAAGTGCCGACGGGTTCGGCGCCCACATCTCCGCCGGCCACCCGGGCAACGTGTTCCGCGGCTGCCGTGCGTGGTGGAACTCCGACGACGGCTTCGACCTGATCAACGCGTTCTCCTCGGTGACCATCGAGAACTCGTGGGCCTGGCGCAACGGCTACCTGCCGGAGACGACGACGTCGTCGGGTAACGGCAACGGCTTCAAGATGGGCGGCTACGGCGGCAAGTACGTCAGCAACGGCGCCAAGCACACCATCCGGAACTCGGTCGCGTTCAACAACAAAGCCGCGGGCTTCTACGCCAACCACCACACGCTGGCCAACGACTACTTCAACAACACCAGCTACAACAACCACCCGGACTACAACATGCTCGGCATCACCTCGAGCGGCGGTGCCACCGGGCTGGGCAACCTGCGCAACAACATCGCCTACGGCGGGACTCTGACGTCGAACATGTCCGGTACGAGCGCGTCGTACAACTCGTGGAACGTGGGCGGCACGCTGTCGGACGCGCAGTTCCGGAGCGTGTCGACTTCCGGCTGGGACGCGGCTCGTCAGTCCGACGGCAGCCTGCCGGTACTGCCGAACCTCCGCCTGGCGCCGGGCAGTTCGCTGATCGACAAGGGCACGAACGTCGGCCTGCCCTACACCGGCAAGGCCCCGGACCTCGGCGCGTTCGAGTCCTGAGAAGAGCCGGCGGCTTCCGGGAGCGCGGACAGCCGGACGAATCAGCAGAGGTATTCGACAAGGAGGTCGTCACATGCTGAGGAAGAAAGCCCGGCGAACACTCGCCTCGATCGTGCTTCCCGTCGCCGTCGTCCTGACATCCGTCGGCGCGCCCGCGACGGCCGCGCCAGTACCGCAGGCCGCGGCTGCCACGATCCAGAACGACGTGTTCTGGAAGGACACCTCGGGCAACCCGATCTACTCCCAGGGCGGCGGGGTGCTCAAGGTCGGCGGCACGTATTACTGGTACGGGGCCAAGTACAACGGCGCGGTCAGCTACTACAACAACCCGGGCGGCGGGAAGAACGGGGACACCTCGCTCAGCGCGATCACCATCTATTCGTCGACCGATCTCGCGAACTGGAAGTTCGAAGGCAACGCGCTCACCGGCAGCGACCTCGGCGGCGGCTGGGTCGGCCGGATCGGCGTCGCCCGCAATCCGAACACGGGCAAGTTCGTGCTCGTTTCGCAGCTGAACAGCGGGTTGGTGTTCGCCACGAGCAGCACGCCGAACGGCCGGTTCACCCGGGCGGGGACGCAGTCGAGCATCAGCGGTGTGTCCACCGGCATGTCCGGTGACCAATCGGTCTTCACCGACGACGACGGCAAGGCGTACCTGATCTACAGCAACAAGAGCGGCCGTTCCCACCTGTACGTGTCGTCGTTGCGCGCCTCAGACTTCCTGCAGGTAGACCCGGCCAAGAACGTCTACAACAGCTCGGCGGGCGGGCGCGAAGGCAACATCATGTTCAAGTACAACGGGACGTACTACTTCTGTTCCTCGGACCTGCACGGCTGGAACGCGTCCCACACGTACTGCATCAGCGCGAAGAACATCATGGGCCCGTACTCCGGGGAATTCGTCCTGCAGGGAACCGACGCGGACTTCTCGCACGTGACGCAGACCGGCCTGGCGTTCACGGTGACCGGGTCGTCCGGCTCGTTCGTGATGTTCGGTGGTGACCGGTGGAGCGACTTTGCGGGCAACGGCATCGGCTACAACCAGTGGCTGCCGGTGACCTTCAACGGCTCGACGCCGGTGTTCCACTCGCTGAACCAGTGGACCGTCGACGTGGCCGCGGGGACGTGGGCGGTCGGGCGGGGCAACAACTACGTCCTCAACCCGAGCGCGGAGGCCGACCGGGTGGCCCAGAACGACCTCGCCGGCTGGACCACCACCGGTGGCACCGTCAACAGCAACAAGCAGGGCGGGCACACCGGGCGGTGGGCGTTCGCGCAGAGCTCGTCGTCGGCCTACACCGCCTCGCGGTATCAGAACATCTCGCTGCCGAACGGGACGTACACGCTGTCGGCGTGGGTGAAGAGCAGCGGCGGGCAGAAGAAGGCGACCATCTACGCAAAGAACTTCGGCGCGGGTGAGCTGAGTTCGTCGATCAACGGCTCGCTCGGGAGCTGGACGAAGGTGAGCGTCTCCGGCATCACGGTGACAAACGGGTCGATCCAGGTGGGGATGTACTCCGACGCGAACGCGGGCAACTGGGTGAACGTCGACGACTTCAGCCTGGTGCAGAACGGCTGAGGTCCCGGACACGCCCGGCGGGCTGTTCACCCGCCGGGCGCGCCTTCTGCAATCACAGCGTGAGGAGTAGGACGTGTCCCGTGTCTTCAGACGAGCCTTTTCGGGGTTGGTCACGGCCACGCTGCTGGCCGCCTCGGCGCCCGGCGCGCGTGCCGCGCCCAGCGCGCCAGCAGCCGGCGCGACCTACTACGTCGACGCGGCCCAGGGCAACGACAGCGCGGCTGGGACGGACAGCGCGCACGCGTGGCGCAGCCTCGCGCGCGTCAACCAGACGACGTTCCACGCGGGGGAACAGCTACTGCTGCGGGCGGGCGGCCGCTGGAGCGGTCAGTTGTGGCCGAAGGGCTCCGGCGCCTCCGGGGCGCCGGTCACCATCGACCGGTACGGCGACGGCGCGAACCCGCGCATCGACGGCGGTGGCGCGGTCGCGGACACCGTGCGCCTCGCCGACCAGGAGTTCTGGACGATCCGCCACCTCGAGGTGACCAACCAGGCACCGGCGACGAGCACGCCGGGAGCCAACCTCAAGGACCTGCGGGGCATCCACGTCACCGGCACCGGCGGACGGGTGCTCCACGGCTTCGTCGTCGACGGCGTGAACGTCCACGACGTCACCGGCGAGGTGAACTGGATCGGCGGCGACACGGCGGACAACGCACCCGGTATCCACTTCAAGACGGGCTGGGACCGGTCGAAGAAGACCGGCGGCATCGTCTTCGACTCGACCGTGGCGAACATCGGGGCACCTCCGGCGACGCCGACCGTGCTCGACGGCGTCACGATCCAGAATTCGGTCATCACCAACACCTCCTTCGCCGGCATCTCGGTCAAGCAGTACTCCGGGGACGCTCCCGGCGCTGTCGCCACCGGCTGGGGCAGCCGCACCAGCGCTGGCGACAGCAAATTCACCCCGCACACGAACGTCGTCATCAGCGGCAACCACATCAGCCAGCCCGGCACCGCGTACGGGTGCAACGGCGTGTACCTCACCGGCGTCCGGCACGCGGTGGTCGAGCGGAACGTCGTGTACCGGGCCGGGACGTCCGGCATCGAGGCCTACTTCGCCGACGACGTGACCATCCAGTCCAACGAGGTCGCCGAGACCAGCCAGAAGGCCAACGGCGCGGACTCCAACGGCATCGACGCCGACAAGGCCACCACCAAGGTGGTCGTCCAGTACAACTGGTCACACGGCAACGGCGACGGCGTCCTGTTGTGCCAGTTCTCCTTCGGTGACGTCGTGCTGCGCTACAACGTGCTCGCCGGCAACACCAGGTACCCGCTCTACCTGCACTCCGACAAGGCCGCGAAGGCCAAGGTCTACGGCAACACGCTCTACAACGACCGCGGCAAGAACCTGATCTACGGCTACGGGACGTCGCTGGCGTCGTCCTACGACATCACGGACAACATCCTGTACTCGACCACGGCCGGAGCGTCCCTCACTACCAGTCCGACCATCCGCTACGACAGCAACCTCTACGGCGGAGCCACCCTGCCGGTACCTGCCGGCGACACCCACGCGGTCCGCGCGGACCCGCAGTTCACCGGGGCACCGGACTACGCGGCGGGCACACCGGCGTCCGGGCCGCGGCTCACCGCGGCGTACGGTCTGCGGGTCCGTCCCGGCTCGCCCGCGGTGAACCGGGGCGTCGCGATCAGCGGCAACGGCGGCCGGGACTACGCGGGCGCCCCGCTGTACACGGGCAAGCCGGACATCGGCGCATTCGAAGTGGGATAGCCGCTTCCGGGGCAGCGGCCGCCGGGCTCGTTACCGGTAACCGTGGTGCCGGGGTTGATCGGTGTCGTCGCGTCCGTTCCCCAGCTCGTCAGCAGTTGCAGCGCTTCGGCGGATTTCGATCCCGGTTCGGCGTGGTAGGTGACCATCATCTGGTCGGAGTCATCGGGCAGCGGAAACGTCTCGTAGGCCATCCGGAGCTCGCCCACGAGCGGGTGGCGCAGCCGCATCGGGCCGTGGCTCTTGCGGCGCACCTCGTGGGCCGCCCAGAGCCGGCGGAACTCTTCGCTGCGCACCGACAGCTCGCCGATCAGCGCGGTGAGCCCCGGATCGCCGGGGTGGCTGCCGGCGTGCATGCGCAGGATGCCGGTGACCGCGCGAGCCTTGCGCTCCCAATCGATGAACAGGTCGCGCGTGCCGGGGGAGAGGAAGATCAGCCGTCCCCAGTTGCGCTCTCCCGGCGGGAGTTCCGCCCAGTTTCCGAATAGTGCGGCGGCGGGTTTGTTCCAGCCGAGGATGTCCATGCGGAGGCCGTTGACGTAGGCGGGCACGTCGGTCATCGCGTCGAGCAGCTGCTGGACAGCGGGGCGAAGCTGCTGTGCCCGGGGTGCCGGTTTGCCGGCGGCGCGTCGGGTGGGCTTGACCAGCTGCGTGAGGTAGGCGCGTTCGGTGTCGGTCAGCTTGAGCGCGGTGGCGATGGCCTCGAGGACCTCCGTCGACACGTCCGCGGCGTTGCCCTGTTCGAGGTGGGTGTAGTACGAGATCGATATGCTGGCGACCTGGGCCAGCTCTTCCCGGCGGAGCCCAGGAACGCGGCGGCGCGTGCCGTAGTCGGGCCGGCCGACATCGGCGGGCTGAAGCCCGGCTCGGCGGCCTACGGAGGAACCCGCTGAGCTCCTCGCGCCGGTTAGTCATTCCCGAACTTGGTAGCCGGAGACGATGGGTGTGGTGACGGTGCTGATCGACGCGTTGTCACGCCGTGCCCTCCGGTTCGGCCGGATCGATTGTCCTGAACCCGCCGGGCGGTACGCATCCGCCCATCAGGGTCATGTTCTCCACATGGTTGCGCGTGAACCTCTCGGTGTAGGCCATCCGCTTGTCGAGCGGTTGCCTCCTTCCGTTCAACTTGAACTCGGCCCAGGCTTGGATTTCCGGCGCGATGGTCACGCCGGTCAAGTCCACGGTCACTTCCTCCGGCTGAAGAGGTCGGTTTGCCGTGAACCGCCCGACTACAAGTTCTTGTTCGATGTGGCTGTAGGGCATGACGTTCTCGTCGAACAAAATGGTGACGTCGCTCGGCGGGGCAACCCTGATGCGATGCTCATCGACACGGCCAAGCCCGATGTGGAGTTCTCGGTGGCGGTCTTTACGGGCCAGCTCGTTGAGCCACCAGGTCAAGTTGCTCTCGGGTCCCCATGGAGACTGGTAGGGCTGTGCCTTCTCGAGTGCTTCGATGATGCGTTGCGGCAACATCCTGAGACGATTCGCCTGGCGCGCGAAGTCGTCCGGAGTCGAGCAGACCGGAAACTGGATGCTGCCCGCCTGTGGTGGGGGATTCTGACCTGTGACCGCGGCGGCGAGGGCGTAGATGGCGTTGTCAAGGGATGCCCGCAGCGCAGCCAGCCACTCGGAGAAGATGAGTGCCAGCTCGGCCGGCGCGGGCTGGCGCATGACTGCCAAGATCTCCAATGTGCTGGGATCGACGCTCCGGACGTCGATGTCCCACGGGTGCGCCGAGATGTAGGTCGCCCAGCATCGGGCAAACTCCCGGTGCTTGCCGGCTACTCGGTCGAGTCGCGCAAACGCGCGATCGTAGAGTTCTTGCACGGGCTACGCCCGGTTATCAAGGGGGCGTCGGATCCTTGGCTCCTGCTTCGGGGACGCCCTCCGACATAACGTAGGACACCACCCGTTCCGGTCAGAGCCGGTCCGGGAGCGCCCACGTTCGTCGTTGGGTACCCACGCTGCAGGGCGCAGGTGCGGCGAGGGGTGTACTTCGATCACTAGTCCGCCTTTCAGGCTCCCTCGAGTCGTGGAGTTCGACCATAAACCTCCAGCGACCACGTGGGCGACCGGAACCGCGCCGTACCGGGGCCGGCCGTTCGTCTGGCTGGAGTTGTCGCATCGAGGAGAGCAGTACCGGGAGGCTGTCACCCTGCGGGCGGTGTCCTGCAAGGCTGGTCACCACATGTCTCCAGTGGGGCTGATTGCCGGAGTTAGGAGCGTCGGTGTGCCGCACTTGGCACACCATCGCTACTTCGGAGGGGTCATGGGAATACAGAGGTGCTTCGGTGCTGAGGGAGCATCATTTTCGCGGTTTGGGGCGCCTCTTGGCCGCTGTTCCGGTCGGACGCTTCCGACTGGTTTCGGTGCTGCCGTGCTGGCGAGATGAGTGGTATGCCTCGACCACTGTCTTGGAGATGCGCCCCTGATCGGCTACTTCATACCCGTTGGCTCGAGCCCACGTGCGGATGTCGTGAGTCGCCGTGTAATTCACAATTGGCTCCTGTTCCTTTTTTGTGCTGTCGGTCGGCTGGCCGACGGCGACTTTGATCCGGCGGCCTCCGGTTCGACGTGCGGCCGCCACATATGGGGCCAGCGCTTCGCGCAGTGCGTTGGTGTTCATTGTGGACAGGTCGATCTCGTAGGCGACGCCGTCGAGTCCGAACGGGACGGTTTGCTCGGCGGGGCTGCCGTCCGTGTCGTCGAGTATCTCGATCGAGACCCTCTTGGCCATCTGCTCACCCTTTCCTTCTGGTGCTGGTTCAAATGTCGTTTCGTCGAATAGTAGCGTCGCGGAATAGTGGGGTGTTGTTGGGTTTGCTCATGTAGAGGCTCTTTGAGTTTCTTTCGAGGGCCTATTGACTGTCGGTGGTGTCGTCGGCGTGGATAGGTGTGTGCCGGGGCGAACACTTCCCTGGCCGGCTCGATTGTTCGACAACAAGAATGGAGTGCGGGATGGAGATCGAATGTGACCACGGGAACGGGGACGGCTGTGCTGTCGCCGTGGCCATCCGTGAGCTGGCTGCGGCCGTGCGGTCGACTGTGCCGGAGCCGCCGGTGGATCCGGATGCGTTGCTGACCGCGGAGGAGGTGGGGGAGTTGCTGCAGCTGTCCCCGAGGACCTTGAAGGACCAGGCTGCCGCCGGCGTCTTGCCGCATCACCGGTTCGGCAAGCACTACCGGTTCACCCGCGCCGATGTCGCCGAGATCGTGCGCCTCAGCGCCACGCCGATGAAGCCGCCGCGGCGGCGAGTGTCCGTGCAGGACGTCGCCCAGGACTTCCGCGCCGCGTGATGCGGGCGGAGCAAGAAAGAAGAGGAGTGAAGGATGGCCCACGGCCAGGAAGAGCCCGGCACGGGTGAGTGGCGTGCCCGGTACAAGCGTCCCGACGGGACATGGGGAAGCAGGTCAGGGTTCCCCACCAAGAAGGCTGCCGAGGAGTGGGGGCTGGAGCAGGAGGCCCTGATCCGGCGGAACCTGTGGCTGGACCCGCGGGACGGTGAGACCCGGTTCGACGACTTTGCCGAGGAGTGGCTGGCGGCGGTGGCTCCGCGGCTGGAGCTGAACACGGTCGCGAAGTACCGGTCGTTCCTCGACACCCAGCTGCTGCCGCAGTGGAAGGCATGGCCGCTGATCGCGATCTTCAACGGGTATGTCGAGATCGAGCGATGGCTCTCGGAGCTGCACGAGGACTACGCCGAGTCGTCGGTGGCCTCGTACTTCGCGCTGTTCTCCACCGTCCTCAACGCCGCCGTGCGGGCTCGGATGATCCCGGCCAACCCGTGCAGCGGGGTCCGGGTGTCCAGCGGCGAGTTCGACACCGAGCGATTGGTCGCCACGCCGGCCCAGGCGCTGCGGGCCGCGATGCGGCTCTACGAGCTCGGGCTGGGCAAGTCGGGGTTTGTGCTGTGCCTGATGGATTTCTATACCGGTGCCCGATGGGGTGAACTTGTCGGGCAGCAGCGGCACGAGTACGACTCCGAGCGTCGCGGCATCGAGATCCGGACGCCGCTGAAGGAGGTGGCGGGTAAGGTCTACAAAGGAGGCCGGAAGAGTGATGATCATCACGCGGATGCCCGCCAGCGGCCACCGACGCGGCGCGGGAACTCCCGGCCGAAGAAGGGCAGGACCAAAACCCCTGCGGGTACGAGGTTCGTGGCCCTGCCGCCCGGGATCGCGGTGCTGTACGAGGAAGTGATGGACAGCCATCGGGAGCCCTTCGTGCTGTGCACGCCGGAGGGGCACCCGTGGCGGCGGTCGAACTTCCGCATCCGTTTCTGGCGGCCGGCGTGGGACGGCGTCGAACTCGACGACGCCGGAGCAGGGGAGCGACGGCCGCCAATCCTGCCCACGTTCACCTTCCACGAAGGCCGTCACACGCACAGCACCTGGCTGACGGAGGACGGGATCCCGGAGGTCGCCCGCCGCGCGCGGCTGGGCCAGAAGATGAAAGGCATCGCGCGGGTCTACGACCACGTGACCCCGGCGATGGTCAATCAGATCCTGGATGCCCTGGAGGAGCGCTGGCTGCGGTCGCTGGCGGCGCTGTACCCGGGCGAACGGGCGAAACTGGTGTCCTGGTTCCCCCACCTGCGGTCCCGCCGGTTGATCGGGCCGGGTCCGGGAGCCGTCGCCGGATCGTCGCCGACTGACAGCTAGAAGCCCCGCCCCTCCGGGGAGGGACAGGGCTTCTGACCTGCGAAAACATGTGGTGCGCGATACTGGGATTGAACCAGTGACCTCTTCCGTGTCAGGGAAGCGCTCTCCCGCTGAGCTAATCGCGCGAGGTGGAGACGGGATTCGAACCCGTGTACACGGCTTTGCAGGCCGTTGCCTCGCCTCTCGGCCACTCCACCGTGACTAGGCCCGAGAGCCTACCGAGCGGATGACGGGATTCGAACCCGCGACCCTCACCTTGGCAAGGTGATGCGCTACCAGCTGCGCTACATCCGCATTCCGCAGCTCCGGGAACCCGAGTCCCCGTCGCCGTGGTGTGGGAAAACCATATCGGACCCCGGAACCGGGTCCGACACCGGGGTGTCACTTCGCCGTTGCAAGGCCGTCATCAGGCCAGATCGTGCGGGATGAGGTGGGTGAGCGCGTCGTCGACGTCGACCCACAGGTGCTCGTTGCCCGGCAGCACCACGTCGTACGTCCGGTCGAGGAAGTCGGCCAGCTCCTGGGCCGACGCCTCGAACATCGCGTGCCCCGACGGCGAGTTCAGCTCGATCAGGACGGCTTCCGGGTCCTCGACGGAAGGGCGGATGCGGACGTCCCCGTCGCCGGCGTCGGCCAGGAGGCCGTCCGCCAGGAGGTCGCGCGCGTACACCCATTCGACCCAGCCCGCGCGGCCGGTGCGGAAGGCGGCGACGACCGCGTACGGGTCGCGTGTGTCGTAGCGCAGCTCCACCTTGACCGGAACCGCGGGAGTCCGCGGCGCCAGCAGGTCGAAGACCGCCGTCGAGCGGAGCGTCACGTGATCGTTGCGCATCGTCCTACCCTTCGTCTCCCTTCCCGGCCCGGCCCGGCCGAGGGCATCACCACTGGGACGCATCGGGAGGCCGATTCCGTCGCGGGTGAGCCGCATATCACCCGTCCGGGCTCGCCGGCCCCCTTCTCCACCCGTGACCACCCACGGCGCGCAGCTGACCGGCGCGCCCCGTGGGGCCCACGCCTCCATACTGCGCGGTTTAGCCGCCGGGCGATAGCACCGTCGCACGGGTGTCGAACGTGCCGTCAGGCGGCCCCCCGCCGGCACAACCCCGGCTAGCTCGGGTTTGTTCGTTCCGTACTCGCCGGTAAGCGGAGTGTGGTCGGACAGGACCACCCGTTTGCAGGCGCCCTAAAGTCGTAGGCTAGAGTTCTCCCAACAACAAGGCGGGCGATTAGCTCAGCGGGAGAGCGCTTCGTTCACACCGAAGAGGTCACTGGTTCGATCCCAGTATCGCCCACTCGATTCGGGGTAGCCCCTGTTCGCGGAATGCGCGAACAGGGGCTCTCTCGTTCTGTGTCCTGTGGGGGCCGAGCCCCCACACCCCCGCCGGGGGCAAGCCCCCGGACCCCCGCGCGTGGTCCCGTTGCCGGAGCGAGTTCCGGTATGCGGAGTGGTCCATCCAGCCGGGTCGGGTCGCGGGGGAGTGAACTTCCGTAAGTGGAGTGAACGATCCGTTCGGATCTTGCGTATCAGGTGTCGAGAGCAGTTCGCGCCCGTGCCGCCGGGGCTCGCCGGAGCTGCCTCTGAATCCTGCCGCTGCGGTGGGTTTCCGTTGAACGAACCCGTGCGGGAGGTGTGGATGTGATCTTCGGCACCGCGCCTGCCCGGCCGGTCCGGAGTACTTGCGACAAAACTCCGTACGCGTGACGAATTGACGTCGAACGTCACGATCCGTGTACCGGGCACCCGCGCCGCGGTGGCCGCGCCCGCGCTCTGGTCCACTGTGGACCACCGCCGTGGCGCAGTGTCCACAGTAGATCTTTCCGGCCGTGCTCGGCCGTTCGCGAACGCCTGGTCCGCCCGGGTGCGGGTAACGTTCCTCCCATTACGGAACGTAGTTTTCTCGAGGATACGTCCTCTCACTCATCGTCATCTTCTTGTTATCTTTCGGCCATTTTCTGGCGGATAAGACGCGCAGCATGTGGCTGGAAATCCTTGTAACGATGGCGAGAGAGTCGCCGATACCTTGCCGTGTGAAGCCCTCCGCGGGCGCCGCGCGAGACCTGAGTCGTGATGACGCTACGAAATCACCCTCGGTGACGCTGCGTGCTTGCGGATCCAACCCCGATCCCTGTTCCCGGGAGGTCAGATGGAAGAGTCTGTGCGGCCCTCTTACACGGTGAGCCAGCCACCGCCGCACATCGACCTCCAGGCCATCCCGCGTCCCGCCCACCGGGACGCCCAGCCGGACGGTGAACCCTCGCCGTCTCCCAAGGCATTGCCCGCCGCCTGGGAAGCGAGGTACCGGGCCTGGGTCATCGGCAGCGACGTCTTCATCACGCTGTTCGTCATCGCGATCAGCGCGTTCGTCATCGATCGCGTTGCGCCGCACGACATGCACGCCTTCGGCACCATGCTCGCGGTGTTCGTCTCCCTGCCGGTCAGCCGGGCGTGGAGCCCGCGCGTGCTCGGCGAAGGCGCGGAGGAGTACCGCACCCTCGGCCGCGGGTTCATCACCGCCGCCGTCCTGGTCGCGCTGGGCGGCCTGCTGTTCGGCGCGCTCGAGGTCCAGGTCTGGGTGTTCGTCGTCGTCCCGGCGATCGCGCTCGTGGCCTTCCCGCAGCGGTACCTGCTGCGCCAGGTGCTGCACCGCAAGCGCGCCAAGGGACTCTGCCTGCTGCCGGTGATGGCGGCCGGCAGCCCGGAGACCGTCGCCGACCTCATCGCCCGCACCCGCTCCGAGGTGCACGTCGGCTGGCGCGTCGAGGCCGCCTGCACCTTCACCGGGCACGGCGCCGACCGCGACAGCGGCGAGATCGACGGCGTCCCGGTGGTCGGCAGGCTCGAAGAGCTTTCGCGGTACGTGCGGCGCGGCGGCTACCGGGTCGTGGCGATCACCGCGGACCAGTACTGGACGCCGAAGCGGCTGCAGCGGCTGGCCTGGGACATGGAGGGCACCGGCGCCGAGATGGTCGTGGCGCCCGTGCTGATGGAGGTCGCCGGGCCCCGGCTCAACGTCACCGGCGTGCTCGGCATGCCCCTGCTGCGGGTCACCGCGCCGATGTTCACCGGCGGCCGCCGGGTGGTGAAGGAGATCGTCGACCGCTGCGGCTCGGCGCTGCTGCTCACCCTGCTGTCCCCGCTGCTGCTCGCGATCGCGGTCGCGATCAAGCTGAACGACCGCGGCCCGGTCATCTACCGCCAGCGCCGCGTCGGCCGCGACG
The DNA here is from genome assembly GCF_040640995.1 of Amycolatopsis sp. NPDC021455. NCBI lineage: Bacteria > Bacillati > Actinomycetota > Actinomycetes > Pseudonocardiales > Pseudonocardiaceae > Amycolatopsis > Amycolatopsis sp. NPDC021455. Next base: position 78,439 of record NZ_JBFACT010000029.1, on the reverse strand, counting down.
GCGCGACGTTCACCATGCTCAAGTTCCGGACGATGGTCACCAACGCCGACGAAATCCGGAAGACCCTGGAGGCCGAGAACGAAGGCGCGGGTCCGCTGTTCAAGATGAAGCGCGACCCCCGTATCACCCGCGTGGGTGGTTTCCTGCGCCGGTATTCGCTCGACGAGGTGCCGCAGCTGTTCAACGTCGTCTCCGGGAAGATGTCGCTCGTCGGGCCGCGGCCGCCGCTGCCGGAGGAGACCGCGCAGTACGCCCCGGACGCCCGGCGCCGGCTGCTGGTCAAGCCGGGGCTGACCGGCCTCTGGCAGGTCAGCGGGCGCAGCGACCTCACGTGGGCCGAGAGCATCCGGCTCGACCTGCGCTACGTCGAGGACTGGTCCCTCGCGCTGGACCTGGTGATCCTCTGGAAGACCTTCCGCGCGGTGATGGGCGGGCAGGGCGCCTACTGACCCGTCCCCGCACCGCGCACGCGCACCACGGCCGCCGATCCCCGCCGCAGGGGTCGGCGGCCGTGTCCGTTCCGGCCGGTGATCCGCTTCACAAGTAGTTGAACGCGAAATAGTTGAGCGCTCAACCTGGTTGGAGCGGGTACCGACCCAACGGAAGGAAGAACAGCCCCATGACCACCTTTGCCGAGCAGACCGAGGCCCTTCAGCTCCCCGCGGACGTCCAGAACCTCCTGTTCCGCGAGGCGCGCACGGCCAACAGTTTCAGCTCCGAGCCGGTGACCGAGGAGCAGGTCCGCGCGATCTACGACCTCGTCAAGTGGGCCCCGACGTCGATGAACACCCAGCCGCTGCGCGCGCTGGTGCTCCGCACCGCCGAGGCGAAGGCCCGCCTGCTCCCGCACATGTCGCCGGGCAACCGGGACAAGACCGAAGCCGCTCCGCTGACCGTCGTGCTCGCCGCCGACGTCGACTTCCATGAGAACATCCCGCAGGTCTTCCCGCACAACCCGGGCGTGAAGGACAACTTCTCCGACGAGCAGGGCCGGGTCGAGTTCTCGAAGCTGAACTCGCTGCTGCAGGTCGGCTACTTCATCATCGGCGTCCGCGCCGCCGGCCTGGCCGCCGGCCCGATGACCGGCTTCGACGCCCAGGGCGTCGACGACGAGTTCTTCGCGGACAAGAAGTGGCGCTCGCTCGTCGTGGTGAACGTCGGCAAGCCGGGGGAGAACCCGTGGTTCGACCGCCTGCCGCGGCTGGACTTCGACCAGGTCGTCGAGACGCTCTGACGTCGATCGGGCAGGCCGCTCCCGGCTCCGGAGGCGGCCTGCCCGGCGTTCGCGCCACGCGCGTGAGGCGCGCGCGGGCCGACGACTAGCATCGACGGCGTCGTCTTTGTCACTCCAGCTTGAGGAGCCGATCGTGTCCCAGTCGCCCCCCGTTTCCCCCGTGGCCGCCTCCCGTGTGGTGGTACCGGCGGGCACTACGGCGGGCGCGGCGGTCCGCGAAGCCGGCCTGCCGACCAAGGGCGAGGACACGATCGTCGTAGTCCGCGACGCCGACGGGAAGCTGCGCGACCTCGCGTGGGCCCCGGAAACCGACGCCGAGGTCGAGCCGGTCGCCGCGAACACCGAGGACGGGCGCAGCGTCATCCGCCATTCGGCGGCGCACGTGCTCGCCCAGGCTGTCCAGCAGCAGTTCCCCGAAGCCAAGCTGGGCATCGGTCCGCCGGTGAAAGACGGCTTCTACTACGACTTCGCCGTCGACACTCCGTTCACCCCGGAGGACCTGCAGGCGCTCGAAAAGCGCATGAAGCAGATCATCAAGGGCGCCCAGCAGTTCTCGCGGCGCGTTTTCGACTCCGTCGACGAGGCCAAGAAGGAGCTCGCCGACGAGCCGTTCAAGCTCGAGCTCGTCGACCTCAAGTCCGAAGTGGACACCTCCGAGGTGATGGAGGTGGGCGAGGGCGAGCTCACCATTTACGACAATCTCGACCCGCGCACCAAGGAACGTGTCTGGAGTGACCTCTGCCGTGGTCCGCACGTGCCGACCACGAAGTTCATCCCGGCCTTCACGCTGACCCGCGTCGCCGCGGCGTACTGGCGGGGTAGTGAAAAGAACCCGCAGCTGCAGCGGATCTACGGCACCGCGTGGGAATCCACCGAGGCACAGGACGCCTACCTCGAGCGCATCGCCGAGGCCGAGCGCCGCGACCACCGCAAGCTCGGCGCCGAGCTCGACCTGTTCTCCTTCCCCGAGGAGATCGGCTCCGGCCTGCCGGTGTTCCACCCGAAGGGCGGCATCATCCGCCGCGAGCTGGAGAACTACTCGCGCCGCCGCCACGAGGAGGCCGGCTACGAGTTCGTGAACACCCCGCACATCAGCAAGGGCGAGCTGTTCCACACCTCCGGCCACCTGCCCTACTACGCGGACACGATGTTCCCGCCGGTGCAGTTCGACGAGGAGAACTACTACCTCAAGGCCATGAACTGCCCGATGCACAACCTGATCTTCCGCTCGCGCGGGCGGTCCTACCGCGAGCTGCCGCTGCGGCTGTTCGAGTTCGGCACCGTCTACCGCTACGAGAAGTCGGGCGTGGTGCACGGCCTGACGCGCGTGCGCGGCCTGACGATGGACGACTCGCACATCTACTGCACCAAGGAGCAGATGCCGGGCGAGCTGCGGTCGCTGCTCAAGTTCGTCCTCGACCTGCTGGCCGACTACGGCCTTTCCGACTTCTACCTCGAGCTGTCCACCCGTGGCGACTCCGACAAGTTCATCGGCGAGGACTGGGAGTGGGAGGAGGCCACCGAAACGCTGCGGCAGGCCGCCATCGACTCCGGTCTCGAGCTGGTCCCGGACCCGGGCGGCGCGGCCTTCTACGGCCCCAAGATCTCGGTGCAGGCCAAGGACGCCATCGGCCGCACCTGGCAGATGTCGACCATCCAGCTGGACTTCAACCAGAACAAGCGGTTCGAGCTCGAGTACACCGCGCCCGACGGCTCGCGTCAGCGGCCGGTGATGATCCACCGCGCGCTGTTCGGCTCGATCGAGCGCTTCTTCGGCGTGCTGACCGAGCACTACGCGGGCGCGTTCCCGGCGTGGCTCTCGCCGGTGCAGGTGGTCGGCATCCCGATCACCGCCGACCAGGTCGGGTACCTGCAGGACGTCGAGAAGGCGTTGCGCGCCAAGGGCATCCGCGTGGAGGTCGACGCGAGCGACGACCGCATGCAGAAGAAGATCCGCACGCACACCACGCAGAAGGTGCCGTTCATGCTGCTGGCCGGCGCCAAGGACGTCGAGGCGGGCGCGGTGTCGTTCCGCTTCCGCGACGGCGGCCAGATCAACGGCGTGCCGGTGGAAAAGGCGGTCGAGGCGATCGCGGAGTGGGTCGCGCGGCGGGAAAACGCGTCGCCGTCGGCCGAGGCGCTGGAGACGGTCGTTCGGTGAGTGAGGGTCCCGAGCTCGTCGAGCAGCAGGGCATCGGGGTCCAGGACGCGTTCCAGCGGCTCTGGACCCCGCACCGGATGGCCTACATCAAGGGCCAGGACAAGCCGGAAGACGACGAAGACACCGGCTGCCCGTTCTGCCGCATCCCGTCCCTGGACGACAAGACGGGCCTGATCGTCGCGCGCGGCGAGACGGTGTACGCGGTGCTGAACCTGTACCCCTATAACCCGGGCCACCTGATGGTGGTCCCGTACCGGCACGTCGCGGACTACACCGAGCTGACGGTCGAGGAGACGCGCGAGGTCGCGGAGTTCACACAGCACGCGATGAAGGTGATCCGCGCGGTGTCGGGTGCGCACGGGTTCAACATCGGCCTGAACCAGGGCGTGATCGCGGGCGCGGGCATCGCGGCGCACCTGCACCAGCACCTGGTGCCGCGCTGGGGCGGGGACGCCAACTTCATGCCGATCATCGGCCAGACGAAGGTGCTGCCGCAGCTGCTGGGGGAGACGCGGGACCTGCTCGCCGACGCCTGGTGAAGTCGTCTGGACCACCGTCGGGACAACACCGTGGGACGGCGCGCCGACGACCGGCAAAAACTCCTTATTGAGTGTTCAACCGCGGGTATAGTGGAGGTATGTCCGAAACCCGATGGCTCAGCGACGACGAACAGCGCGTCTGGCGTGAGTTCAACGCGGCCACCCGGATGCTCAGCGCGCATCTCGAGGGCCAGCTGCAGCACGACTCGGGCATGCCGCACACGTACTACGAGGTCCTCGTCGCGCTCTCGGAAGCGCCCGGCCGCCGGCTGCGGATGAGCGAGCTCGCCGACGCGCGGCAGGCGTCGCGTAGCCGTCTTTCGCACGCCGTCGCGCGGCTGGAAGCGAACGGGTGGGTGCGGCGCGAGGCGTGCCCGACCGACAAGCGCGGCGCCTGGGCGGTGCTGACCGACGCGGGTTTCGCCGCGCTGGAAGCCGCGGCGCCCGGACACGTCGAGGCCGTCCGGGAAAGCCTGTTCGACCCGCTGACGCCGGAGCAGGTCAAGGCGCTCGGCGAGATCAGCGCGGCGATCCGCCGTCGGCTGTCGCCGAAATGCGCCGCCGCCGTGGCCGCCGAAGAGGCGCGAGAGCACGAGGGCCAGCTCACGAAATCGGGCTGACCCGGGGCGGCGCGTCGGGTTCGCCGAGGCGGGTGGATAGGCTGCATTCGCCCACCCGACCCTCGTAGCCAGGTGCCTCGACGAACCGATGCTCAATATCTTCGCGCGTGCCTCCGTCTCCCGCGTCACCGATCCGATCGGCCAGGCGCTGGTCCGCGCCGGGCTGACCCCGAACGTCATGACCGTGTTCGGCACCACCGGCGCGGTCGTCTGCGCCCTGCTCTTCTTCCCGACCGACCACTTGCTGTGGGGCACCTTCACGGTGTGGGGCTTCGCCATGCTCGACATCCTCGACGGCGCCATGGCCCGGGCCCGCGGCTACGGCACGCCGTTCGGCGCGGTGCTCGACGCGACCTGCGACAGGCTGGTGGACGGGGCCCTGTTCGCCGCCATCGCCTGGTGGTGCTTCGTCGTCGACGACAACCGCCCGGCGGCCGCTGCGGCCCTGCTGTGCCTGGTGCTCGCCCAGGTCATCTCCTACGTGAAGGCCCGCGCGGACGCCTCCGGCCTGCCGGTCGACGGCGGGCTCGTCGAGCGGGCCGAGCGGCTGATCATCGCGCTGGTCGGCACCGGCCTGCACGGCTTCGGCCTCCCGTACACCGTGGACGTGACGCTCTGGCTGCTCGCCGCGGGCTCGGTGATCACGCTGCTGCAGCGCACGGCCGCCGTGGCGAAGGCGGCCCGCGAGGCCGCCGCCGGGGAGCAACCGGCATGAGCAGGCTGAGCGAGCGGTTGAGCGCCTTCGGCTACGCGGCCGGGTGGAAGCTCGCCGGCTGGCTGCCCGCCGGGTTCGGCGGCACGGTCTTCTCGCTCGGCGCGGACCTGGCCGTCCGCCGGGACGGCGGGGGCGTGCGGCAGCTGCGCGCGAACCTCGCCCGCGTGGTACCGCAGGCCGACCCGGTCGAGCTGGACGAGCTGACGCGGCGGGCGATGCGCTCCTACGCCCGGTACTGGCACGAGACGTTCCGGCTGCCGTCGATGGACCACAAGGAGGTCAGCGCCAAGGTCGCGGCCTCGATCACCGGCGTGGAGAACCTGGACGCGGCGCTCGCCGAGGGCAACGGCGCGGTGATGGCGCTGCCGCACAGCGGGAACTGGGACGTCGCCGGCGTGTGGCTGGCCGACTACCTCGGCGGCTTCACGACGGTCGCCGAGCGGCTGAAGCCCGAGTCGCTCTACCGCCGGTTCGTCGAGTACCGCGAGTCGCTCGGCTTCGAGATCGTCCCCCTGACGGGTGACAGTTCGGCGATGCGCGTGCTGCTGAAACGGCTGCGCGAGAATAAGGCCGTCTGCCTGGTCGGCGACCGCGACCTCACCACCAGCGGCGTCCCGGTGAAGTTCTTCGGCGAGAAAGCCCGCTTCCCCGGCGGCCCGGCGCGGCTGGCCGCCACGACCGGCGCGGCGCTGATCCCGGCCGGCTGCTGGTTCACCGAGGACGGCTGGCAGATCCGCCTGCACCCGCGCATCCGCGTCACCGCGCGGGCCGAGGTCCCGGCCGCGACCCAGGCACTGGCGGACATCTTCGCCGGCGACATCGCCGCGCACCCGGCCGACTGGCACATGGTGCAGAAGTTCTGGCCGGCCGACCTCGAGGCGGGCGAGCAGGTCAGCCTCGAAGAAGCGAGCTGAGCGTGGCCACGCGGCCGATGCGGGTCGGGATCGTGTGCCCCTACTCCTTCGACGTGCCCGGCGGGGTCCAGGGGCACGTGATCGACCTGACGAAGGCGCTGCTCGCCCGCGGGCACGAGGTGTCCGTGCTGGCGCCCGCCGACGAGGACGCCGACCTGCCGGAGTTCGTCCACCCGGCGGGCAAGGCCCTCGGCATCCCCTACAACGGCTCGGTCGCGCGGCTGCAGTTCGGCCCGGTGTCCTACGCCCGCGTGCGGCGCTGGATCCGCGAAGGCGACTTCGACGTCCTGCACCTGCACGAGCCGGCCGCGCCGAGCCTTTCGCTGCTCGCGCTGCTCATCGCGGACGGCCCGATCGTGGCGACGTTCCACACGGCGACGACGCGCTCGCGCACGCTGTCGGCGTTCCAGCCGGTGCTGCGGCCGCTGCTGGAGAAGATCACGGCGCGGATCGCGGTGTCGGCGCTGGCCCGGCGGGTCCAGGTCGAGCACGCGGGCGGCGACGCCGTGGAGATCCCCAACGGCGTCGACGTCGGGTTCTTCGCCTCCGCGACGCCGTTGCCGGGCTATCCGCGGGCCGGGGGCACGGTCGGGTTCGTCGGCCGGTTCGGGGAGCCGCGCAAGGGCATGGGCGTGCTGCTGGAAGCACTGCGGCGGATCCTGCCGGAGTTCGAGGACCTGCGGCTGGTCGTCGTCGGCCGGGGCGACGCCGACCAGCTGCGCCGCGACGCCGGGCCCGAGCTGGCCCCGCACCTGGAACTGCTGGGCCAGGTCGACGACCACGTGAAAGCCCAGGCGCTGCGCAGCGTCGACGTCTACTGCGCGCCCAACACCGGCGGCGAGAGCTTCGGGATGATCCTCACCGAGGCGATGGCGGCCGGGACCCCGGTGCTGGCCAGCGGGCTCGACTCGTTCCGGCGGGTGCTCGACGACGGCCGCTCCGGGCTGCTGGTCGAGACCGGTGACCCGGCGGCGCTCGCGGACGGGCTGCGCGAGCTGCTCGGCGACCCGGCGCGCCGGGCGTCGCTGGCCGCGGCCGCGGGGGAGCGCGTCACGATGTACGACTGGTCGGTGGTGGCCACGCAGGTGCTGCGCGTCTACGAGACGGCCGTCGCCGCCGACCCGCGCCGGGTGGCGGCGCCGGAGCGGGAGCTCGCCCGGTGAACGTGCTCGGCTGGCTGCTCCCGCTGCTCGCGCTGGTCGTCCTGCTGGGCGGGTTGTTCCTGGTGGCGACGGCGAACCGGCTCGACCGGCTGCACGTCCGGACGGACGCCGGCTGGGCCGCCCTCGACGCGGCGCTGGCGCGCCGGGCCGTCGTCGCACGGGCGATCGCCTTGGTACTGGGCGACACCGCGCTGCGGACGTCGGCCGAGCGGGCCGAAGCGGCGCCCCGGCCCGACCGCGAAGCCGCCGAGAACGAGCTGACCTTGCAGCTGAGCCGCGTCGACCGGGCGAGGCTGCCCGCCGAGCTGGCCGAGGAGCTGACCGACGCCGAGCACCGGGTGGTGATCGCCCGGCGCGTCCACAACGACGCCGTCCGCGACACGCTGCGGCTGCGGCGGCGGCGCAAGGTGCGGTACTTCCGCCTGGCGGGGACCGCGCCGTTGCCGGAGTACTTCGAGTTCGCGGAGCCGGAGGTCTGACATGTGGTGGGTGGTCGTCGAAGAGCAGCGCGGCGGCGGTGAGGCACGCAGCTGGAACGTCACCAAGACGAAGCCGGCGGGGGCGGACCGCGAGCACGCGGACGAGGTGGCGCGGCGGCTCGCGTTCTCGCACGAGCCGGTGCACCCGTCGTCGGTGAAGGAGCGGAAGGTGCTGCGGGTCGGCGACGGCTACCTCGTCATCGCGACCGGCCGGACCTCGACGTTCCACTTCCGCGTGACGCTCGGGGAGACCGTGACCCCGCCCGGGGACTGAAACGTTTCGAGGGCCGCTCGCGTCGAAAGAGCATGAGCTCGAACTGGTGGGTGGTCATCGAAGAACAGCGTGGCGCGGGCGACGGCAGGAGCTGGTCGCTGTCGGAGACGTTCCGCTTCGAAGACCAAGAGAGCGCCGAAGCCGAAGCACTGCGGCTGGCCCGGGAGTACCAGCCGGTCTACCCGTGGTCGCCGAAGTCGCGGACGGCGATGCGGATCCCGGGCGGCTACCTGGTGATCGTCGAAGGCCGGACGTCGAAGTTCCATTTCCGGCTGACGGTCGGGGAGGCGATCTGACGCTCGAGCAGTGACAGACTGGGCGGCATGAGTGAGACCTGCGACGTCGCCCACGGCACGGCCCCGGCCGACCCGGGCGTGCGGACGCTGGTGGCGGTGTTCGCGTCGCCGGTGTCCCGCTTCCTGCTCCGCTTCGCGCGCGACCTCGGCTACCACGTCGCGCTGTACGAACCCGACGCGGCGCGCGCCACCGACGTGCCGGACGGCTTCGAGGCGGACACGACGCTGCCGCCGCTGGACGGCTCGGCGGACGTCGTCGTCACCGACCACCACCGGCCGGAGCTGGGCGCGGTGCTGAAGGCCGCGATCGAGGGGAGGCCGCGCTGGGTCGGCGTGCTCGGCAACCCGCGTCACGAGGGCCCGCACGTGGCCGCGCTGCGCGGGCTGGGCGTGCCGGACGAGGAGATCGCGCGCGTGCACCGCCCGGTCGGCTTGAACATCGGGTCGCGAACCCCGCCGGAGATCGCGCTGGCCACCCTCGCGGGCCTCCTGGCCGACCGCAACGGCCGCCCCGGCGGCTTCGACTTCGGCTCGTAGCCGGACGACACGTACCCAGACAGTCGGCTCGCGTACCCAGAGGGCCGGCCGACGTACCCGGACGGTCGGTTCGCGTACTCAGGCGGTCGGTTCACCGAGCCGACTGTCCAGGTACGCGAGCCGACCGTTTCGGTTCGGCTAGTGGACCGCCAGTCCTTCCGGCATCGGTTCGAACCTCGCGTGGCGGCGGGTGAACGTCGCCGTGCCCGAGGTCATCGACCGGAGGTCGATGAGGTAGCGGACCAGCTCGGTCGCCGGGACCTCCGCCCTGATCACCGTCCGCCCGCCTTCGCCGGCCTCGGTGCCCAGGACCCGGCCCCGCCGGGACGACAGGTCGCCGAGCACCGTGCCGAGGTGCTCGTCCGGCAGCCGGATCGCCACCTCCTCCAGGGGTTCCAGCATCGTGATGTGGCCGTTCGCCGCCGCCTCCCGCAGGGCCAGCGCGCCGGCGGTCTGGAACGCCGCGTCCGACGAGTCCACGCTGTGCGCCTTGCCGTCGACCAGGGTCACCTTGACGTCGACCACCGGGTGGCCATCGGCGAGGCCGCGCGCCAGCTGGGCCCGCACGCCTTTCTCGACGCTCGGGATGAACTGGTGCGGCACCGCGCCGCCGACCACCTTGTCCACGAACTCGAACCCGGCCCCGCGCGGCAGCGGCTCGACCTCGATGTCGCAGACGGCGAACTGGCCGTGCCCGCCGGACTGCTTGACGTGCCGGCCGTGGCCCTTGGCCGGCTTGCTGAACGTCGAGCGCAGGCTGATCTTCACCGGTTCGGTGTCGACGTCCGCGCCGCCGGCCCGCAGCCGGGACAGCACGACGTCGGCGTGCGCTTCGCCCATGCACCAGAGCACCAGCTGGCCGGTCTCGGCGTTGCGGTCCAGCCGCAGCGTCGGGTCGCCCGCGACCAGGCGGGAGAGGTTGCGGGCCAGGGTGTCCTCGTCGCTGCGGGTCTTCGCGACCACCGCCACCGGCAGCAGCGGTTCCGGCATCGCCCACGGCTCCATCAGCAGCGGGTCGTCGGGGGAGGAGACGGTGTCGCCGGTTTCCGCCGAGCCCACCTTCGTCAGCGCGCAGAGGTCGCCCGCGACGCAGTAGGGCACCTCCCGCAGGTTCGCGCCGAGCGGCGAGTAGAGGTGCGCGACGCGCTCGTCGGCGTCGTGGTCCTCGTGGCCGCGTTCGGCGAGGCCGTGCCCGGACACGTGCACCGGCCGTTCGGGGCGCAGGGTCCCGGAGAACACCCGGACGAGTGACACCCGGCCGACGTAGGAGTCGACGGCCGTCCGGACGACCTCCGCGGCGAGGGGGCCGGCGGGGTCGGCGCTGATCGCGGCGTGCTCGCCGCCGTCCGGCGTGGTGACGTCGGGTGGCCGGTGCTCCAGCGGGGACGGGAACGCGCGGACGATCCCGTCGAGCACCTCGGCCAGGCCGATCCCGCTGGTCGAGCACACCGGGATGACGGGGTGGAAGGAGCCGCGCGCGACGGCGGTTTCGAGGTCGGCGATCAGGGTTTCCTCGGCGATCTCCTCGCCGGCGAGGTAGCGGTCCATCAGGGACTCGTCCTCGCTCTCGGCGATGATCCCTTCGATCAGCTCGTTGCGGGCCTCGGCCATCCGCTCCAGGTCCGCCGGATCGGGCTCGCCCACCTTCGGCGGGTGGCCGCCGGAGTAGTCGAAGTACCGCTGGGTGATCAGCCCGACCAGGCCGTCGCCCGCGGGCAGGTACAGCGGCAGCACCCCGGCGCCGAACGCGGACTGGCAGGCGGCGATCTCGGCCATCGCGTCGGCCCGGTGGTGGTCGAGCCGGGAGACGACGACCGCGCGCGGCATCCCGACCGCGGCACACTCCTCCCACACCGCGACCGTCGCCGCGTCGACGCCTTCGGAGGCGCTCACGACGAACAGCGCGGCGTCGGCCGCGCGCAGCCCCGCCCGCAGCTCCCCGACGAAGTCGGCGTACCCGGGCGTGTCGATCAGGTTGATCTTGTGGCCCTGGTGCAGCACGGGCGCGACCGAAAGGCCCACCGAACGCTGCTGGCGGACCGCCGCCGGGTCGTGGTCGCAGACCGTCGTCCCGTCGACCACCGACCCCGCGCGCGGCACCGTGCCGGACGCGGCGAGCAGGGCCTCCGCCAGGGTGGTCTTCCCGGAACCCGCCGGGCCGACGAGCACGACGTTGCGGACCTTGGCGGGGTCGTCCACAGCGACGGCGGCCCCGGTGTCGGCGTTCTTGGCTTGTTTGTCTGCCATGACGACTCCTCGGCGAACGGCTGGTGTACGGGATGTGTCCTCGATCACACACCCGCTACCCTGGTCACGGCAAGGCAGGGCTCCCCGGACCAGCCATATGCCCTGGGAGCGGCGGGGCCCGGGGAGTGCGGCAGGGGGAGGGTGGCGGTGGACAGGCGGACGTTCCTGCGGATGTCCGGGGCGGTCCCGGTGGCGGGCCTGGCGGGGTGGCCACCACCGGACGACTGGGCGCGGCTGCGGCGGCGGCTTTCCGGGCCGCTGTTCCGGCCCGGCGACCCCGGCTACCCGGAGGCCAAGCAGGCGTTCTTCACGATGTACGACGACCGGGTGCCGGCCGCGGTCGTCGGTGCGGCGCGCGTCGAAGACGTCCAGGCGGCGGTCGCCTTCGCGGCCCGGCACGGGCTGCCCGTCGCCGCGCGCGGCGGCGGGCACAGCTACCCCGGTTACTCCACTGTGGACGGCGGGATCGTGGTGGACCTGAGCCGGTTCTCGGGGATCGAAGTACGCCCGGACGGCCGCGCGGTGATCGGCGCCGGGGCCCGGCTCGGGCCGATCGCGACGACGCTCGCCGCGGCCGGGCGCGTGCTGCCGGCGGGCAGCTGCGACACCGTCGGCATCGCCGGGCTGACCCTCGGCGGCGGCGTCGGCGTGCTCGACCGCAAGTACGGGCTGACCTGCGACCACCTGGAGGCGGCGCGGATCGTGACCGCCGACGCCCGCCCGCGCACGGTGTCGAAGACGGCCGAGCCGGACCTGTTCTGGGCGCTGCGGGGCGGGGGCGGCGGGAACTTCGGGATCGTCACCGGCTTCACGTTCCGGACCGTGCCGATCGCGGACGTGGCCACCTTCAAGCTGGAATTCCCGGCGGGCACCCAGGCGGCGCTGCTCGCCGCCTGGCAGGAGTGGCAGCCGTCGATGCCGGACGAGCTGTGGTCCGGCCTGAACCTCGACGCCACCACTTCGAACGCCGGCGGTAGCTTCCTGGGCACGGAAACCCGGATGAACGAGCTGGTCGACGACCTGGTCCGCCGCGTCGGCACCCCGCCCACCGAGCGGGACGGCCGGGTGCTCGACCACCTGGCCGCCATGCGGTCGTTCGACGACCCGGAATCCCGGCCCGGGGCGGTGGCGGCGAGAGCGGCGTACGTCGGGACCTCCCGCATGCTGACGCGGCCCGCCGACGACCCCGCCGCGGTCGTCGAGGTCCTGCTCGGCGCTCCGGGCGTCGGCACGCTCGTCGACTCCGCCGGCGGCGCGATCGCCCGCGTCGGCGTGCGTGAAACGGCGTTCCCGCACCGGAAGGCGCCGGCCAGCTTCCAGTTCCTGCACGGCGCGACGCCGGCGGACGGCGGCGAGGCCGAGGCCCGGTGCGCGCTCGCCGTGGTCCGGGACGGGCTGGGGCCGGAGTTCGGCACGACGGGTTACGTCAACTACCTCGACCCGGAGATGCCGGACTGGGCGCGGGCGTACTACGGCGTGAACGTGGCGCGGCTGCGCGCCGTCGCGCGGAAGTACGACCCACGAGGAATTTTCGCGTTCCCGCAAGGGCTTTCCTCACCCGGCTCGACTGTCCACATGGGATAGACCTAGACTGCGCCGGACCCGAGGCAGAGAGGCAGCGCGTGCTCGACCTGGCTTTTTCCACCGAGGACCTGGCACACACCCGGTTCGCGTTCTCTCCCGCGTGGGAGATCGTGGCGAGCGTCCGCGTCCTGAACTCCCCGGGCTCGCACGCCCTGCACCTGCCGTGGGTCAAGCGCGCCACCGCGGCGCTCGACGAAGCCGGCCTCGACATCGGCCTCCTGCGCGACCTCGTCCCGCTGCGGCACCTGCCCGGCTTCCTGGCCGGGACGCCGTCGACGCCCCTGCCCGAGCTGGCCGACGAGCTCGCCGACCTGCGTGACGTGCCGGCCCGCGTCGTCCGGCGCGAGCTGGACGCGATGGCCGGGCCGCGGTCGCCCGCGCTGAGCCGCTTCCGCCGCGACCCGGAGGCGGGCCTCGAGCGGCTCGCGACGCTGATGGAGCGGTACTGGGACCTCGTGCTCGCCCCCGACTGGCCGCGGATCCGCGCGCTGCTCGAGGCCGACGTGCTGCACCGGTCCCGGCTGCTGGCCCACGGCGGGGCCGCCGAGCTGTTCAACGACCTCACGCCGCTGGTCCGCTGGCAGGGCGGCACGCTGACGGTGGCGCACCGGCACCTGCGCGCCGCGGTGCCGCTGGACGGGCGCGGTCTCGTGCTCGTGCCGTCGGCGTTCGTCTGGCCGCGGGTCTTCTCCAAGACCGACATGCGCTGGCAGCCGGTGCTGCGTTACCCGCCGCGCGGGATCGCCACGCTGTGGGAGACCGGCACGGCCGCCGCGCCCGGCGCCCTGGCCGCCGTCGTGGGCCGCGGCCGGGCCATGCTGCTGGCCGAACTGGCCGCGCCGGCGTCCACCGCGGAGCTGGCCCGGCGGACCGGGCTGAGCGCCGGGGCGGTGTCGCAGCACCTCGGCGTCCTCAAGGCCGCGGCCCTGGTCAGCGGGCACCGTGCCGGACGTCACGTGCTCTACACGCGGACTCCGCTCGCGGAAGCCCTGGTCGCGGGCACCGGCGAAGTGGACTGCTGAGATACCCGCGTACTGGCCTGCCTGAAGGGTCCACCGCCGACTTACGCTCGGAAGACGTAACCCCCTCTCGTCTCGAAAGGCCCCGTCGTGTCCGAGCAGCAGACCACTCCCACCAGCGGCACCGTCCAGTCCGTCACCGGCACCGCCAAGGTGAAGCGCGGCATGGCCGAGATGCTCAAGGGCGGCGTGATCATGGACGTGGTCACCGCCGAGCAGGCCAAGATCGCCGAGGACGCCGGTGCCGTCGCGGTGATGGCGCTGGAGCGCGTGCCCGCGGACATCCGCGCCCAGGGCGGCGTGGCGCGGATGAGCGACCCCGACCTGATCGACGGCATCATCGAGGCCGTCTCGATCCCGGTGATGGCGAAGGCCCGCATCGGCCACTTCGTCGAGGCGCAGGTCCTGCAGTCCCTCGGCGTCGACTACATCGACGAGTCCGAGGTGCTCACCCCGGCCGACTACGCCAACCACATCGACAAGTGGGCGTTCACCGTGCCCTTCGTCTGCGGCGCGACCAACCTCGGCGAGGCGCTGCGCCGGATCACCGAGGGCGCGGCGATGATCCGCTCCAAGGGCGAGGCGGGCACCGGCGACGTCTCCAACGCCACCACCCACATGCGGAAGATCCGCGGCGAGATCCGGCGGCTGCAGTCGCTGCCCGAGGACGAGCTGTTCGTCGCGGCGAAGGAGCTGCAGGCGCCGTACGAGCTGGTCAAGGAGGTGGCCGAGGCGGGCAAGCTGCCGGTGGTGCTGTTCACCGCGGGCGGCATCGCGACCCCGGCCGACGCGGCGATGATGATGCAGCTCGGCGCGGAAGGCGTGTTCGTCGGCTCGGGCATCTTCAAGTCGGGCAACCCGGCCCAGCGCGCGGCCGCGATCGTCAAGGCGACGACGTTCCACGACGACCCGGACGTGCTGGCGAAGGTCTCGCGCGGCCTGGGCGAGGCCATGGTCGGCATCAACGTCGAAGAGGTCCCGGAACCGCACCGGCTCGCCGAGCGCGGCTGGTGAAGCTTTCCGCCGGTTGAGAGGCCCGGTGGACGTCCGTCCACGGGGCCTCTCCCGTGTTCGGCCCGCAGCCGGGTTTCACACTGTCATGGTGTGGTGCGCTGCGAGATAGGTGACGAGGTTGTCGGGTGCGTACGGCGGCTTCATGTGCGTGTGGCGGTCCACCGCGGTGGAGGCGGCGAACTCGGTCTGCGGGTCCACCGTGCCGATGCCGCGGACCACCGAGCCGAACAAGCGGAAGAACGCGGTGGGCGATTCGTGCAGTTCGCCGAGTGGCTTGCCGGGGTGCAAGCCGGTGAAGGCGCCGGGCTTGAAGTCGAGGCCGCAGTGGTGCGCCCGGTCGGTCATCCAGCGCAGGGCGAGGTCCGAGAGATCGGACACCGGATGCCCGCCGCCGACGTCGGAGTGGTCTCCGGCGAACCAGACCTGTGCGCGCTCCTGGCCTTCCGACGGATCCCAGACCGCCGGTTTGAACGACGTGCGGTGCTCGTCCACGGCCAGGGCCTGGAAGGCCGACTGCACGATCGAGGACAGCTGCGTGTCGTGGAACTGCCAGCGCCGGTTCAGCAGGTTGAGCAGCCGGCCGCCGCTGAGGGGAATGCCCAGTGCGCCGACGGTGTCCCAGACCCCGATGAACCGGATGGGCGTCCGGTCTTCGTGGGCGTACTTCTCGCGGAATTCCTTGGCCTTCGGGCTGTTGGGGCCGGTGGCCGAGGTGTCCCGGTCCCGGTAAAGCCGGTAGGCCTCCTTGACGAGGCCCGCGTTCTCCCGGCGCAGGACACCGCAGTTCCGGATGAAACCCACGGTACTGCGTGCGGTGTACGCGCCGCGGCTGAAACCGAAGAAGAAGAGCTCGTCGCCGGGTTCGAAGTTGTCGACGACGAAACCGTAGGCGTCCCGCACCTTGGCCGACAGTCCCGCCCCGAACGCGCCACCGGTGAGGTGGTCCCACAGGCCCGGCCCGGTGCCGACGCCGTCGCCGTGGAAGGCGATCTGGCGAATACCGGCGGAGTCCGTTTCGGCGACGGCGTTCTTGACCTTCGCCACGTTCGTGGGATTCGGCCGGCCGAGTTTGTCCCAGGTGCCGTCGCAGCAGATCACCAGTCGTTTCGCCATGTTTCCTCCCCGGCGCCGGATCATCGTAAGTCGCAGTTGGACAGTGGCGTGTTACGTGCGTGCGAAGGCCAGACGGGCCGGCGTGACCGCCAGAACGCCGACGTGGGGAACCGGCGTTCCCAGCCGTAGATTTCCGAATAACGGGCGAAGTAGTCGGCTGCCATGGCGTCGATTAGCGCGGAGTAGCCCGCCCGGTCGCCGTCAGCCAGGGCGGCCGCCGCGGCGATCGCCGTTCGCAGCGCGGAAGTCACCCCGCCGGAGGAAAGCGGATCCGTCGCGAAGGCGGCGTCCCCGACCGCCAGCCAGCCAGGTCCGGCACAGGGGCACAGCCGATGGCCGGCGGCGGTGACGAGCCGGACGGGGCTCTCTTCCCGGCCGCATACGAACTGCCGGACGTGGGTGGTGGCCACCACCGCCGCGCGCCAGCCGGCCGGCGTCGCCAGCCCGGCCCGGGCCGCGATGGGTGCGTCGGTGAAGCAGGCGACGATCCGGTGCCCGTCCGGCAGGGGCGCCGAATACCACCAGCCCTCCGCCACGGCTTCCACGAAGGTGTCGCAGAACGGCTCGTCGCCGCGGCGAGGGACCACCCGGGCCGCGCAGACCAGCCGGTCGTGCCGGGCCGGCCGGGCGTGGAGCCCGCGGGAGATCCGGGCGGCCCGGCCGGTGGCGTCCACCACCGCGTCCGCAGAGGCGGGGATCGCCGCGTCGACGGTGAAGCCGCCCGCGATCCGGCGCACTCGCCGGACCCGCGCCGGAAACACCGTCGCGCCCGCCCGTGCCGCGGCGGTCACGAGCATCTCGTCGAAGCGCGCCCGGTCGACGTGCCAGCCGGTGCCGTGTGGACTGAACAGGAACGACTGTGACGACACCTCGTCGGTGCCCCAGGCGCCGGACGTCCCGTACGACGGCAGCGCGCCGAGCGCGGCGAACTCGGCTCCGACACCGAGCTCGTGCAGCACGGGGTTCACGGCGGGTGGCAGGGACTCGCCCAGGCGCGGCCGTTCGTAACCCGGGGCCGCGAGGTACAACCCGACGTCGGCGCCCAGACGCGCCAGCAGCAGCGCGGTCGCCGAGCCGGCCGGACCGCCGCCGATCACCGCGACGTCGAGGTGCCTCACTGGTTCAGCGGGTCGCTGTCGGTTTCGACGAGTCCTTCGGCCTGCCGCGTGACGAACCCCATCGTGGTCCAGCCGCCTGCCACGAACACGGGTCTGCTGTACCCCCGGTTCCACTGAACCGGCGCGGCGCCGGGCGGGGAGCCGGCCAGCACGACCTGGCCGGGCCGGGGCGCCGGCCACCAGAGCGGGTTGCACGCGTGGAAGTCGGCTTGCCACGGCAGGGACATGCCCGCGGTCACCTGACCGGGTTCGACCTGGTGGTGGTCGAGCCGGAACGACGGCTGCCCGTCGATCGTCTTGATCGGCCCGTACCTCGCGGGGTCGAGGAGGAACTCGCCGGCCTCGATGCCGGGGGAGAGCGCCCCGCCGACGCAGTTTTCCAGTGCGGCCCTGTCCATTCCGCCGGGGGTGACCGCGCCGGCCGCCGGTGGTCCGTCCACCCACGCCGCGTTCCAGGACATGTCCGGCTTCGCGGCCGTCACCCAGTCCCGCACCCTCTGTTTCTGGGTCGGGGTCAGCGGCAGGTCCAGCGCTCCGCCCCGGCCGGACGCGAGCCGCGGCATGTGCCACCTTCCGCCGGGTCGCTCGACGAGCCCGAGGATCTGCTGCGAGGGTGGCACGGGGTGACGGAAGCGGCGGTGGTGTGGCCGGGCGACCGCGGCGACGGCGCCGGAGTCGATGGCGGCCTGCAGGATGGGGTAGATGTCGTCCACATAGGACGGCGCCGCGGATTTCTGCCGCTGCGTCGCGAGCGCGTCGAACATCGCGTCCCAGAGCCGGATCACGTTGCCGACCGGTGGTGCGAACTTCGGGGGTGCGGTGATCACCCACGACGCTGCCACCGGGTGGTCCGTGCCGTCGACGCGAACGGTCGCTTCGACCGGGCCGTCGGCGATGTCGTCGTACCAGTCGTCGCTGTCGTCCTGGGCGGACAGCGGTGTGCCGGCGGGGGACCCGGCGGCGCCGGCCCCGCCGAAAACCAGCAGCCGCCCGGCGTCGTCCAGCCGGATTTCCCCCAGCGGAACCCGTTGGGGCCGGCATCCCCTGAGGACGAATTCGCCGGTGTCGAACTCGGCGCGCCGGTGGCGCCGGTCGACGGTGCGCGGCCCGGGATCGATCACCAGGTCACGGAGGGCGTCGCCGGAATAGGTCGCGTTCCGCGTCGAATCGGGCCGGAACAGCCGGGCGGCCGCTTTCGCGTTGACGAGGTGGACGGTCCAGGTGATCTCGACGCCGGGTCCTTCGACCAGTTCCGTGGCGACGCCCCGTTCGTCGTAGGCGAACAACCGGAACCGCGCGACCTGGCGCTTGATCCGGCCCGAACCGTCCTTGTAGGACCCGTCCGCCGGTGCCGAACGGTCCCAGCGCCGTTCGGGGCCGATGAAACAACCGTCCGGGCTGTTCCCCACCCGCGCGATACCGATCGCCGGGTGAATGCGTACCTCGACCACACCCATCAGATTCCACTTCGACAGAAAATCACGCGAACCGCGGTTCCGGGTCGTCTCGTACTCCTGAGTCGTGGCCGGGAAAAGAACGTTACAAGAGCGGTTTCAATGGCCGGCCCCGAAACAGCCGAATCCCGCGGCGGCGACGAGCGCTTCCAGTCCGTTGCCGCGCAACGACTTCTGGGCGTCCGCGAGCGCGGCCGCCGGTGCGGCGCCGTGCGCGAGCGCCCGGTGGAATTCGACCATCAGCGGCCGGGTTTCCGCGTCGGGCACGGGAACCACGGACGCGATGAGGTGGACCGTGCCCGACCCCATGAACGTGGCGCTGAGACCGAGGAGCTCATCGCCGGTGCACACCACCGACCGGCCACTGTCGCAGGAGGCGAGCACGACGGTCCGCGGCACCCGGTCCAGCCGTTCCAGGTCGTGCACGACGAGCGGGCCGTCGTGCAGCCGCAGGTCGGAGAACAGCGGCTGGTCCACGGCGAGCCTGCCGTGCGCGGCCAGGTGCACGGTGTCGGCCGTGCCCACGGCTTTCAGCACGGCCTCGACGGTGGCGGCTTCGCCCACGAGCGGGGTGACGCCGTGCAACGCCGCCACGGCCTGTGCTTCGTCGCGGGCTCCGGCCAGGCCGGGCCCGGCGGCGACCGCGACCGTGCCGAGGACCGCGTCGCGGCGTTCGGCGGCGGCGTGCCACAGCGTGGCCGACGGCGACACCGTGACCGGGCGCCCCGAGCACGACGGCAGCACCGACCACGGCACGCTGTGCAGCGGACCGGTCGGGACCAGGACGAGCGGCCGGTCACCGATCTCCGGCAGGCGGCCGAAAAGGGTCCGGTCCAGCACCTCCGCGGTCCGCTGCAGCAACATCAGCGCGGCGGCCCGCGACTGCGCGCTGCCGGTGCGGTGCGCGAGGCGCCGGAGGGCGAACGCCAGGCGGGTTGCCAGCTCGGCGACGTCGTGGCCGGTGTCCAGCGCCCGCAGCCGCAGCCGTCCGCCGACCAGGCTGAGGGCGTGCAGGGCGCCGTCCGCCTGCGCGAACTCGATGAGCGCGCGATCGCCGAGGTCGAGGTCGGCGGGTTTGACCGGGGTGGCAGGCGACGGTCCGGGCGCGCCCGGGTAGAGCCGCGTCCGGTCCCGGATCCGGCGTTCGAGCAGGGACTGCCGGTGCCGCAGTTCCGGCGCCGTGCGCCCGGGCTGGTCGATCTCCCGCACCGTCGCGCGCAGTTCGGTGAGCAGGGCGGCGAGCTCCGGGTCGTCGGGCGGGCGGACCGGCCGGTGGGCGAGCCTGCCGGCCCGGCCGCGTTCGGCCCACTCGAAGACCCGTGCCGGCTCGCCGGAGCGGAGGGCGAGCCGCAGCCCGAGTTCGCTCAGCTCGCTGCGGTGCGCGGCGGAATGGGCCCGCAGGTCGGTCGCCCCGAGCGAGGCGGCGTGCTCGTCGAGGATGCGCAGCCCGGCCCGCACCGCCCGGTCCGTGGCCTGCGGGTTCCCGTCTTCCCAGGCCAGCAGGGCGCGGGCGTACCAGCCGCGCGCGCGGAGCGCGGCCGGCCCGCGCCGGGCCAGCGCACCGGCGCGGTGGAGGTGGAACCGGCTCCGCTTGGCTTCGGCGCGGGAGCCGGCCAGCCGCGCGGCGGCGAGGTGGGCTTCGAGGGCCGCGGCGGGCCAGCCCGCCGAGCGCAGGGTGGCCACCATGGTCTCGGCGTCCTCGCCGGAGACCGGCGTGTCGCACCCCAGCGCCAGCTGGGCCCGCAGCACGCCCAGCTGGGCCAGCGCCGCCCATTCCACGCGCTGCTGGCCGACGAATTCCCGGTGGGCCCGGCGCGCCTGGTCCAGCGCGGTCGCCCAGTCGCGGCCGAGCACCGCGGCCTGGGCGAGCAGCAGCCGCGCGGCCGGCACGAGCAGGTGCCGCTGATCCCGTTCGAACGCGAGCACGGCTCGCTCGGCGGCCTCGGCGGCCTCGCCCCGCGCGCCCACCGAAAGCAGCAGTTCGGCCTGGTCGGAGAACACCGGGCCGAGCTGGCCGCCTAGTTCGCCGATCGCCAGCTCGGCCCGGCCGAGCCGGGCGAGCGCGGCGGGAACGTCGCCACGCACGGTCTCGAGGAAGCCGAGGTTCTCGTCGATGATCGCCGTGGCCAGTTTCCGGCCGAGCCGCCCGGCCAGCTCGCGGGCCTCCTCGAGGTCGGCCTCGGCGGCGGGGAAGACGTACCGTTCGGTGTGCAGGATGCCGCGGTTGACCAGCGCGCGTTGCAGGTTCAGGAGGTCACCGCCGTCGCGCAGCAGCGAAATGGCGGACTCGTACTCGGTGTGGGCCTCGGTCAGCCTGCCGATCTGGTGCAGGATGTCGGCGCGCTGGGCGCGCGCCCGCGCGTGCCCGGCCCCGGTGAGCGAAGCGACGGCGTCGTCGATGTTCCGCAGCGCCTCGTCGGGTTTTCCGTGCTGGAGCAACGCCGCCGCGAGCGGGATTCGCGTTTCGCCGGCGAGGGTGGGTGAGCCGGATTTCTCCGCGAATTCTACGGAATTTCGCAGGTGATTGATCGCGCTGTCGACGTTCCCGCATTGCAGCAATGCGCGGCCCCACGCCCGCTCGGCGATCGAGGCCGCGGCGTCGTCGCGTTCGGCGTCGGCCCGGAGTCTGGCCCGTTCCGCGACCGGCACCGCGCGACCGGCGTCGACGTCGGCACGGCGCAACGCCTCGAGTGCCTGATCCAGGGCCGCGGTCGGTTTCATGCCTGAAGCATGAACCGTGTTGGCGGTATCCGGAACTATTTTTCCGATGCTGGAATCAAACGGGTGAGGGACGCCTCCGTCGAGCAAGGGCCGAGTACGAACGGAAGGCAGATCATGACCGTGCGGACCGAACTGATTGTCGACTCCCGATACGTCGACGTCGTGGGAAACAAACTGAAGAACCTCGGGGTCTGGGCGGGAGCAACGGAACCGGAGACCGACGACGTGCTGCAGTTGTCGTTGATAACGGACCTGGCCGGAATCGCGGAGTTCGCGACGAAGATCCGCGCGAAGTATTGGCAGGAGATTTCCGCGCTCGAGCGCCGCGGCGGCCGCCAGTTCACCGATCTCGACGTGCTGCTGTACGAGGTGCGCAATCAGTTCGCGAGTGAACTCGGGGCCGTGCCGGCGATCGGGAAGAACCGGGACACGCTGATCGGCTACCCCCAGCACAAGGGGGTCGGTGATCCCGACTTCGGTGACCGGATCGACCCGCCCGGTAACACGTACGAGGTCGCGGCGGAGAACCCGGTTCGCGTCGGCGTCGTGGACACGCCGATGTACTGGCACCCCGATTTCCCGAAAGACCGGATCGAGACCGAGCCCGACGTGGAGGCGGCGCCCGACCGGAAGGGCATCTATTCGGTGTGGGCCGGGCACGCCACGTTCGTCGCCGGGCGGATCTGGCAGGCCGCGCCGGAGGCGCACATCATCGTCAAGGCCGCGCTGAGCGACCGGACCGGCGACGGCACGTCCTGGGAGACCGCGCGGAAGATCGCCGCGTTCCGGGACGAACGGATCCAGGTCCTGAACCTGTCCTTCGGCACGGTGACCGCCGACGGGGAACCCCCGATGGCCCTCCGCCGGGCCATCGACGTGCTCACCGCGGCCAACGAGAAGCTGGTGATCGTGGCCGCCGCGGGCAACCTCGGCCACCGCGCCCGGCCGCCGTGGCAGATCTGGCCCGCGGCGATGAACGGCGTCCTCGCCGTCGGGGCGATCGGCGCGGACTTCAGCATGAAGCGGGACTGGGTCGACACCGAAGCCGAGGGCCTGCGGGTCAACGGCTACTACCTCGACAAGCCGGTGCGGCTGTCCGACGCGTCGGAGCAGAACTTCGAGGGTTTCGCGCGGTGGAGCGGGACGTCGTTCGCCGCGGCCGCCGTCACCGGCAAGATCGCCCACGATCTCGCGTGCGGCAAGCACTGACCGGCCCTTCCGACCCGAGGTGGTGCCATGCGGGACGATCCTGCCGTGATCGCACTGGTCAAGCGCGCCCGGGACGGCGACAGCCGGGCCTGGGACCAGCTCGTCGAGCGGTACGCGCCGCTGGTGTGGTCGGTCTGCCGGCGGTACCGGCTGTCCCCGGCCGACTGCGACGACGTCGGCGCGGGCGTGTGGCTCAGGCTCGTCGAAGGCCTGCCGTCGCTGCGTGAGCCGGCCGCGCTGCCGGGCTGGGTGGCGACCGTCACCCGCCGGGAATGCCTGCGGTTCCTGCGGGAGCAGCAGCGGACGCAGCCCATGCCCGACGACGGCCGGCTCGTCGACGAGGCGGCTCCGGACGCCGATGCCGAGCTGCTGAAGCAGGAGCGGTTCATCGCGCTGCGCCAGGCGTTCGCCGAGCTGCCGTCCCGCTGCCGGGAGCTCCTGACCCTCCTGTTCAGCGATCCGCGGCTGCCCTACGCCGAGATTTCGGGGAGACTCGGCATGCCGATCGGGGGGATCGGCCCGTCCCGCTCGCGGTGCATCGCCGCGCTCCGCGGCAGCCGGGCACTGGCGTCGTTCGTCGATCGCGAGGAAGCGTGATGGCCATGGCGGACCACTGGAGCAGCCAGGAAGAGCTGCTCGCCGAGCTGGGCGAGGCGCTTCGGTCCGCGCAGGAGGTGCCCGCCGGGTTCGTCGAGGCGGGCAAAGCCGCGTTCTCGTGGCGCGATCTCGACGCGGAGCTCGCCACCCTGTCCCACGACTCCGCCGCCGCGCGGCCGGCGGGGGTGCGCGCCGACGCGGCCCCGTTGCGTGCGCTCACCTTCTCCGGCCGCGACTTCACGATCGAGCTCGAGGTCGGCTCCGGTGATCTGCACGGGCAGGTCGTGCCCGCGCAGCCGGGCGAGCTCGACGTCGAAACCCGCGAAGGGACCGTCCTGACCGTGCCGGTCGACGAGGTCGGCTGGTTCGTCGTCCGGCCCAAGCCGGCGGGACGGTTCCGGCTGCGCGTGCGCATCCGATCGGGACACATCGTGCTCACGGACTGGACGACGGTTTAGCGGTTCCACCGCGTATCACGGCCGCGGTTTCCGCCCCCCGTTCGACGACGGCACGGACGGTGCCGGGAACGGAGGAGGAAAGAATGGCCGCGGAAGAGAAGAAACACCCCGCCGCGGGGGAGAAGCGGAACGGGTGCGGCGATTGTTCGGGCTGTGGCGGCGGGTGTGAGGAGCCGGTCCCGGGTGAATGCGGCGGTCCGGCGCCGGTTCCCTGGCTGCCCTACGACCGGGCCCAGTACTTCTACGAAGGCCGGGTATTCGTTCTCGACCGGTTCGACCAGGGCCGGCTGGAGATCAGGATCACCTACCAGCACGCGCTCAGCCTCGTCGGCAGGCAGCAGGGTCCGCTGCTGTACACGGTGACCCTGCTGCCCGGTGAGTCGGTGGAGGTTTCGGAATTCGACCGCTACCGCCGGGTGCGGGCCGCGGAACAGCGGCTGTCGGTGCATTCGTCGTTCCGGCAGACGATGAGCGCGCTGTCCGAGACCAGCAGGTTCTCGTCGGCGTCGGCGTACACGGACAGCCTGGTGGACATCCGCACGCGGGCCGACACGTCGGTCTCCGCGGGCGGCGGGCTCGCCGGCTTCTTCGGCGCTCCCCAGGTGCGCGGCGAATTCGGGGTCGCCACCGAGACGACCGTGGCCAGCGGTGCGTCGGTGCGGACGGCGAGTTCCCAGTTCACCCGGCACGCCATCACCGCCGCGCAGTCCACCGAGGCGGAACGGTCGGTCGTGGTCTCCACCTTCGACGAAGCCGACGGCCAGACCACGACGCGGCGGACCCTCCGCAACGAAAACCCGTGCTACGCGATCACTTACCACGTGCGGCGGGTCCTGGAGGTGTATTCCGCGTCGAGCAGGGTCGAGGCGATCGAGTGGCGCATCGGCGACACGCCCTGGCGGTCCATCGAGGACAGGGCGGCGGAACTCGAGCGCGCCATGGAGCGGCTCGGCGACGTTCTGCCGCGGCCGTTCGAGGAGGCCACGGACCCCCGGCAGGTGACCCTCCCGACGGACGGGACGCTGTACGAGGCGGAACTGGCTCACTGCTCCTCGTGCGATCCGATGCGCGAGGCGCGGCTGCGGATCGAGACGGAGGAGTCCCGGATCCGGAACCGGCGGGCCTGCCTGGAGGCGGAACCGCCGGTGTCTCAGACGTACTCGGAGATCTCGACGCCGTAGGTACCCGGCTCGAGGGCTTCGAAGATGTGGGGGACGTCGCCGGGGTAGGAGATGTAGTCACCCGGGTGCAGTTCCTCCGGGGCGTCCGTCACGCCGACGCGAGCCCGGCCCGCGCAGAGCACGATGTGCTCGACCACCCCGGTCATGTGCGGGTCGGAGCGCCGCGGCGTGCCCGGCTCGCCGCGGACCACGTAGATGTCCCGCCGGGCGCCGGTGGGACAGGCCGACAGCAGCGTGCACGCGTAGTCGGCGTGCTCGGCGAACACCGTCGGGCCCTTGCCGGCGCGGACCACGCGGACCTTCGGCCGCTCCGGCTCCACCAGCCGGGAGAACGGGACGTCGAGGGCGACGCCGAGCGCCCACAGCGTTTCGACGCTGGGGTTGCCGGTGCCGGACTCCAGCTGCGACAGCGTCGACTTGGCCAGGCCGGCCCGGCGCGCCACCTCGGTCAGGGACAGCCCCGCGCGGGTCCGTTCGCGGCGCAGCGACGCCGCGATGATCTCCAGCGGCGCTCCGCCGGCTTCCTGCGCCATCCGTTCGCTCCATCGGTCTGTTTGTTCGCCTTGACGAACATGGGGTGTGTCGTTCACTGTAGAACACATGCGTTCGATCTGGCGAACACTCGATCGGGATCTCGCCCGGGACATCGGCCTGGTCTGTCTCGCCGATTGTCTCGTGGGGGTCTCCTACGGCGCCATCGCGGTGAGCTCGGGCTTTCCGCTGTGGCTGCCGATGCTGATGTCGCTGCTGGTCTTCGCCGGGGCGTCGCAGTTCATGTTCGTCGGCATCGTGGCCGCCGGCGGCAACCCGTTCGCGGCCGTGCTCGCCGGGCTGCTGGCCAACGCGCGGCACCTGCCGTTCGGCTTCGCGGTCGGCGACGTCCTGGGCGAGCGGTGGGCGGCCCGGCTGGCCGGCAGCCACCTGATGATCGACGAATCGGTCGCGTTCGCCCTGGCCCAGCGCGAGGCGCACCGCCGCCGCGCGGCGTACTGGGCCTGCGGGATCGGCCTGTTCGCCTGCTGGAACCTCGGCGTGGCCGCCGGCGCGTTCGCCGGGACGGCGATCAGCGACACCGACGTGTTCGGCCTCGACGCGGCGTTCCCGGCGGTGCTGCTGGCCCTGGTGCTCCCGTCGCTGCGCGACCAGGCGGCGCGGCTGCCGGTGCTGACCGGGGTGGTCGTGGCGCTGGCCGCGACGCCGTTCCTGCCCGCCGGGCTGCCGGTGCTGCTCGCGCTGGCGGGCGTCGTCGTCGGCGTCGCGGCGAAGGAGCCCGAACTGCAGGAGGTGTCCTGATGGACGGGGTGGAGCTGCTGGTCGGCACGGCGGTGCTGGCGCTGGGGACGTTCGCGTTCCGGTTCGCCGGCCCGGTGCTGCGCAGCCGGGTGAAATTGTCGCCTCGGGCGGAACGGCTGATGGCGCTGGCGGCGGTGGTGCTGCTGGCGGCGCTGGTCGCGGTCAGCGCGCTGACGGAGGGGCACGGCTTCGCGGGCTTCGCCCGGCCGGCCGGGGTGCTAGTCGGCGGGGTGCTGGCGTGGCGGAAGGCCCCGTTCGTGCTGGTGGTGGTCGCGGCCGCGGCGACGGCGGCGCTGCTCAGGCTCGCCGGGGTGCCCTGACCGGGGGCGCGCGGCGGCGAGGGGGGCGGACCGGAGGTCGCGAATGACTCATTCGCGACCTCCGGTGCCGCGAATGAGTCATTCGCGGCGGTGTGGCCGGGGCGCTGACCTGCCGGGAAGCCGTGGAGTGCGGGCGTCTAGGCTGGTGGGAAGGTCTTTCGGGAGGTCGGGTTGTCGTCGGAGCCGGTGATCGGTGTGCTCGCCATGCAAGGCGCCGTGCGCGAGCACGTCGCGATGCTGGCCGAAGCGGGGGCGCGGGCCAAGCCCGTGCGCCGCGCCGCCGAGTTGTCCGAAGTGGACGGTCTGGTGCTGCCCGGTGGCGAGTCGACCGCGATGTCGCGGCTGCTGGAGAGCTTCGAGCTGCTCGAGCCGCTGCGGGCGCGGATCGCCGAGGGGCTGCCCGCGTTCGGCTCGTGCGCCGGGATGATCCTGCTGGCGCGGCAGACCCTCGACGGGCGGCCGGACCAGCAGCAGCTCGGCGGGCTCGACGTCGTCGTCCGGCGCAACGCCTTCGGCAGGCAGGTCGACTCCTTCGAGGCCGACCTGGACTTCGCCGGCGTGGACGGCGAGGTCCACGCCGTGTTCATCCGGGCCCCATGGGTCGAGAAGGCCGGTGACGGCGTCGACGTGCTGGCCACGGTCAGCGGCGTGCCCGGCGTGGACGAGGAGACCGCTAGGATCGTCGCGGTCCGGCAGGGGGCGGTGCTGGCGACCGCGTTCCACCCGGAACTGACGCCCGACGTGCGGGTGCACCGGCTGTTCGTCGACCTCGTGCGAAAGGCTGCCTGAGACGCGGTGCCCGGCCGGGGTACGGAACAGATGGAGGAGAGATGAGCGGCCACTCCAAGTGGGCCACCACGAAGCACAAGAAGGCCAACCTCGACGCGAAGCGCGGCAAGCTCTTCGCGCGGTTGATCAAGAACATCGAGGTGGCCGCCCGCACGGGCACCGGTGGTGGCGACCCGGATGGCAACCCCACGCTCTACGACGCCATCCAGAAGGCGAAGAAGAACTCGGTCCCGCAGGACAACATCGAGCGCGCCCGCAAGCGCGGCGCCGGTGAAGAGGCCGGTGGCGCCGACTGGCAGACCATCACCTACGAAGGTTACGGCCCGAACGGCGTCGCCGTCCTGATCGAGTGCCTCACCGACAACCGCAACCGCGCGGCGTCGGAGGTCCGCACCGCGCTGACCCGCAACGGCGGCTCGCTCGCCGACCCGGGCTCGGTGGCCTACCTGTTCAACCGCAAGGGCGTGGTCCTCATGCCCAAGGGGGACGCGGCCGAGGACGACGTCCTCATGGCGGTGCTCGACGCGGGTGCCGAAGAGGTCAACGACCTCGGCGAGAGCTTCGAAATCGTGTCCGAGGCGACCGACCTGGTGCCGGTCCGCAAGGCCCTGCAGGACGCCGGCTTCGAATACGAGTCGGCCGACCTGACGTTCCTGCCGTCGGTGAGCGTCCCGCTCGACGCGGACGGCGCGAAGAAGGTCTTCAAACTGATCGACGCCCTCGAAGACTGCGACGACGTCCAGAACGTGTTCGCGAACTTCGATGTCTCCGACGAGGTGCTCGCCGAAGTCGGCTGAGTTTTCCTTGTCCCGCAAGGGTTCTCCGCCCGGGCCGGAAACTTTCCGGCCCGGGCACTGGGCTCCGGCGGGCTCGTCAGGCAGAATGTGCGCCGTGACCTCGACGACCCCCGCCGCTGCCGCCGACATCACCGCCGACATCACTGCCGAGCTGTCCGCGGACGAACTGCGCCTGATCGAATGGATCGAGGGGCAGGCCAAGGAACGCGGCAACGCCGTCATCAACGTCGCCGCGGACGACGAAGGCGCCGGCTACTCCTTCACCGCGTGCGCGTGGGCGCTGCACAACGTGCCGGAGGCCGTCGTGGTCGGGCTGCCCGGCAACATGGGCCAGGTGCTGCTCGACGCCTACGTCGACCGCGCGGCCAACGGCGAGATCTTCGAGGTCGGCAAGCGCTACGACAACTTCTTCGACGGCGTCCCCGTCGTCCTGGAGCGCGTCAACAAGGGGCACTACCCCCAGTACTTCGGCACGGCCTTCCTCATCTACCCGGACGGCGACTTCCCGGCGCTGCAGCTGATCGTCGCGACGCCGGAAGGCAAGTTCCCGTGGCACCCGGACGCCCCCGAGGGCTTCGCCGAGTGGCAGGTGGTGCTCACCGACAGCGGCCGCCCGGAGAGCTGGACCCCCGGCGTCGACGGCCCCTAGAAGTTCCGCAGGTCGGCGGCCGCTTCCGGGTACTCCCGGGCGAGTTCCGCGGCCGGAGCGAACTCGACGCAGTCGTCCGTGTACGGCGGTACGACGACGGTCCCCAGCAGGCTCCACGCGCCCGTCGTGACGGTCGCCTGCCAGGTCCCGGCGGGCACCACGACCTGAGGATGTTCCCCGGCGGCGACGTCGGTGCCGAGTATCGGCCGCTCGACCGAGCCGTCCGGGTGCAGCAGCAGCATCCGCGCGGGCGCCCCCGCGTGGTGCACCCAGACCTCCACGCGGTCCAGCCGGTGCGGTGCCGAACGCTCCGGCGCGACGAGCAGGTAGTAGATCGCCGAGCCGGTGTCCGACCGCCAGCTCTGCGCCCACCGCCCGCCTTCGACGGGCAACGGCTGGAGTCCCAGGTGGGTGACGAAATCCGAGGGCTGCGGCATGTCACCCATCCTGCCGCAGGCGCGCCCAGTAGCCTGCAACCTCGAACTGGTGTTCGCGGCGGGAAGGAATGCGGGTGCGGGTGCTCGGGGTCGACCCCGGTCTGACCAGGTGCGGCCTGGGGGTGGTCGACGGCGGCAAGGGCCGGGCCGTCCGCTGCGTCGCCGTCGATGTCGTGCGGACGCCGGCGGACGCCGATCTGGCGCACCGGCTGCTCGGCATCTCCGACGAGGTCGAGCGGTGGATGGACAAGTACAAGCCGGCCGCGGTGGCGGTCGAGCGGGTCTTCGCCCAGCACAACGTCCGGACCGCGATGGGCACCGCGCAGGCCGGTGGCGTGGTCGCGCTGGCCGCCGCGCGCCGTGGACTACCCGTCGTGTTCCACACGCCGAGCGAGGTCAAGGCCGCCGTCAGCGGGTCGGGGCGGGCGGACAAGGCGCAGGTCACCGCCATGGTGATGCGCCTGCTCAACCTCGAGGTCGCGCCGAAGCCCGCCGACGCCGCCGACGCGCTCGCCCTCGCCATCTGCCACCTCTGGCGGGAGCCGATGCGGGCCCGGCTCGCCGAGGCCGAAGCCCGCGCGGCCGAGATGGCCCGCACGCACAAGGCCCGCCTCGCCGCGGCGGCGAAACAAGCAAAGAACCCAGGAGCAGCACGATGATCTCGTCGGTACGCGGAGAAGTCCTCATCGTCGGCCTGGACCACGTCGTGGTCGAGGTCGGCGGGGTCGGCTTCGCCGTGCAGGCCACCCCCGCCACCCTCGCCACGCTGCGCCGCGGCGAGGAGGCCCGGCTGCACACCGCGCTGGTCGTGCGCGAGGACTCCCTGACGTTGTTCGGCTTCGCCGACGCCGACGCGCGGGAGCTGTTCGGCCTGCTGCAGACGGTGTCCGGCATCGGGCCGCGGCTCGCGCTGGCCACCCTCGCCGTGCTGGACCCGGACAAGCTGCGGGCCGCGCTGGTGGAAGGCAACATCACCGTGCTCACGTCGGTGCCGGGCATCGGCCGCAAGGGCGCCGAACGGCTCACCCTCGAACTGCGGGACAAGGTCACCGCGCTCGGCGGCGCCGGCGAGACGCCCGCCGTCACCGCTCCCGGCGCCCTGCGCGCCGAGGTCGTCGAGGCGCTGGCCGGGCTCGGCTTCCCGGCCAAGCAGGCCGAGCAGGCCGTGGACAAGGTCCTCGCCGACGGTGACGGCCACACCACGTCCAGCGTGCTGCGCGCCGCCCTGGCCACCCTCGGCCGGAAGCGGTAGGCCGCGCCGTGGAGTATGAAGCCGTGGAGGATGACGAGGCCCTTTCGGCGTGGGCCCAGACCGGCGAGGAGAACGTCGAAGGCACCCTGCGGCCGCGCAAGCTCGACGAGTTCGTCGGCCAGCCCCGCGTGCGCGAGCAGCTGGAACTGGTCCTGGAGAGCGCGCGGCGCCGCGGCGTGCCGCCCGACCACGTCCTGCTGTCCGGCCCGCCCGGGCTGGGCAAGACGTCGATGGCGATGATCGTCGCCGCCGAGCTGGGCGCGGCCATCCGGATCACTTCCGGCCCGGCCCTGGAACGCGCCGGCGACCTCGCCGCGATGCTGTCCAACCTCGCCCCGGGCGACGTCCTGTTCATCGACGAGATCCACCGGATCGCCCGCCCCGCCGAGGAGATGCTCTACCTGGCGATGGAGGACTTCCGGGTCGACGTCGTGGTCGGCAAGGGCCCCGGCGCCACCAGCATCCCGCTCGAAATCGCGCCGTTCACGCTGGTCGGGGCCACCACCCGGTCCGGCTCGCTGACCGGCCCGCTGCGGGACCGGTTCGGCTTCACCGGCCAGATGGAGTTCTACACCGACGCCGAGCTGGAGCTGGTCGTCCGCCGGGCCGCGACGATCCTCGACATCCCGATCGACCGCGACGGCTGCGCCGAGATCGCCCGCCGCTCGCGGGGCACGCCCCGGATCGCGAACCGGCTGCTGCGGCGCGTCCGCGACTACGCCGAGGTCCGCGCCGACGGCAAGGTGACCCGCGAGGTCGCCCGCGCCGCGCTGGCCGTCTACGACGTCGACGAGCTGGGGCTGGACCGGCTCGACCGGGCCGTGCTCACCGCGCTGACCAGGTCCTTCGGCGGCGGTCCGGTCGGCATCTCGACGCTGGCGGTCGCCGTGGGGGAGGAGGCGACCACCGTGGAAGAGGTGTGCGAGCCCTACCTCGTCCGCGCCGGTATGCTCGCCCGCACCCCGCGTGGCCGGGTCGCCACCGCGACCGCCTGGGAACACCTCGGCATGGTGCCGCCGGCCGACCTCCCAGGGCGCCCCGACCAGGGCGGGCCGACGCTCTTCGAGCAGGACTGAGTTCGACCGGGAGCGGGCGGCCGGTACCGGCGGCGGGTGGGTGTCGGCGTCCGCGCTGGTACCTGGCACACTTGACAGGAGCACATACCCAAAAACCGGACATTTCGGCTGGGCCCGGTGTCCGTCGAACGGAGAATCATGCAACAGCTATTGCTGCCCCTGCTGCTCGTGCTCGTCCTCGCCGTGCCGCTGGTGATGAGCACGCGCAAGCAGAAGAAGCAGCAGCAGGTGCAGCAGGAACTGCAGAACAGCCTGGCACCCGGTGACCGCGTGATGACCACTTCCGGTCTCTACGGCACCGTCGCCGACGCTTCGGGCGACACCACGATCGACATCGAGATCGCCCCCGGCGTCGTCACCACCTGGCTGCGGCTGGCGGTCCGCGAGAAGGTCGAGCCGGTCGTCGAGACCGAGGAGGACTCCACCGACGAGGCGGAGGCCCCGGCCGAGGAGCCGTCGATCATCGAGTCGACCTCCGGCATCAAGGACGACGAGCCGCAGACCACCGCGCAGGTGGCGCCGCCGCTGGAGCACGGCAAGAAGTAACCCCCGAGGCACCTCCCGGGCGGGCCGGGAATCCCGACGAAAGTCGGTATGACCTCGAACGCCGGGCTCACGCAGCACCGAGTAGTGTCTCGGTGCTGCGTGCGTGTCCGCCGTCATACCCGTGCCCGGGAGTCAGTCGCACACGGTCGGTTAAATGCACACAGTCCCTCCCGGTAACCCTCCGGGCGGGCAAGGAAACGTTGGGGCAACCCAGTCCGAGGAGACCGAAGCACCGTGGCATCATCGGCCGGGCATCTCCGCCCGGGACGCTATCTCGCCTTCTTCGCCCTGATCGTGATCGTGCTGTACGCGCTGGTGTTCCTCACCGGCAACCACAAGCCGACCCCGAAGCTGGGCATCGACCTGCAAGGCGGCACCCGGGTCACGCTCACCGCCCGCACCCCCGACGGCGGCCAGCCCACCCGGGAATCCCTGAACCAGGCGCGCCAGATCATCGAACGGCGCGTCAACGGGATCGGCGTCAGCGGCACCGAGGTCCTCCTCGACGGCAACAACGTCGTCATCACCGTCCCCGGCGAGCAGGGCGACCAGGCGAAGAACCTGGGCAAGACCGCGAAACTGGGCTTCCGGAAGGTCGTCGCGAACGCCACCCAGCCGGTGGTGCCGCCGCAGACCGCGCCGCCGGCCACGACCCCGCCCACCTCGGGTGCCCCGAAGAGCTCGACGCCGCCGTCCTCGGGCGCGCCGTCGACGACGTCCGGTGCCCCCACCACCACCAAGTCCGGCGGCGGTGGCGCGCCCGGCTCGGCGCTCGCGCAGCAGCAGACCACCACGCCGGCCGCGCCGAGCAGCAGCACCCCGCCGCCCACCTCGGCCCCGGCGCCCGCGCCGTCGGACGGTTCGGTCGACGCGGAGACCGCCAAGGAGATCCAGGCCGCCAAGGCGCTCCGGCAGAACCCGCAGCTGATCGGCGCCGACGGCACGGCGAACCAGGAGCTCGTGGCCAAGGCGATGGCGTCGCTCACCTGCGCGCCGAACGCCAAGGACCCCCTCGAGGGCAACGACGACCCGAAGCTGCCGCTGGTCGCCTGCGGTGACCACGACACGTACAAGTACCTGCTGGAGCCGGAGTTCCTGCCGGGCACCGAGATCGCGGACGCGAACTCGAGCTACA
This sequence comes from Amycolatopsis sp. NPDC021455, assembly GCF_040640995.1. Lineage (NCBI taxonomy): Bacteria > Bacillati > Actinomycetota > Actinomycetes > Pseudonocardiales > Pseudonocardiaceae > Amycolatopsis > Amycolatopsis sp. NPDC021455. Next base: position 45,498 of record NZ_JBFACT010000029.1, on the reverse strand, counting down.
ACACGCAGAACGGCCAGTGGGTGGTGAACCTGAGCTTCAAGAGCGCGGGCACCAAGACCTGGGCGGACTTCACGTCGAAGAACGTCGGCCAGCAGGCCGCCTTCGTGCTGGACACGCAGGTCGTGTCGGCGCCGAACATCCAGGTGGCCATCCTCGACGGCAACACCCAGATCACCGGCAAGTTCACCCAGTCCGAGGCGAAGGACCTCTCGGACATCCTGAAGTACGGCTCGCTGCCGCTGTCGTTCGCGTCCTCGGACGCGACCACGGTGTCGGCGACCCTCGGCCTCGCGTCGCTGCAGGCCGGCCTCATCGCCGGTGGCATCGGCCTGCTGGTCGTCTTCATCTACTGCCTGTTCTACTACCGGCTGCTCGGCGTGCTCACCATCCTGTCGCTGGCGCTGTCCGGCTCGCTGGTCTACGCCGTGCTGGTGCTGCTCGGCCGCTGGATCGGCTACACGCTGGACCTCGCGGGCATCGCCGGCCTGATCATCGCCATCGGGATCACGGCGGACTCGTTCGTCATCTACTTCGAACGGCTCAAGGACGAAATCCGGGAGGGCCGGACGTTCCGGTCCGCGGTGCCGCGCGGCTGGGTCCGCGCCCGGCGCACCATCCTGGCCTCGGACGCGGTGAGCTTCCTGGCCGCGGCGATCCTGTACGTCATCGCGGTCGGCGACGTCCAGGGCTTCGCGTTCACCCTCGGCATGTCCACGGTGCTCGACCTCGTCGTCGTGTACCTGGTGACGCACCCGCTGGTGGCCATGGTGTCCACGTCCAAGAACGCGTTCCTGTCCAATCCGAGGCATCTGGGCCTCGGCGCCGTGCAGCAACTGGGTTCGCAGCGGAAGAAGGCGGCTTCGGTCGGCCGCGCGAACGTGAAGGAGGCCTGACGTGGGGGTCGAAGAACTGGGCACGGACGCCGAAGGCAACGCCAAGGTGACGGCGAAGCCCGGCAAGAAGGAAAGCGTCTTCCACCGGCTCTACGTCGGCACGGGCGCGTTCGACGTCGTCGGCAAGCGCAAGCGCTGGTACGTCTTCTTCGGCGCGCTGGTGCTGGTGTGCCTGCTGTCGATGATCATCCGCGGCTTCAACCTCGGCATCGAGTTCGAGGGCGGCACGCAGATCCAGATGCCGGCGAACGGCACCCACGGCGTGATCACCGAGGACCAGGCCAAGGCGTCGTTCCTGAAGGCCCTCGGCCATCCGGCGACCGAGACGCAGAAGGTCGGCCAGGGCAACGCGTCGACCATCCAGATCCGCACCGACACGCTGAACGCGGCCGACGTCGCGAAGCTCAAGCAGGGCCTGTTCCAGGACCTGGGCCCGATCGGCAGCAACGGCCAGTCGAGCGTGCAGGCGATCAGCGACAGCGCGGTGAGCGCGTCCTGGGGTGGCGAGATCTCGCAGAAGGCGCTGATCGCGCTCGCGGTGTTCCTCGTCGCGGTGGTCATCTTCCTGGCGATCTACTTCGACGCGCGGATGGCCGCGGCGGCGCTGATCTCGCTGCTGCACGACATCCTGGTCACCGCGGGTGTGTACTCGCTGGTCGGCTTCGAGGTCACCCCGGCGACCGTGATCGGCCTGCTGACGATCCTCGGGTTCTCGCTCTACGACACGGTGGTGGTGTTCGACAAGGTCCGCGAGAACACGCGCGGCCTGCTCGGGCTGACCCGCCGCACGTACGCCGAAGCCGCGAACCTGGCGCTGAACCAGACCCTGATGCGGTCGTTCAACACGGCGTTCATCGCGCTGCTGCCGATCCTGGGCCTGCTGATCGTCGGGTACGTGCTGCTCGGCTCGGGCACGCTGCAGGACCTGGCGCTGGTGCAGCTCACCGGTACCCTCGTCGGCGTCCTGTCGTCGGTCGCCCTGGCGACGCCGCTGCTGGTCGACTTCAAGATGCGTGACCCGAAGTACCAGCAGCAGGCCGAGCGGGTCCGCCAGCGCCGGCTCAGCCAGGAGCGCAAGGCGGCGGGCGAGGACTTCGACGCCTCGGACGACGACGCGCTGGCCAAGGAACTGCGCAAGGAGAAGGCGTACGCGGCCGCGGCCAGCGTCCCGGCCCGGATCCAGAAGCAGCGCCCGGCCGGCAAGCCCGCGGGCAAGCGGAAGCGCTGACGTGGAGCTGGACGACGCCCTCGGCCTGATCGCCGAGGTGCCGGACTTCCCCGAGCCCGGCGTGCTGTTCCGCGACCTGAGCCCGCTGTTCGCGGACGCGGGCGCGTTCAAGGCCGTGACCGACGCGCTGGCGGGCACCCTCGATCCTTCGGTCGAGGCGCTCGCCGGCGTGGAGGCCCGCGGGTTCCTCCTCGCCGCGGCCGTCGGGTACGCCCGCGGCCTCGGCGTGGTCCTGATCCGCAAGCCGGGCAAGCTCCCGCAGGTCGCGGGCCGGGTCGACTACGCGCTCGAGTACGGCACGGCGACGGTGGAGCTGCCGTCGGGCGTGGTGAAGCCGGGCCAGCGCATCGCGATCCTGGACGACGTCCTGGCCACGGGCGGCACGGTGGCGGCCACCGGCAAGCTCCTGGAGGACGCGGGCGCGGTGGTCGACAGCGTCTCGGTGGTGGTCGAGCTGGCCGCCCTCGGCGGCCGCCAGGTCCTGGGCGACCGCAAGATCCACGCCCTGCAGACCTGCTGAACGCCGCTCGCCGAGTGCGGCAGCAGGACCCCAACGCCGCGAATGACTCATTCGGGACCTCGGACGTCCCGAATGAGTCATTCGCGGCATCGGGGGCAGGCCGCCGGGGTGCGGGTGAACGGGCTGGTCGCGGCGTCGAGGTCCCCCTGAACGGGCGCACCCGAGAGGTCCACGAGGCGCAGCGGCTACCCTGGTGGTCCGAAGGCCGCACGAGCAGCAGGAGGTGCGGGTGAGCCAGGAGCTCGACGCCGCGGTGCCCGCGAAGCAGGGCGCCCAGCAGAACGGGCAGGCGGCGGCACAGCCCGCGCCGCCGAAGCCGAACGGCGCGGCGCCGAACCCGTCCGCCACCCGGCGGGTCCGGGCGCGCCTCGCCCGGCGGATCACCGCGCAGCGTGCGGCCCCGGTCAAGCAGGTCCTCGAGCCCCTGGCCGTCATCCACCGCGAGCTCCACCCGAACGCCGATCTCGGGCTGCTGCAGCGCGCCTACGACGTCGCCGAGGAGCTGCACCGCAACCAGCGGCGCAAGTCCGGCGACCCGTACATCACCCACCCGCTGGCCGTCGCCACCATCCTGGCCGAGCTGGGCATGGACACGACGACGCTGGTCGCGGCGCTGCTGCACGACACGGTCGAGGACACCGGCTACGCCGTCGAGAGCCTGAAGGCCGACTTCGGCGAGAAGGTCGCCGAGCTGGTCGACGGTGTCACGAAGCTGGACAAGGTCAAGCTCGGCACGTCCGCCGAGGCCGAGACCATCCGCAAGATGGTCATCGCGATGGCCAAGGACCCCCGGGTGCTGGTCATCAAGCTCGCCGACCGGCTGCACAACATGCGCACCATGCGCTTCCTGCCGCCGGAGAAGCAGGCCCGCAAGGCCCGCGAGACGCTCGAGGTGCTCGCGCCGCTGGCCCACCGGCTGGGCATGGCCACGGTGAAGTGGGAGCTGGAGGACCTGGCGTTCGCCATCCTGCAGCCGAAGAAGTACGACGAGATCGTGCGGCTGGTCGCCGACCGCGCGCCCTCGCGCGACATCTACCTGCGGTCGGTGATCGCCGAGCTGACCAGCAACCTCGTCTCGTCGCGGATCACCGCGAAGGTCGAGGGCCGGCCGAAGCACTACTACTCGATCCACCAGAAGATGATCGTCCGCGGCCGCGACCTGGACGACATCCACGACCTGGTCGGCGTCCGGATCCTGGTCGAGGACGTCCGCGACTGCTACGCGGCCATGGGTGTGGTGCACGCGCTGTGGCAGCCGGTGCCCGGCCGGTTCAAGGACTACATCGCGCAGCCGCGGTTCGGCGTCTACCAGTCCCTGCACACGACCGTCATCGGCCCCGACGGCAAGCCCCTCGAGGTGCAGATCCGCACCTACGAGATGCACCGCACCGCCGAGTACGGCATCGCCGCGCACTGGCGCTACAAGGAGACCAAGGGCACCCACACCGGCAACGCGATGGACGTCGACGAAATGGCGTGGATGCGCCAGCTCCTCGACTGGCAGCGCGAGGCGGCGGACCCGGGTGACTTCCTCGAGTCGCTGCGCTACGAGCTGGCCGCGCGGGAGATCTTCGTGTTCACGCCGAAGGGCGACGTGATCACGCTGCCGGTCGACTCGACGCCGGTCGACTTCGCCTACGCCGTGCACACCGAGGTCGGCCACCGCTGCATCGGCGCCCGCGTCAACGGCAGGCTGGTGGCGCTCGAACGGAAGCTCGAGAACGGCGAGTCCGTCGAGATCTTCACGTCGAAGGCGGAGAACGCCGGGCCGAGCCGCGACTGGCTGTCGTTCGCCGGATCGCCGAAGGCCCGCGCCAAGATCCGGCAGTGGTTCGCCAAGGAACGCCGCGACGAGGCGATCGAAGGCGGCAAGGAAGCCATCACCAAGGAGATCCGCAAGGTCGGCCTGCCGATCCAGCGGCTGGTGTCCGCGGAGTCGATGGGCGCGGTCGCCACCGAGCTGCGCCACGCCGACATCTCGTCGCTGTACGCGGCGGTCGGCGAGGGCCACACCAGCGCGAAGCACGTCGTGCAGCGGCTGGTGGCGCTGATCGGCGGGGTCGACGCGGCGGAGGAGGAGCTCGCCGAGCGCGCGACGCCGTCCACGGTGACCCGCCGCCGCGGCTCCAACGACGTCGGCGTGGTGGTCAAGGGCGCGAGCGACGTCTGGGCGAAGCTCGCCCGCTGCTGCACCCCGGTGCCGGGCGACGAGATCCTCGGCTTCGTGACCCGAGGCGGCGGCGTCTCGGTGCACCGCACCGACTGCACGAACGCCGGTGACCTGCAGTCCCAGCCCGAGCGGCTGGTCGAGGTGGAATGGGCGCCCTCGGCGTCGTCGGTGTTCCTGGTGGCCATCCAGGTCGAGGCCCTCGACCGGCACCGGCTGCTCTCGGACGTGACCAAGGTGCTGGCCGACGAGAAGGTCAACATCCTGTCGGCCTCGGTGACGACGTCCCGCGACCGGGTCGCGGTCAGCCGGTTCTCCTTCGAGATGGGCGACCCGAAGCACCTCGGCCACGTCCTCAAGGTGGTCCGCGGCGTGGAAGGCGTCTACGACGTCTACCGCGTGACGTCGGCTTCCTGAGGCCGCCACGACCCGTCGACGGCGATGCCCGCGGCCGCGGCGATCCGGTCGCGGGATTCGAGCAGCCGGGCACGCAGGGACGGCAGGTCGACGCCCAGCAGGCGGCCGTTCCGCTTGACTGCCTTCCCGGCGACGAAGACGCTGTCGACGAGACCGGGGTGACCCGCGCTGACGATGGTCCCGGCCGGGTCGCCCACCGGGAAGACCGACGGGTCTTCGGCGTCGAGGAGCACCAGGTCGGCGTCCTTCCCGACGGTGATGCTGCCGGTGCGGTCGCCGAACCCGCACGCGTGGGCACCGTCCACGGTGGCGAACGCGAGGACGTCCCGCGTCGTGAGGGCACCGCGCTCGGTGGCCAGGGCCGTGCGCATGGCGGAGAACAGGTCGCCTCCGGCGGACGGGCAGTCGTCGACCGAGAGTGAGACGCGGACCCCGGCGGCCCACGCACGGCCGGTGACGAGCGGCTCGAAGCCCATCTTCAGCTCGACGTCCGGGCTGACCGTCACCGAGGCGCCGGCGTCGGCCAGCATCTTCAGCTGGTCGTCGGAGAGGCCGTTGCCGTGCACGATCGTCGTCTGCTCGTCGAGCAGGCCGCGGTCCCGCATCCCGGCGATCGGCCGGTCGCCGTGCCGCCAGCCACCGGTGCCGTGGACGTGCGTGCTCGTCCGGAGGCCGAGCTCCCGCGCGAGCGCGACGTCCGCCGCGGTCTCGTCCATGGTGGACATCACCGGGCCGCGCAGGCCCAGTGCCATTTCGGCGCCCGGCAGCAGGGCCCGCACCCGCCGGATCTCCGGTGCGATGTCCGGTCCCGCGGCGCCATAGCAGAAGATCGAGTGGCCGGGCGCGTCCCGCAGGGCCTGGATCGCGGCGTCGGCGTTCTCCGGACGGTCGGCGCGGTGGAACCAGTCGAGCATGGTCGTCACGCCGGAGCCGAGGGCCTCGAGCCGGCCCAGCAGGTTGCCGAGGTACACGTCCTCCGGGCGGTAGTGCGGCCCGAGCGTGCTGTGCATGGCGACGCGGTACTGGCCGAACGTCCAGTTCGCGCCGACGCCGCGGAACGCCGTCTGCCAGGTGTGCCGGTGGGTGTCCACGAAACCGGGCAGGACGATCTTGCCCGAGGCGTCGATGACCTCGGCGCCGGGAGCGTCGAGGTCCGCGCCGACCGCGGCGATCCGGCCGTCCTCGAGGAGCACGTCACCGCGGGGGAGCTCCCCGACCGCCGGATCCATGCTGACCACCATGCCGCCGCGCAGGAGTGTGCTCATCGCTGTCCTTTCCCCAGGAGTTGACGTGTCAACTCTACCTTAGACTGAACGCCATGGCGGACATGAGCCCCGGGGACTGGGCGTTCTGGGAGACCTGGATGCGCGCGCACCGGCTGCTCGTCCGCGAGCTCGACAAGGGGCTGCAGCGCGACTGCGGCATCTCGAAAGCCGAGTACAGCGTGCTGGTGACGCTGCGGCGGCCGATGCGCGTCGGGGAGCTGGCCGACGCGCTCGGCTGGGAGAAGAGCCGCGTCTCGCACCTGCTGACGCGCATGGAGAACCGCGGGCTGGTCGCGCGGACCGAGGACGGGGCCAGCGGCCGCCGCACCGGGATCGAGCTGACCGGCGAAGGCCGCCGGACGGCGGAGCGCGCGACGCTCGCGCACGGCGGCAACGTCCGCCGGCTCGTCCTCGACCACCTCACCCCCGAGCAGGCCGCGGGCATCCGGAGCTGGAGCGAGCACCTGATCGAGCGGATCGAGCCCGGTTAGAACGCGGCCGCGACCAGGGCGGCGAGCGACGGCACGGCCTGGGCGAGCGCGCCGCCGCGGCCGGACCCGCGCGGCCGGCTGAGGGCGAGCACGTCCGACACGCCGAGGGCGATCCCGGCCAGCAGCATGAACCCGCAGCAGTAGAGGACCAGCCACCGTCCGGCGTCGGCGTGGCCGGTGTGCAGCAGGATCAGCCCGAGCACCGGGCCGGCGGCGAGGAACAGGTTGTAGAACCCGACGTTGAACGACCACAGCCGGGTGGCGGGCAGGTTCGCCGTCGGGATTTTGAAGATGCCTTCGTGCACGCCCGGCCGCTCGAACAGCAGCACCTCCCAGGTGAACGCCAGCAGGTGCACCAGCACGGCCACCCCGGCGCAGACCTGCGCGACGGCGTTCACGACGTCAGTTCGATTCCGTGCCGCCCGGCGATCTCCGGGATCCGCTCGGGCGCGGCGGAGTCGACCTCGCGGAAGAACCGGCCCATCCCGCCGGTCAGGCTCACCGCGAGGAACCGCGCCGACGACGTGTGCACCGTGAAGGTGTTGACCGCGCCGGCCGGGATGCTGATCGATGCGCCGGGGCCGAGGTCGTGGAGCTCGCCGTCAACGTAGACGGTGATGCGACCGTGCAGGACGTAGAAGGCCTTGGCCCAGGGCTCGGCGTGCGGCGGGACCGACGGCCCGCGGGGCGCGTCGACCTCGAACACCTCGTAGGCGTCCCCGGTGTGCTCGCCGGCCACCTTGACGGTGATCCGCGCGTCCTTCGTGTCGAGTTCCAGGCCTTCGCCCGGAGCGCTGAAGTGGGTCATGGCCGCCACGTTAGGAATCGGGGGTGCGGCGGGGTATCCCAGAATTCCGGGATTTCCCGGCGCGGGCGGCGCGGCGCATACTGCGTCCATGTGGGACGGCCGGGCCGAGGGTGTACGGCGGGACGTCGCCGCGCTCGCGACGGCGGGCCTCGGCGTCGCCGAGCTGCACGCCGCCGCCATCGAGCTGGTCGGCCGCGTGGTGCCCACCGAGCTCACCTGCTGGGCTTCGCTGGACCCGGACACCGCGGTGATCAGCTCGATGACCAGCGGCCGGGCTCGCATCCCCGGCGAGTACGAGCCGCTGCTGGCGACCTACGAGTACGACGGCGCGCAGCCCCACACCTTCGCGGAACTGGCGCGGCGGCCGGTGCCGGTGGCGCGCCTGTCCGACCTGCCCCGCCGCGACGTCGAACGGAGCGGGCGCTTCAACGAGGTCTGGCGGCCGCTGGGACTCGGCCACGAGCTGCGCGCGGTGTTCCGGGTCGACGGCACGTCGTGGGCAGCCGCCGGCCTGGTGCGGCGGGGCGATTTCAGCGACCGCGAAGTCGAGTTCCTGACGTCGGTCGCCCCGGCGCTCGCGGCGGCGACGCGGGTGGCGGCGCGCACGCGCGGCGCGGGGGAGCGGGCGGAACCGGCGATCGTGGTGGCCGGTCCGGACGGCAAGCAGCGGGCCGCCACCGCCGCGGCCGAAGCGTGGCGGTCCGAACTGGACGAAATCGCCCCCGGCCGGTTCGCGGTGCTGCTGCGCGCGGTGGTGACCGGTGCTGTCGCGGCGGCGACCGGGACGTTCCGCGCCCGGGTCCGCGACGCCCACGGCGGCTGGATCGTGCTGCACGCCAGCCGGATGGTGACCGGCGACGGCGACGGCGAGACGGTGGTGACCGTCGACCGGGCCTCGGGCGCCGAACTGCTGAGCGTGCTGCTGGCCGCCTACGGCCTCACCGCCCGCGAACGCGACGTCTGCCGCGAGGTCCTGGCCGGACGGTCCACAACGGACATCGCGGCCCGGCTGGTCATCTCCGCGCACACCGTGCAGGACCACCTGAAGTCGGTGTTCGCCAAAGTGGACGTGCGGAGCCGGGGCGAGCTGACCGCGAAGCTGTTGTCCTAGAGGAACTTCCGCAGCAGCGCGTTCACCTCGTCCGGTCGTTCCATCGCCGGGAGGTGGCCGGTGTCGGCGAGCTCGACCAGCTCCGCGTCCGGCAGCGACTCCGCCAGGTGGTGCGAAAGCTCCACCAGGCCGAGCGCGTCCGCCGTCCCGATGACCACCAGCGCGGGTGTCGTGATCTCGGCCAGGCGGTGCCGGGTGTCGGGGATCTTCTCCGTCCACTGTGGAGCAATCCAGTCGTGGCGGTAGACCTGCTCGCACATTTCCCGCACCAGCGCGACCATCCCGGGCGGCAGGACCGAGAGGTCCCGCTCCGGGCCGGCGACGAGGTAGCGGAGGTTGGCGTCCGCCATCGCGCGCACGTCCGCCGGGTCGGGGACGCGCTCCCGGGCCTCGTATTCGGCGAGCCGGCCGGGCGGGAAGGCTTCGGTGGCCAGCCGGGCGATGTCCGCCTGCATGTGGTCCGGCCAGGTGTGCCCGGTGAGACCCGAGCCGAGCAGCACGAGCCGGGTGATCCGCTCCGGCGCGGCGAGGGCGGCGTCCAGCGCGCACGCTCCGCCCATCGACGCCCCGACCAGCGCGGCCTGCTCGATCCCCCGGGCATCGAGCAGGGCCAGCAGGTCCTCGTAGTGGGCGTGTTCGCCGGTTTCGCCCGCGGTCTCCCCGAACCCGCGGCGGTCGTAGCGGATCACCCGGTGGGTGGCGGCGAACGCGGTGAACTGCGCGTCCCACATCCGGCGGTCGCCGACCGCGGCGTGCAGCAGCACGACCGCGGGCCCCTCACCCGCCTCGTCGTAGCCGAACGCCGTCCCGTTCACTTCGATCGCCGCCATGGCCCCAAGCTAGCGACACGACCGCGTCACACACCGCGGGTTTCGCTGAGGGCGAGAAGCTAGTGTGCCGAGGCATGGACGGATTCGAGCTGACGCGCGACGGCGAGGTGGCGCGCCTGACGCTGACCCGGCCGGAGAAGATGAACGCCATCACCTACGGCATGTGGGCGGCGATCCCGGACGTCGTGGCCGAAGTGGAGGCCGACCGGGCGCTGAAGGTACTGGTGATCACCGGTGTCGGAAAGCACTTCTCCGCCGGCGCCGACATCAGCGAGTTCGGGGAGCTGCGGACCACGGCGGAAGGCGCGGCGAGCTACGACAAGGCCGTCGAGGGCGCGGTGGCCGCGCTCACCGCGATGCGGAAGCCGTCGGTCGCGATGATCCAGGGCAACTGCATCGGCGGCGGCTGCCAGATCTCGGTCGCCTGCGACTTCCGGTTCGCCGCCGAAGGCGCGCGGTTCGGCATCACCCCGGCGAAGCTCGGGATCGTGTACCACTTCGGCTCGACGCGTCAGCTCGTGTCGCTCGTCGGCCCGGCGCACGCCAAGTACTTCCTCCTGTCCGGCGAGCTGATCGACGCCGGCCGGGCCCGGGAGATCGGGCTGCTCAACGACGTCTTCCCGGCCGGCGAGCTCGAGCCGTCGACGCTGGCGTTCGTGTCGACGCTGTGCTCGCGCTCGCAGGCGTCGGTCCGCGGGATGAACCGGATCATCGAGAAGATCGTCGCCGGGCAGGAGACGCCGGACGCCGAGGTCGAGGAGATCCGCGCCGACGCGCTCCACGGCGTGGACTACGCGGAGGGCGTCGCCGCGTTCCTCGAGCGGCGCCCGCCGCGCTTCACCTTCCGCTGACCCGGCCTCAGGCGTCCAGGTACTCGCGGAAGTGCTCGGCGACGACGTCGGTGACCCCGGCGGGATCGAGCCTGCCGTCGATCTCGATGACGCGGATGCCGCGCTCCCGCGCCGACCGCACGGCCTGCGCGGCGAGCATCCGGTCGCGGGTCAGCCGCGTCCGCTGCCGCGGGATCGCGGGCTCGTCCGGCCGGTGCCGCAGCTGGTGCTGGCGGAACAGCTCGGTCGGCACCAGCACGACCATCCGGCGCGGCGAGTCCACGAGCGGCGCGACCAGTTCCGGCCGCAGCGCCCAGCCTTCGGCGACGATCGGCCGCGGCGACTCCCAGGCACGCAGGTCGTCCAAGGCGTGCTGGAAGCGCTGCCGGAACTCCGCCAGCGCCACGGTCAGCTGCTCGCCGGCGGGGATGTCGTCGGCCGGCGCGGGTTCCGTCCGCGCCCGGTCGTCGTGGTGGTAGGCCGCCAGCCCGTGCCGGTCGGCCAGCAGCCGCGCGACGGTGGACTTGCCGGTCCACGGTGCGCCGCCGATCCACAGGGCCTTCCGCAGGGTCCCGAACGGGTCCGAGGTCATCGTTCGACTATCGCGGCACCGGCGGCCCCGGGGCCAGTGTTCCGGCGGCGGTTGAGCCGTTCAGCGCAGAGTGACTTCGCGCGTACGGGGGGCCACGGTCACGATCTGTCGCCTTCGTCGTCGACCACGAGGACGGTGGAGCTGTCGGCGAACCCCGGCTCTTTTTCGAAGCGGAACCGGAACTGCCCGCCCGGCCGGATCGCGGCGATCACCTGGGTCTCGGCCGTGTCGAGCACGATGATCGAGTGTTCGGCGGTGATCGGCTCGGGTCGCAGCACCACGTCCGGACGCGGGGAGGGCACGACGATCGGCATCGGCAGGGTTCCGCTGACCGAGCCGGAGCCGTCGTCGGCCTCCTCGTGCGTCGGCGGCTCGGAGGACGGCGGCGGCTCGAAGGGCGGCGGAGGGACGATCTGCGGACGGCGTCGCCACCACAGCCCGGCGAGCAGGCCGGTCAGCAGGCCCCCGGAGCCGCTGACGGCAGAAGCCAGCCCGACGCCGAGGCCCGAGGGTTCTTCGGCGCGTTGCACCGGGGGAGCGACCGGCGTGACCGGAGTGACCGGCTTGACCGGCGGAGTGGCCGGGAGCGGCCCGAACTGCACGGCGGGGTCGTCCGCGTCGTCGGGCAGCTGCAGGACCTGGCCGGGCTCGATCGTGGCGGGGTCGGTGAACGGCGTCCCGTCGGGCCGCGGCCTGCCCTGATTCAGCTGGAAGATTTCCGGGAACCGCTTCCCGTCGCCGAGGGCCCGTTCGGCGATCTTGAACAGCGTGATGTCGTCCGGGTTGTCGGCGTGCGGCACGATGTAGTACTTGACCGACGGAGGCGGCGGCGCGGTGCCCTGAGCGAGGGCGGGACCGCCGGCCAGCACGGCGAAGAGGACCCCGGCGGCGCCGGCCTGCCCGGCCCGTCCGAGGGCGCGGCGCACCGCGGGAACCCGGTTTTCGACCATCGTCGGCACCTCTCCCCGGTGACCCGGCGGGCCTCCGGTGTTGCCCTCTACACGGGGCGGGAGCGGGTGCGGTTCAGATCTTCGTCCCAGGCCACGGTCTCGCAGGCCCCGGTGAGCCGGCCGGGAACGCCGAGAACTCCGGACCCGCCCGGCGGGCGGATCCGGAGTTCGGCTGAAGCGGAGCGGCGCTACTGGACGGTGACGCCTGTGAACTTGACTTGCTTGGTCGGCGCACCGGTGCCGTCCTGCGGGTTCGGGTTCGCGATACCGGCCCTGGCGACGGCGTCGAGCACCTTGAGGCCCTCGTCGCTGATGCTGCCGAACACCGAGTAGTCCGGCGACAGTTCGGCGGTGCCGTACACCATGAAGAACTGGCTGCCGCCGGAGTTCGGGGCCTGCGTCTTCGCCATCGCGAGGATGCCGCGGCCGTACTTGATCTCCGGGAACGCTTCGTCCGGCATCGTGTAGCCGGGGCCGCCCTGACCGTCCTGGGCCGGGTCGCCGGTGGCCGACGGGTCACCGCACTGCAGCATCTGCAGGCCTTCGGTGCCGAGCCGGTGGCACATGGTGCCGTCGTAGAAGTTCTGCTTGGCGAGGCTGAGGAAGCTCTGCACCGCGCAGGGCGCGAGCGACCGGTCGAGCGTCAGCGGGATGTCGCCCGCCGTGCTCTTGAGCGTCACGTTCACCGTGCCGGTCGACGGGACGTTCTTGCCGTCGGGCAGGTTCACCTTCTTCGGCGCCTTGCCCGTCGTGTCGGCCTTGAAGTCGCACGTCGTCGGGTTCGGCAGCGGCTTCGACCGCTTCGGCAGCGCGGTGCGCTGCGTCGGGATCTGGAGGTCGGTGGGCGGCGGGGCAGCCGAGGAGGACGACGCCGCGGCGTCGGTACTGTCGCTGCCGTTGGCGCTCACGATCCACACCACGACACCGGCGACGACGAGGACGGCCACACCGACCACACCAGCCCCGATCATCCGGCGTCGCTTCTGCTGCTCCTTCCGGCGATCGAGCTGTCGCTCGAGCTTGCGCTTCGCAGCTTCGCGGCGCTGCTGGTTGGTCGCCACCCCGGTCCCTCCCAGGTTCCGCTCGTGTCACACGTCTGAGGTGACGGCAGTGTATGGGCACAGCCTGTGAGGACCATGTACAGGGCCCGCTAGTCTCAACCCGATCGTGATCGGCGCCATCCGGCGCGGATGTCCGGGAGGCGTTCGGTGCTCGTCGTCGGGTTCGGCAGCGGCCCGCTGCAGGCGAACTGCTACCTGCTGGCGGCGGCCGCCGGCGGCCCGTGTGTGGTCGTGGATCCGGGGCAGGAAGTGGCCGGACCGCTGGCCGCCGCGCTCGAAGAGCACCGGCTGGTCCCGGCGGCTCTGATGGCCACCCACGGGCACCCCGACCACGTCGCCTCGGCCGCGTCGCTGTCCGGCGAACACGGCGTCCCGCTGCACCTGCACCCCGCCGACGCCCAGCTGTACGACGGCGCCAGCGTGCCGCTCGAGCCGGGCACCTTCGCCGGCCTCGACGTCGACGTCCGGCATGCACCGGGACACACCCCGGGATCGGTGGTCCTCACCCTGGAGACGCCGGAGGGCGGGCGGCTCGCGCTGACCGGCGACACGCTGTTCGCCGGTTCGGTCGGCCGCGGCGACGTCACGGACGCGCTGCGCGAGCTGCTGGCGCACCTGCCGGACGACACGGTGGTGCTGCCGGGCCACGGCCCGGCGACGACGATCGGCCGGGAACGCGCGGGCAACCCGTTCCTCGCCGGGACGGGGGCGTGAGCATGGCCGAGGAGGCGACCGGGCGGCTGGCGCTGTTCGAGGAGGAGCCGCGTTCGCGGCGGCGTCGCGCCATCTCGGGCCTGATCGGCGCGGTGATCGTCGCCGCGGCGTTCGGCGGTGTCGCCGGCCTGATCGGCGGCACGGTGACCGGGCTGGTCGTCGCGCTGGTGGTCGCGCTGCCGCTGCTGTACGTCATGGCCGTCAGCATCCGGCGCCGCGTCTGGCTGGAGGGCTCGACGCTGCTCGTCCGCACCTGGGGCCTGCGCCGGGTCGACCTGGTCACCGCGACGCGGCTCGACCTCGTCGTCGGCGACGTCCGGGGCACCCGCACCGTGAGCCTGCTGGTCAACGCCGGGCAGCGCGGCAAGGTGGCGAAGGTCGACCTCGCGGTGTTCTCCGGGACCGGCGGGCGCGAGCTGGGCATCCTGCCGCTGCGGAAGCTCGCGAACGCGCTGATGAACAACACCGAGGCGAACGGCCTGGTGTTCGGTGAGCTGCTGATCGCCGAGCTGAAGGCCGAGGCCCGCGAAGCCGGCGTGGCGGAACGCCCGCTCTACCGGCTGGCTTCGGTGGCGCCGTCGGGGAAGTACGTGCAGCGGTTCACGATGGAAGCCGTCAGCCGGTTTGTGGCAACGCTCGACTGAGGCTCTCGGCCGGCTCGCGTGAGGCGATCAGCGCGGCCAGGACGGTCGTCACCGGGACGGCCGCGACGATGCCGACGCTGCCCGCGAGCGTGCGGATGATCTCCTGCGCGATGTCCTCGCTGCCGAGCAGCGCGCCGAGGCCCACGCCCGAGATCGACGAGTACAGCAGCACCGGCAGCGCGGCCCCGGCGTAGGCCATCACGAGGGTGTTGACCGCGGAACCGACGTGGTCGCGGCCGATCCGCAGGCCCGAGCTGTACAGCTCGCGCCAGGTCAGGTCCGGGTTGGCTCGGCGAAGCTCCCAGACGGCGCTGGTCTGGGTGACGGTGACGTCGTCGAGCACGCCGAGCGCACCGATCACGACGCCGGCGAGCAGCAGCCCGCGCGCGTCGATGCCGTGGCCGAGCGAGCCGATCAGCGTCGTGGTGCTGTCATCGAGTCCGGTCAGTGAGGCCGCGGCGGAGAAGATCGCGGACAGGATGCCGATCAGGGCGAGGCTGACGAGCGTGCCGAGCACGGCCGCGGATGTTCTCGCCGACAGCCCGTGGGTCAGGTACAGCGCGATGAACATGATCGCGCCCGCGCCGGCGATGGCCACGACCAGCGGGTTCTCGCCGGCGAGGATGGCCGGGAGGATGAACAGGGCGATGACGACGAAGGACAGGCCGAGCGCGACGAGCGCGGCGACGCCCTGCCAGCGGCCGAGCACGAGCACGGCGACCGCGAAGAGGGCGGCGAGCACGAGAAGCGGCGTGCCGCGCTGGAAGTCGACCAGCTGGAAGCTGGCCGGGTCGGCCGCGTTCCCGCCGTTGTAGGCCAGGACGACGGCGTCGCCGGCGGTGAACCGCGGGGTGCTGGGCTCGATCGGCACGGTCAGCTTGAGCGGCTTCCCGCTCGCCGGGCCGTCGGTCATGGTGAGCTCGACGGTCAGGCAGGGTTTCGCGTTCGGGTCCGTCTGGTCGCCGACCTGGACCTGGCCCTGGGCGAGGCAGGGGCCGGTGTTGGTGGTGCCGATGCTGGCGTGCACGGGCGTGCCTTGCGGGACGACGCTCTTGGGGTCGGCTTTGCCCCAGGGGTAGAGGACGACCATGCCGACGACGGTGGCCAGGGCCAGGGGGGCGAGCAGCCAGATCAGCAGCAGCCGGACGCGTCGTGACGCCGGGGCGGCGGGGCCGTGACCGTGTCCATGGCCGTGACCGTGCCCGGTTTCGGGCTTTTTGGCGGTCCCGGCCTGGCCGGGAGTGCGCGGCTTGGCAGCCCGCTGCGGTCCGGTGTCCCCACGCCGGTGTCCGTTTTCGGCGCGGTTGGCGATGCGCTGTGGCCCGGTGTCGGCCCGGCCGCCCTCGGCGGGGAGCCGCTGGGGTCCGGTGTCCGCTCGCTTCGGGAGTCGCTGGGCGCCCGTGTCGGCTCGCCGGGGAACCCGCTGGGCACCGGTGTCGGTCCGGCCGTCACCGGTGGCGATCCGCTGCGGCCCGGTGTCGGCGCGGCGGCGAGGTGCCGCGGCCTCGGCCGGTGTCCGGCGGACGGGTTTCCGGGGCGTTCCCGGCGTTCCGGACGTCCCGCGGACCGGCGAAGGGGACACCTCGTCCGTGACCCGGCGAATCGGTCCGGTTTCGTCGTCGGTGAGGTCGGGGCGGTCCACCCGCACATCCTGACAGCGGGATCCCGGCCCCCGCACGAGGGGCCGCGGACGGCCCGGTTCGTCCGGATGCACCGTGTCGACCCTCCAGTCACGCGTGTCGTCCGTTCAATCACGCGTGTCGTCCCTTCCGGCACGCGAGTTCGCCGTTCCCGGACGCCGATCTCGCGTGATCAGCGGCCGGACTCGCGTGATTGGGGGGGTAACTCGCGTGATTGGAGGGTCATCACGCGTGATTGGAGGGACGACACGGCGTCAGGTGGGGGAGTGGCGGAGGTGGACGCGGCGGTAGGCCGACGGTGGGGTGTCGAAGTGGTCCAGGAAGGCCTGGCGGAGCGTTTCCGTCGAGCCGAAGCCGCAGCGGCGGGCGATCGTCGCCAGCGGGAGGTCGGTGCCGGACAGCAGGCGGGCCGCGTGCTCGGTGCGGATCGTGCGGACGTACTTGCCCGGGGTGGTGCCGAGGTGGGCGTCGAAGAGCCGGGTGAGCTGGCGGGTGCCGATGCCGGCGCGGGCGGCCAGCGCCGGGGTGCCGAGGTCGGCGTCGAGGTGCCCGGCGATGTACGCGGTGAGGTCGCGGACCTCGGGGTTGTCCGGCGGCGGGCCGGCCAGGAAGAGGCTGACCTGCGCCTGGTTGCCGGGCCGCTGCAGGTAGGTGACCAGCGCGCGGGCTGCCTCCCGGGCCAGCGACGGGCCGTGGTCGGCCTCCACCAGCGACAGCGTGAGGTCGAGCCCGCTCGTCACGCCCGCCGCGGTGTAGACGTTGCCGTGCCGGATGTACAGCGGCACCGGGTCCACCGTCACCGACGGGTAGTCCCTGGCCAGCCGCGCCGCGTAGCGCCAATGCGTCGTCGCGCGGCGGCCGTTGAGCAGCCCCGCCGCGGCGAGCACCTCGGCGCCCGTGCAGACCGACGCGACCCGGCGGCTGGTGCGGGCGAGCCGCCGGACGTGGGCGAGGACTCGCTCGTCGGCCGCGGCGGCCGTGCTGCCCCAGCCGCCCGCGACGACGAGCGTGTCCAGGTCTCCGGCGACCTGGTCCAGGCGCAGGTGCGGCTGCAGCGTGAGACCGGAGCTGGTGCTGATGCCCCGGCCGTCGACCGAGGCCAGCCGCAGCTCGTACGGCGGCCGCGCGCCGAGCCGGTTGGCGGCGTCGAACACATCGGCGGGGCAGGCGATGTCCAGCAGCTCGGCGTCGGCGTAGCCGACGATCGCGACCCGTCTGGGTGAGCCTGGCATGATCGAACGCTAGCAGCCGGACCGGCGCTCGGACGCGGTTCGCAGGATTTCGGACATCGCGGCCGCCCGCGCCGGGCGGTCCCGCCACGCTGAGCGGCATGACCGATGAGCAGAAGACCATCGCCTTCGTCGTCTACCCCGGGCTGACGCCCCTGGACCTGGTGGGCCCGCTGCAGGTGCTCGACGCGCTGGCCCGGTTCGACCCCGGCTACCGGACGGTCGTGGTGGGAGCCACCAGGGACACCGTCGGCACCGACACCCCGCTGCGGATCGCGCCGAGCCACACCTTCGACGAGGTGCCGTCGCCTTTCGCCGTGCTGGTACCCGGCGGCACCGTGCCGACGCTGCACGCGATGTCCGACGAGACCCTCCTCGCCTGGCTGCGCACCGCGGCGGCGAGCGCCGAGCTGGTGACGTCGGTCTGCACCGGCTCGCTGGTCCTCGGCGCCGCGGGGCTCCTGGAGGGCAGGCGCGCGACGACGCACTGGATGTTCCGCGACCTGCTGACCGGGCTCGGTGCGACGCCGGTCGCCGAGCGCTGGGTCGAGGACGGCCCGCTGATCACCGCGGCGGGCGTCTCGGCGGGCATCGACCTGGCACTGCACCTGGTGGAACGGCTGGCCGGACGGCAGCTGGCGACGAACGTCCAGTTCGGGATCGAATACGACCCGGAGCCGCCGCAGGGCGGCCTGGACTGGGCGAACCCGCCCTACGGCGACCTCAAGCCGCTGCGCGAGCACACCCTCCGCGAAGGGCTGGCCGGCAACCCGGAGCTGATGGAGAAACTGCTCGCGCACGCCTGAGGACGACGTCGGCCATCCGGGTGAGCGGGCTTCCCCGGACGGCCCGGGCGGCTAGATTCAACTCGCTCGATCAGGTGATCTCGCGGGGTGGGGGTAGCCGTGCGGTTCCAGGTCCTCGGCCCGATGACGGCCACTGTCGCGTTGCCGTCGGCGGCTCAGCCGCGGCGGCTGCTCGCCGTCCTGCTCGCGCGGGCCGGCCAGTTCGTCGGCCGCGACACCCTGGTCGACGAGCTGTGGCCCGACGGCGCGCCGGCGAGCGCGGCCGCGATCGTCCAGGTCACCGTGTCGAAGCTGCGCAAGACGCTCTCGCCCGGCCTGGGCGCCGCCGAGGCCGGGCAGCGCCTGCGGTCCGGGCCGCGGGGTTACGCGCTGACCGTCGAGCCGGGGGAGCTGGACGCGGACGAGTTCCTCACGCTGCTGTCGGCCGGTGCCGACGACCGGGCACAGCGTCGTCGAGCGCTCGAACGCGCCCTGGCGTGCTGGCGGGGCGACGCGTTCGCCGACGTCGCGGGCGGGCCGCTGCTCGAGGCGCACAAGCTGTGGCTGGAGGATCGGCGGTCGGCGGCGCTGCTGCAGCTGGTCGAGCTGGAGCTCGCCGACGGGGACGGCCGGTCCGTCGTCGAGCGGCTCGACCCGGTCGTCGCGGCCCGCCCCGCCGACGAGCGGTTCGCCGCCCGGCTCGCGTCCGCGCTGGGTGCCGTCGGCCGCCGCGAATCGGCGCTGGAGGTGCTCCGCCGGACCCGGCGGGCGCTCTGGGAAGAGGCGGGCGTGTGGCCGGGTGCGGACCTCGTCGCGGTGTACCGCCGGATCGCCGGCACGGAGTGGACGACGCCCGGGCCGCCCGCCCAGCTCCCGCCCGCGGTGCCCGACTTCACCGGCCGCGCGGCCGAGCTCGCCGACGTCGCCCGGGCGCTGCGCGGCCCGGCTCCGGTCGTGCTGCACGGGGCCGCCGGGAGCGGGAAGTCCGCGCTGGCCGTCCAAGCCGCGTGGCGGGCCCGCCGCCGGTTCCCGGACGGCCAGCTGACCGCGTCGCTGCGCGGCCCCGACGGGACGCCCGCCGACCCGGCCGCCGTGCTGACCGGGTTCCTGCGCGTGCTCGGGGCGACGCCCGCGGAGCTGGCCGACCGCGCCGGGCTGACCGGGCTCTGGCACGGCTACACCGCCGACCGCCGGCTGCTGGTGCTCCTCGAGGACGCCGCGTCCGAGACGCAGGTGCGCGCGCTGCTGCCGAGCGGGCCCGGCTGCGCCACGCTGGTCACCGCGCGCCGCGCGCTCCCCGGGTTGTGCGGCGCGCGTCCGGTTCCGGTCACCGCACTGTCCACAGAGGACTCGTGGGCACTGCTCGCGGCCGTCGCGGGTGAGTCACGGCTGCGCGCGGAACCCGAAGCCACGCAACGGCTTCTCGGGCACTGCGCCGGGCTCGCGCTCGCCGTCCGGATCGCCGGGGTGAAGCTCGCGGCGCGGCCGGACCGGCGCGTGGCCGAGCTCGCCGCGCGGCTCGCCGACGACCGCCGCCGGCTCGACGAGCTGAGCGCGGGCGACCTCGGCGTCCGGGCCGCGGTGACGTCGGCGCTGCGGGAACGCACCCCCGCCGAGGTGTCCCTGCTGCGGCTGCTCGCCGCGTTCACCGGACCGGTCCCGGACTGGTGCGCGGCCGCGCTGCTCGACCGGCCGCCGGCCGAGGCCGCCGACCGGCTCGACGCGCTGGCCGCGACCCACCTGCTGACGCCGGCCGGGACGCGGTGGGCGGTCGACCCGTTCGCCCGGCTCGTGCTGGCCGAGGGCACGCCGTCACCGCAGGAGGAGCGTGCGCTGCGCCGCGCGTGCGAGGTCGCGCTGGCGCTCGCCGAACACGCCAGGGGCCGTCCGGCACCCGGCTCGCGAAAGCCGGATCCCGCGGCCCTGCGCCGCGTCACGGCCGACCCGGCGCGCTGGGCGGCCGAGGAGACCGGGCACCTCGCCGCGGCCGTCCGGCTGGCGGGCGCGCACGGCTGGCACGAGCTGACCGGGCAGCTCGCCGACGCCTGCACCGCGCTGGCGGGCACCCCGCGGCTCGGCCACGCCGCCCGCGCCGTCTCGGTCCTCGGGCTGGCCGCGGCCCGGCGCCGCCGCGACCCGCACGCGGAGGCGGGGAAGCTCTTCGACCTCGGTTCGGTGCACGGGCAGCACGGCCGCTGGCGGCAGGCGCGGAAGTACTTCGTCATGGCCGAACGCCGTTACCGGAGGCTGGACGACCCGCGGGGCACCGGCACGGTGCTGGCCGCGCTCGCCGACATCCACCTCGACGCCGGCGATCCGCGCACCGCCGACGCCGAGCTGCGGGAAGCCATCGACCTGCTGCGCGACTGCGGTGACCGCCGCGGGCAGGCGGCCGCGGCGGCGCAGCTGGGTTCGCTGGCCGAAGACGTCGGTGACGTGCGGCGCGCGGTCGAAAGCTTCGAAGTGAGCATGCTGCTCGCCCGGCAGTGCGACGACGGCCGCTGGCACGACCAGGCCGCGAAGCGCTACGCCGACGTCCTGCGCCGCCAAGGCGACCGCGACCAGGCGGGCGACCTGCTCGCCGGCGCGCTCGGCGGGGCCGTCCGCACCGGCGAACGGCACTGGGAGGCGCACGTCCTGCGCAGCCTCGGCGACCTGCACGCCGAGGCCGGGGAACTCGCCGACGCGCACCGCTGCCTGACCCGGTCGCTGGCGCTGTTCGAGCAGATCGGGCACCGGCACGCCGCCGCCTACACCCACCGCAGCCTGGCCGAGGCCCGCCGTCGTGCGGGCGACCCGGCCGGCGCGCGGCGGCACCTGCGGACGGCGCTGGGTGTGTTCCGGGAGCTGGGCGACCGCCGCGGCGCCGGGTACGCCCTGCTCGGCCTGGGCCGGACGCAGGCGGGCGAAGGCGCCGGACGCGAGGCGGCGCGGCTCCTCCGGACGTCGGCCGACCTGTTCCGGGAGCTGGGGTTCCCCCTGTGGGAGCTGCGCGCGCTGGGGGAGCTCAACGCCGTCACCAGTGAATCCCCGGCGCGGGACCGGACTCGTGAAGTCTTGACGAAGATCAGGACCTGACGGGCGTCCCGGCTCCCCGCGCGGCCGGCGTGTTTGGCGAAGTTATGGCCGTCCCGATTTGGCTGCCCTTGTCGGATTGTCGTACCGAGGGAGCCAAGCCATGCGAGGACGACGGATGCTGGTACGGGCGGGTCTGGGGCTGACCGCTTCGGCCGCGACCGTGTTGTTCGCGACCATCGGCACCGCGTCGGCGAGTGTCGAGGTCACCAAGCTGACCCAGGCGCAGGCCGCGTCGCAGCTGTCCGCGGCCGGGGTGACGCACTCGTCGAGCGGGAACTGCACGGACCG
Source organism: Amycolatopsis sp. NPDC021455 (assembly GCF_040640995.1). NCBI lineage: Bacteria > Bacillati > Actinomycetota > Actinomycetes > Pseudonocardiales > Pseudonocardiaceae > Amycolatopsis > Amycolatopsis sp. NPDC021455. The sequence continues at coordinate 23,957 of NZ_JBFACT010000029.1, read as the reverse complement.
CAACAACCCCACCTGCACGTCCTACGAGCAGATCAACCAGAGCACGGTCGACGGCGTGATCACGCTGAAGCGGGCCGGCGGCTGCGCGGTCAACATCACCGGGGGCACCGAGACCGGGCACGCCTCGGGCACCTACAGCCACTGGAACGGCTACAAGGTGGACACCGCGCACAACAGCTGCCTCGACGGCTACATAAAGAACAACTTCACCTACATCGGCCTCCGCGGTGACGGCTACCCGCAGTGGCAGGCGGCGTCCGGCAACCTGTACGCCGACGAGGGCAACCACTGGGACATCACGTACTACACCTGCGGCTGCTGACCACCGGCCGGGGCCTGCCCGCTTTGAGGGCGGCGGGCAGGCCCCGGCCGCTCAGTTCCCGATCAGCACCCAGTCGCCGGAGCCGTCGCCCGGCCGGTACGGGCTGTCGGCCCGTTTCGCGACGACGCCGGGCAGCCCGTGCTGCCGGCTGGCCCCGGCGACGGCTTCCCCGCCGCCCAGGTAGTAGCGCGGCACCTGCCAGTGCCGGTCGGCCACCCCGAGGTCGTCCAGGAGCTCCCGGCGGGCTGTGTAGGGCAGGTCGAGGGTCGCCTTGCCGTCGAGGTGCAGGACGTCGGCGGCGAAGTAGAAGACCGGGCAGCGGGCGGTGAGCCGCTTGGCGGCGGCGCCGTCGGCCCGGCGGCGTTCTTCGAGGCCGGGCGGGTGGGGCTTGCCGTCCTTCACCACGACGACTTCGCCGTCCAGCAGCACTTCCGTGGACCCGAGCTGCTCGCCCAGCTTGTGCAGCTCGGGGTAGCGGCCGGTGACGTCGGCGCCGGTTTCGTCGTGCGCGGTGACGCGGCCGCCGCAGATCAGCAGCATCGTGCGCAGGCCGCCCCAGGCGAACTCGTAGGCCCAGGCCTCGTCGTCGGGCGGCAGGTCACCCGGCACCGCCGTCATCGGCTCCAGGAACTCGGGCGCGTCCTGGTGTCCCGGCTCGGCCGGGTCGAGCCGCCGGAGCGTCCAGTCGCGGCCGTCCTCGTCGTGCCGGTTGAGGAACAGGTACTTGCCGCGCGCGCGTTCGCCGTGGAAGACGACCTCGACCTTGTGGTCGTTCCAGTGCAGGGTTTCGTACTTCCCGGTGTCCCACACGGTCATCCGGCCGCCGCCGTACTCGCCGGCCGGGATCTCGCCCTCGAAGGTGAGGTATTCCAGGGGATGGTCTTCGGTGTGCACGGCGAGCCGCGGCACGCCGGGGGAGAGCGGCAGGCCCTTCGGCACCGCCCACGACACGAGCACGCCGTCGCGCTCCAGCCGGAAGTCCCAGTGCAGCCGGGTCGCGTGGTGCTCCTGGATGACGAAGAGGTCGTCGTCCCCCGGCTGCGGCGGGCCGTCCGGCCACGGCTCGTTCGTGCGGTCGCGGCTTCGCTTCGCGCGGTATTCCTCGAGTCTGTCGGCCATCGCCGCCCCAGTACCCCTTCGGCTCGGGAGCTTCCAGGGTACCGGGGGACGACGTCAGTCCGTTTCCGCCATCGCTTCGGCGAACTGGGCCGCGTACAGCCGCGCGTAGGCGCCACCGCTGCGCAGCAGCGTTTCGTGGTCGCCCTGTTCGACGATCCGGCCGTGCTCCATCACCAGGATGACGTCCGCGTCGCGGATCGTCGACAGGCGGTGGGCGATGACGAAGCTCGTGCGCCCGCTGCGCAGCGAGTTCATCGCCCGCTGGATGAGCACCTCGGTGCGGGTGTCGACCGAGCTGGTCGCCTCGTCCAGGATGAGGATCGCCGGCTTGGCCAGGAACGCCCGCGCCACCGTGATCAGCTGCTTCTCGCCCGCGCTGACCGTGCCGCCTTCGTCGTCCAGCACCGTCTCGTAGCCGTCCGGCAGCGTGCGGACGAAGCGGTCGACGTAGGTCGCCTGCGCCGCTTCGACGATCTCCTCGCGGCTCGGATCGTCCGCGCCGTAGGCGATGTTCTCCGCGATCGTGCCGCCGAACAGCCACGCGTCCTGCAGCACCATGCCGGTCTGGTCGCGCAGCTCCTCGCGGTTCATCTTCGCGATGTCGACGCCGTCGAGCGTGATCCGCCCGCCGTCGAGCTCGTAGAACCGCATGAGCAGGTTGACCAGTGTCGTCTTCCCCGCCCCGGTCGGGCCGACGATCGCCACCGTCTGACCGGGTTCGACGGTCAGCGAGAGGTCTTCGATCAGCGGCTTGTCCGCGTGGTAGCGGAAGGAGACGTCCTGGAACTCGACCCGCCCGCGGACCACCGAGGGCCGCACGGGGTCGGCCGGCTCCGGCGCCTGCTCTTCGGCGTCGAGCAGCGCGAACACCCGCTCGGCCGAAGCGACGCCGGACTGCAGCAGGTTCGCCATGCTGGCGATCTGCGTCACCGGCTGGCTGAACTGGCGCGAGTACTGGATGAACGCCTGCACCTCGCCGAGGGTCAGGTTGCCCGACGCGACGCGCAGGGCGCCGATCACGGCCACCAGCACGTAGCTGAGGTTGCCGATGAACATCATCGCCGGCTGGATCATCCCGGAGATGAACTGCGCCCGGAAGCTCGCCTGGTACAGCGTTTCGTTCTGCTTGTCGAAGATCGCCGCGGACTCGTCGCGGCGGCCGAACACCTTGACCAGCGAGTGCCCGGTGTACATCTCCTCGATGTGCGCGTTGAGCTTCCCGGTCGTCGACCACTGCTTGATGAAGTTCGGCTGCGCCCGCTTCCCGACCTTCGCCGCCACGACCGCCGACAGCGGCACGGTCAGCAGCGCGATCAGCGCCAGCAGCGGCGAGATCAGGAACATCATGATCAGCACGCCGATGACGGTCAGCAGCGACGCGACGATCTGCGACAGCGTCTGCTGCAGCGACTGCGCCAGGTTGTCGATGTCGTTGGTGACGCGGGAAAGCACCTCGCCGCGCGGCTGGCGGTCGAAGTACTTCAGCGGCAGCCGCGCGAACTTCGCCTCGACCTCCTCGCGCAGCCGGTAGACCGCCTGCTGCACCAGCGTCGTCGTCAGCCGGGCCTGGATCAGCCCGAAGAACGACGAGATGATGAACAACGCCAGCACGGTCAGCAGGATCTGGCCGACCTTGTCGAAGTCGATGCCCATGCCCGGTACGAGGTCGACCCGGCTGTAGATGTCGGCGAGCGTGCCGTCGCCGCGGGCCCGCAGCCCGGCGACGATCTGCTCCTTGGTGACCCCCGGCGGCACTTGCTTGCCGAGAACCCCGGCGAGGATGGCGTCGGTGGCCTGGCCGAGGATCTTCGGCCCGATCACGGTCAGCGTCACGCTGGCCGCGCCGAGCACGAGGACGCCGATCAGGGCGGCCCGCTGCGGTTTGAGCAGCCGCAGCAGCCGCCTCAGCGATCCCTTGAAGTCGAGGGCTTTCTCCGGCGGTGCCCCGCCGCCCATGAAGCGGGCGGCCGGCCCGGCCACGGCCCCGGTGTTCTTGTGCCGCTGCGCGGCGGGCCGTTCCCCGGCGTCGGTGACGGCGGCTCTAGGCGATTCGGTGGTGCTCACGCAGTCTCCTCGCTGGCGCTCGTCGGCGTCGTGACCGACGCTGCTGTGTCTCTGGCGGACCTCGCAGGCTCGGTCACGCAGCCTCCTGCTCAGTGAGCTGCGACAGCACGATCTCGCGGTAGGTTTCGTTGCTGTCGAACAGTTCGTGGTGGGTGCCGGTGCCGACGACGCGGCCCTCGTCGAGGACGATGATGCGGTCGGCGGTGCGGATGGTGCTGACCCGCTGCGCGACGATGACCACCGTCGCGTCGGCGGTTTCGGAGACAAGCGCCCGGCGCAGGGCCGCGTCGGTCGCGTAGTCGAGCGCCGAGAACGAGTCGTCGAACAGGTAGATCTCCGGCTTGTGCACCAGCATCCGGGCGATCGCGAGCCGCTGCCGCTGGCCGCCCGAGACGTTCGTGCCGCCCTGCGCGATCGGCGCGTCGAGACCCTCGGGCATCGCTTCGACGAAGTCCTTGCCCTGCGCCACTTCCAGCGCGTGCCACAGCTCTTCGTCGGTCGCGTCCGGGTTCCCGTAGCGCAGGTTGCTCGCCACCGTGCCGGCGAACAGGTACGGCTTCTGCGGCACCAGCCCGACCGCGCGGGCGAGCACCGCCGGGTCGAGGTCGCGCACGTCGACGCCGTCGACCTTCACCGTGCCGGCGGTGGCGTCCATCAGCCGGGGGATCAGGTTGAGCAGCGTGGTCTTGCCGGTACCGGTCGACCCGATCACGGCGGTGGTCTCACCCGGCCGCCCGATCAGCGAAATGTCCTGCAGGACCGGCTTTTCCGCGCCGGGGTAGCGGAACTCCACCCCGGACAGCTCCAGGTGCCCGTGCACCGCGCCCGGCCGGATCGGCGACACCGGCGGGCGGACGCTGGAGGAGGTGTCGAGCACCTCGCTGATCCGCTCGGCGCTGACCTCCGCGCGCGGCACCATCATGAACATGAAGGTCGCCATCATGACGGCCGTCAGGATCTGCAGCAGGTAGGACAGGAACGCCGTCAGGGCGCCGATCTGCATGCTGCCGGAGTCGATGCGCTGCCCGCCGAACCACAGCACCGCGACGCTGGAGGCGTTCATCACCAGCATCACGATCGGGAACATCAGCGCCATCAGCCGGCCGACCCGCAGCGACACGGTCAGCAGCTCGTCGTTGGCGACGTCGAAGCGCTTCCGTTCGTGGGAGTCGCGGACGAACGCCCGGATCACGCGGATGCCCATGATCTGCTCGCGCATGATCTGGTTGATCCGGTCGATGCGCACCTGCATCAGCCGGAACGCCGGGCGCATCTTGGCGATGATCGTGCCGACCGCGACCGCCAGCACCGGCACGATGACCAGCAGCAGCGACGACAGCGGGACGTCGAGGTTCAGCGCCAGGATGATGCCGCCGACGCACATGATCGGCGCCGACACCATCAGCGTCAGCGTCATCAGCACCAGCATCTGGACCTGCTGCACGTCGTTGGTGGTGCGGGTGATCAGCGACGGCGTGCCGAACTGGCCGACCTCGCGGGCCGAGAAGTCCTGCACGCGGTGGAAGACCCCGGCGCGGATGTCGCGCCCGACCGCCATCGCCGTGCGGGCGCCGAAGTAGACCGCGCCGATCGAGCCGGCGATCTGGGCCAGCGTGACGGCGAGCATCATCGCGCCGATCCGCAGGATGTAGCCCATGTCGCCCTTGATCAGGCCGTTGTCGACGATGTCGGCGTTCAGCGTCGGCAGGTAGAGCATGGCGATCGTCTGCACCAGTTGGAGGGCGACGATCACCCACAGCGTGCTCCGGTACGGGCGCAGATGGCTGCGCAGGAGCTTGACTAACATGCCTGTTCCCCCAGGGAAATGGTGGTGTTCGGGTCGGGTTTCCGTGCGGTGCCACCGGTCAGGGTCGGCATCCCGGCGGCCAGCTCGTCCAGCAGCCGCTCCAGGGTCGGCAGGAGCGGTTCGCCCTCGGTGAACCAGTTGACGAAGGCGACGCGGACGGCGCTTTCCACCGAGGAGGCCATCAGCCGGCACAGCAGGTGGTCCACACCGCCCACCCGTTTCGCGATCGTTTCGGCGAGGACCCGCTCGACCGCCGCGTGGGCGTTCAGGAATTCCCCACGCAGCATGAGCTGGCCCATCAGCTCCCGGATACGGGCAACATACGCCCGATCCGGCTCGCCATCACGCGAATATTGCTCGAGCACGGCCTGCTTGACGGACTCCCAGAGCGGCTCGCCTTCGGGCCGGGCCAGCAGCGCTTCGCGCATGCCCTCGTGCCGGTCGACGACCACCGCGCAGACCGCCTGCTCCTTGCTGGAGAAGTAGTTGTTGAATGTGCGGGGGGAGACGCCCACTTCGTTGGCGATGTCCTCCACCCGGACGTTCTCCAGCCCGCGGTCCAGCGTCAGCCGCAGGGCGGCCTGCGCGATCGCCCGGCGGGCTTCGCGCTTCTTCCGCTCGCGCAGCGTCAGCTTCGGGGGTTCTTCCGGCGGCATGTGCGGAGTGTAGCGAAAAACTTGCGTGCTCCGCAAAAAATTGCGGGACACGCAAAGTTGGGACGAATCGGACATGGCCCCGGGATCCGCCGTGAACGTGCCGTGGGCTGCCGCGCGGCTACTCCGGGACGCCCGCCTTGGCCATGCCGTCCCGGTCGCCCGCCGCGCCGGATCGGTTACACCCCGTTTCGGCTGTGCCGCTCCCTGTGTGACCGTGCCGCGGGCGGCCGTGTGCGCTCCGTTGCGACCCGCAATTTGCAAAAATGAGCCGAATGGCCTAGCTCGCTGCGCTCACCAGCAGTGATGTCCCCGAAATTCGATCACGCAGAGCGATTGCACGGGGACCCGTTGTGGACATCCCACGAAGCTTTCTGCTTGCATGTGCGGCATCGCCGCCCGGGGGTCGGCGCACACAGCCGTCGCAGCAGCCGATCAAGGAAGAAGTGGGACCACATGGCGAGCCGGGCCCGGGAACTCCTGGATCGATCACGCGTCCTGCTGGACCGCTCCCGGGTGGCCGCCGCCCAGTACCTCACCGCGCCGCCGAAGCATCCTGTGCACACCGCACCCCCGGCGGGACCGGCGTTCGTGGAGCTGACCCGGCCGGAGCCGGTGGCGGCGCCGTCGGGCGAAGGCGTGCTGGCCGAGATCTGCGCCAGCGTCGCCCTGCGTGACCTCAACCTCCTCGACCAGCTCCTCGCGCGGCTGGAGGAACTGGAGGCGGGGGAGGAGGACCACCACCGCCTCGCCGAGCTCTACCAGCTCGACCACCTCGCCACGCGGCTGCGGCGCAACGCCGAGAACCTGCGCGTGCTGGCCGGGCAGGACACCGCCGACGCCGCCGCCCGCGCGACGTCGGTGCTCGACCTCATGCGCGAGGCGATGTCCTCGATCAACCACTACGCCCGGATCACCATCGGCCGCGTGGTCAACCTCGGCGTCGTCGGCTTCGCCGCCGAAGACCTCGGGCGGGTGCTGGCGGAGCTGTTCGACAACGCCGCCAACCAGTCCTCGCCCAGTTCGCCGGTGCACGTCAGCGCCCACCTGACCGAGCACGGCAGCGTGCTCGTCCGGATCGAGGACGAGGGCATCGGCATCCCCGCCGACCGCATCGGGGACCTCAACGCGCGGCTGGCCGCGGGCGGCGACCTCGACGACGCCGCGGCGCGGCACATGGGGCTCGCCGTGGTCGCCCGCCTCGCCGCCCGCCACGGCGTCACCGTGCGGCTCGACCGGCGCAGCCCGCACGGCACGGTGGCGACCGTGCTGCTGCCCACGGGCATCGTCACCGAGATCACCGAGCACGCGTGGTCGGGTACCCGCACCGTCGTCGGTTCGGGGGTTCGGGTGGCGGAGTCCCCGACGCGGGGCGAAGCCCCGGATGGCACCGGCACCTTCGAGCCGGTCACGGCGGCGGCCGACGGCGAACCGGTCGCCGTCGGTGCCCTGCCGCGCCGACGCCCGGGCGCCCTCCCGCGCGAGACGCCGGTGCCGCGCAAGCCCAGCCCGCGGCCGCGGCCGGTCGAGCGGGCCACCGGCGGGACCACGCCCAGCGGCCTCCCGCGCCGCGTGCCCGGCAGCATCCGGGGCGCCGCGCCGGAACCACCGCCACCACCGACGCCGCCGGGGCAGGACACCTCCGCTTCCGGGCACGAGCGGCTGCTCGCCGACCTCGGCGCGTTCGCCGACGGCGAGCAGGCCGCGCTCGCGGAGAACCGCACCCAGCAGGACGAAACGCCCGGAGGAACCACCTCGTGAGCGCTCCCCACCCCGCCCCGGCCGATTTCGCCTGGCTGCTCGACGACTTCGTGCGCAAGGTGCACGGCGTCAGCCACGCGCTGATCATGAGCGTGGACGGCTTCCCGCTCACCGCGTCGGACTCGGTCGGCGAGGCCGAGGCCGAACAGCTCGCCGCGATCGCCAGCGGCCTGCTTTCGCTGGCCGGCAACAGCGCGGCGCTGTTCGGGAAGGGCACCTGCGAGCAGATCATCATCCGGCTGACCCACGGCTACTTCCTGTTCATGGGCATCGGTTCCGGTGCCGGACTCGCCGTGCTGACCTCGGGCGAGGCGGACATGAAGGTGGTCGCCTACGAGATGACCCAGTTCATCACCAACGCCGGCCACGCGCTCACCCCCGAGGTGCGCGCGGAACTGCGCCAGGTGCTGACCGCGCGCCGGCCCCGGGCGTGAAGGAGGTGATGTCCGTGTCCACCGTGTCCGAACCCGACAGCCCTCTGGTGTGGCGCAGCCGCCGGATCCGGGCGTACGCGCTCACCGGCGGCCGGACCAGCACGCGTCACCAGCTGCTGGTCGAGACGCTGGTTTCGGTGCCGCGGTACGACCCCGCGCTGAGCGACGCGCTCATGCCCGAGTCGCGCTCGCTCTACGAACGCGCCCGGACGCGGTGCTCGATCGCCGAGCTGTCGGTCGGGCTGGACCTGCCGCTCGGGGTGGTGCGGGTGCTGATCGGGGACCTCGCCACCCAGGGCGCGGTCTTCGTCCACCCGACCGCGCACGCCTACCACCACGACACCAACGTGCTCGAGAGGATCCTTGATGGGCTCAAGCGGCTCCCCGCCTGAGGGCGATCTGCTGGCGATCTCCGCGAAGATCGTCGTCGCCGGGGGCTTCGGTGTCGGCAAGACCACGTTCGTCGGGTCGGTGTCGGAAGTGCCGCCGATGAGCAACGAGGCGTGGATGACCGAGGCGGGCGCCGGCGTCGACGAGATCCCGCCCGGCGGCAAGTCGACCACGACCGTCGCGATGGACTTCGGCCGCATCACCCTGCGCCCGGACCTGCTGCTGTACCTGTTCGGCACGCCGGGCCAGGCGCGGTTCTGGTTCCTGTGGGACGACCTGAGCCGGGGTGCGCTCGGCGCCGTCGTGCTGGTCGACACCAGCCGGATCGACGAGTCGTTCGCGGCGATCAACTACTTCGAGAACGACTCCGAGCTGCCGTTCGTCGTGGCGGTCAACCAGTTCGAGGGCAAGCCGGTGCACGACCTCGAAGAGGTGCGCGACGCCCTCGCCCTCGACCCGGCCGTCCCGCTGGTCACCTGCGACGCCCGGGACCGCGCGTCGACGATCGCCACCCTGACCGAACTGGTCGGCCACACGCTGTCGCTCGCGGTGCTCTCCGGCCCGGCCGGCCGCGAGCTCGCCGGCAGCGCCCCGCACGCCTGAGCAGGAGGAGAAGAGCCGCATGCGCAAGGTCCTGGTCGTCGGTGCCGGGCAGTCCGGCCTGCAGCTGGCCCTCGGGCTGCAGGCGAAGGACTACGACGTCACGGTGATGTCCGCGCGGACCCCGGAGGAGATCCGGGGCGGGCGGGTGATGTCGACGCAGTGCATGTTCCACGACGCCCTGCAGCACGAGCGGGACCTCGGGCTGAACCTGTGGGAAGCCGGGACGGTGAACGTCGAGGGCATCGGGATATCGGTGGCCGCGCCGGACGGCGGCCGCGCGCTCGACTGGTTCGCCGAGCTGGACCACCCCGCGCAGTCGGTCGACCAGCGGGTGAAGATGGCGGGCTGGCTGGAGCTGTTCGAAGACCGGGGCGGCAAGCTCGTCATCCACGGCGTGATGACGTCCGAACTGGACGCGCTGGCCCGGCTGTACGACCTGGTGATCATCTCGGCGGGCAAGGGCGAGCTGGTCCAGCTGTTCGACCGCGTGCCCGAGCGGTCGCCGTTCACCCAGCCGATGCGTGCGCTTTCGCTGGTCTACGCCCACGGGGTGGGCCCGCGGCCGGAACACCCGGACAAGCCGGGGGTGCGGTTCACCATCGTCCCCGGCGTCGGCGAGCTGTTCATGATCCCGGCGTACACGCTGAGCGGCAACTGCGACATCCTGTTCTTCGAAGGCGTGCCCGGCGGGCCGCTGGACTGCTTCGACGACCGCCCGGGCCCGGACGAGCACCTCGCGCGCCTGCTCGACCTGATGCGGCGGTTCGTGCCGTGGGAGTACGAGCGCTGCCGCGACGCGGAGCTGACCGACGCCAAGGCGACGCTGGCCGGCGGGTACACGCCGGTGGTCCGCAACCCGGTCGGGACGCTGCCGGGCGGCGCGACGGTGCTGGGCATGGCCGACGTCGTCGTGGCCAACGACCCGATCACCGGGCAGGGCTCGAACAACGCGAGCCACTGCGCGGCGACGTACCTGGACGCGATCCTGGCCCACGGCGACCGGCCGTTCGACGCGGCGTGGATGGACGCCACCTTCGAGCGCTACTGGGAGTACGCCGGGCCGGTCACCGAATGGACCAACGCACTGCTCCTGCCGCCGCCCCCGCACGTGCTCGAGATCCTCGGGGTCGCCGGCCAGAATCCGGCCGTGGCCCGGCGGCTGGTCAACGGATTCGCCGACCCGACGGACTTCCGGCACTGGTTCATGGACCCCGCACTTTGGGAGAAGTACCTGGCAGAGGTCTAGATCGGACTGTCGCCGGGGCACTATTCGGGCTACGGTTGTCACGTAGCGTGAAGGCGACCTCGGAGGTACGTGGCATGCGGGCGATGTGGAAGGGCTCGGTGTCGTTCGGGCTGGTCAGCATCCCGATCCAGCTGTACGCGGCCACCGAGAACAAGAACGTCTCCCTGCGCCAGGTGCACGAGGCCGACGGCGGGCGCATCCAGTACAAGCGGTTCTGCACGATCGACGGCGAGGAAGTGCCCTACGCCGAGATCGCCAAGGGCTACGAGCTGCCCGACGGCGAGATGGTGGTGATCACCGACGCCGAGATGGCCGAGCTGCCGCTGCCCACCCAGCGCACGATCGACGTGCTGGAGTTCGTGCCGCTGGAGTCGATCGACCCGATCCAGTACGACCGGACCTACTACCTGGAGCCGCAGAAGAACGCGGTGAAGCCGTACGTCGTGCTGCGGGACGCGCTGCACAAGTCGAGCCAGGTGGCCATCGCGAAGGTCGCCGTGCGGCAGCGGGAGAGCATGGCGGTGCTGCGCGTGCACGCCGACGTGCTGGTGATGACGACGATGTTGTGGCCGGACGAGGTCCGCGAGCCCGACTTCCCGTTCCTGCGCGACGACCCGCCGCAGATCCGGCCCCAGGAGCTGTCCATGGCCGGGTCGCTGATCGACTCACTGGCCGAGCCGGTGTTCGAGCCGGAGAAGTACAAGGACCACTACCGCGAGGCCCTCGAGGAGATGATCGAAGCCAAGGTCGCGGGGGAGGAGACGACCAAGCCCGCCGCGGTCACCGCCAAGGCCGACGTCGTCGACCTGATGGCGGCGCTGCAGGCCAGTGTGGACGCCGCGAAGAAGTCGCGTCAGTCCTCTTCGGAGCAGTCCGATGAGGACGCCAAGCCGGCGGCTGCGAAGAAGAAGCCGGCGGCCCGCAAGCGGGCCCCGAAGTCCGCTTGAGCCACCGGCGTCCGTCACGGAAGGGTGATCGGTCCGACACGCCGTCCCGCTGCCGCGTCCGCGTGCTTTCCGGGCCTACCTTGAGGTCCTGAGCACGATCGCGGAAGGGTGGCCCGTCATGGAATGCGCCTCTTGTGACGCGGGGATCGATCACTGCCACGGCACGCTGGTGATCCACCCGGAAGGCGGATTCACCGAGTGCACCGACGCGGCCTGCGGGGACGGTGACCGCGTCCGGCACGCGCTGATCGTCGACTGCCGGGCCCTCGCCAACGGCTGCGGGTGCGTGGCCGTGCCGCGGAAACCGTTGCTGCGCAAAGTTTCCTGAGCCTCCCGCCAGGATCCGTGAAGGCCTTCCCGCCGGGCTTCGCCGCCCGCCGGGGAGGCCTTCACGGCGTTCGGACGGCGTCAAGGGCGTAACACGATCGTGTATGCAGCTGTGTACACGGGCTTGGCAATGTGCTAACACTAACGGGGTCCTTCGGCTCTCCCTCCCCCTCGGAGCCGGAGGACCCTTTATTTTCCCGGGTGTCCCGGGAGCGGACATGTCAGTGTCTGATGTACAGTTCACTGCATGGTGACCTGTGAAACGCGGGAGGCGGCGCTCGCCCGGATCGGGCGAGCCCTGTCCGATCCGACCCGCTGCCGGATCCTCACCGCGCTGCTCGACGGCCCGGCCTACCCCGGGCGCCTGGCCGCGGAACTCGGCCTGAGCCGGTCCAATGTGTCCAACCACCTGTCGTGCCTGCGGGGCTGCGGGCTCGTCGTGGCCGGCTACGAGGGCCGTCAGGTGCGCTACGAGATCGCCGACGCGCACCTGGCCCGCGCCCTGCGCGAACTCGTCCAGGTCGTCCTGGCGGTCGAACCACGGGAAGACTGCGAGGACGAGCCGGTGGGGGCGCGATGAAGCCGGAACCGGCCACGAAGACCTGTGCGGACGGCTGCTGCGCGCCCTCGGTGGTGTCGCCGGACCGCCGGGCGGTCCTGGTGCGCCGCGTCCGGTTGCTGGTGGCGGCGACCATCACCTACAACGTCGTCGAGGCCGTCGTCGCGCTGACCGCCGGTGCCGCGGCTTCGTCCGGAGCCTTGATCGGCTTCGGGCTCGATTCGGTGATCGAAGTCGCTTCGGCGGTCGCGGTCGCTTGGCAGTTTTCGGGTGCCGACCCGGAAGCCCGCGAACGGCGGGCAATGAAGGCGATCGCGATTTCTTTCTTCGCGCTCGCGATTTACGTGACGGCCGAGGCCGTGAGTACTTTTTTCACGGGCGCCGCGCCGGAAACTTCCCGGACCGGAATCGTGCTCGCGGCCATTTCGCTCGCGGTGATGCCCGCCCTCTCCGCGGCGCAGCGCCGGGTCGGGCGGGAGCTCGGCTCGGCCAGCGCGGTCGCGGATTCGCGGCAGACCCTGCTGTGCACTTGGCTTTCCGCCGTCCTGCTGGCGGGGTTGCTGCTCAACGCCCTGTTCGGCTGGTGGTGGGCCGATCCGGCCGTCGCCCTGGCCATCGCCGCCGTGGCGGCGAACGAAGGCCGGACGGCCTGGCGCGGCCAGCACTGCTGCTGACGCGCGCCAGGCCGTGGCGAGGTCTCCCTAAAACCAGCGGCGCGAAGCGCCTCCGTTGAGGGTGGTGGTGGGGAGGAAGGCGGATCAGTACCAGTGCGCCCGGCCACCGATCCGGCGGCCCGTGCCGCCCAAGATGGCCAGTGCCACGCCGGCCACCGCGAGAATGATACCGATGGTGTACAGCACCGGGATGCCCACGATGAACCCGATGACGAGGAGAATCACACCGAGAATGATCACTTGACACACTCCTTCGCATGAGACCCGGCCCGGCTCCGTGCCGTCCGGGCGGATGCGCTCTCGACCGGAGGATGGCCAGTTTCCCGATAAACCAAACTACGGCGAATGGAGCAACCTCGGATCAAACCCGGATCAGTACCGATAGTGATCGAGCTTGTACGGACCCTCGACGTCGACGCCGATGTACTCCGCCTGCGCCTTCGTGAGCTTGGTGAGTTTCACCCCGAGCGCGTCGAGGTGCAGCCGGGCCACCTTCTCGTCGAGGTGCTTCGGCAGCCGGTGGACGTCGGTCGCGTACTCGCCGGGCTTGGTGAACAGCTCGATCTGCGCGATGGCCTGGTTGGTGAAGGAGTTCGACATCACGAACGACGGGTGCCCGGTCGCGTTGCCCAGGTTCATCAGCCGTCCCTCGGAGAGCACGATGATCGCGTGGCCGTCCGGGAACGTCCACTCGTGCACCTGCGGCTTGATCTCCTTCTTCACCACACCCGGCAGCTTCGCCAGGCCGGCCATGTCGATCTCGTTGTCGAAGTGCCCGACGTTGGCGACGATCGCGTTGTGCTTCATGCGGCTCATCTGGTCCGCGGAGATGATGCCGAAGTTGCCGGTGGTGGTGATGAAGATGTCGCCGGTGGCCACCACGTCGTCGAGCTCGACGACGTCCAGTCCGTCCATCGCCGCCTGCAGCGCGCAGATCGGGTCGATCTCGGTGACCGCGACCCGGGCGCCCTGCCCGCGCAGCGCCTCGACCGCGCCCTTGCCGACGTCGCCGTAGCCGCAGACGACCACGCGCTTGCCGCCGATCATCACGTCGGTGGCCCGGTTCAATCCGTCCACAAGGGAGTGCCGGATGCCGTACTTGTTGTCGAACTTGGACTTCGTCACGGAGTCGTTGACGTTCATCGCGGGGAAGAGCAGCTCGCCGTCCTTGGCGAGCTTGTAGAGCCGCTTGACGCCGTTGGTGGTCTCCTCGGTGACGCCGCGGATCTCCTTGGCCATCCGGGTGAAGCGGTCGCCGTCGGCCGCGAGGCTCGCGCGGAGGGTGTCGAGGATGATCCGGTACTCCTCCGGGTCCTCTTCGGACGGTTGCGGCACCGCGGCCGCCGCTTCGAACTCGACTCCCTTGTGGACGAGCAGGGTGGCGTCGCCGCCGTCGTCGAGGATCATGTTCGGCGCCTGGCCGCCGGGGAAGGCGAACAGCTGGTCGGTGCACCACCAGTACTCTTCGAGCGTCTCGCCCTTCCACGCGAACACCGAGGTGCCCGCCGGGGCGTCGACGGTGCCCTCCGGGCCGACGACGACCGCGGCGGCGGCCTCGTCCTGGGTGGAGAAGATGTTGCAGGACACCCAGCGCACCTGCGCGCCGAGCGCCACCAGGGTCTCGATGAGCACGGCGGTCTGGACGGTCATGTGCAGCGACCCGGCGATGCGGGCCCCCTTCAGCGGCTGGGCCGCGGCGTATTCCCGGCGGATGGCCATCAGGCCGGGCATCTCGTGCTCGGCCAGCCGCAGCTGGGTACGGCCGGCGTCGGCCAGCGAGAGGTCGGCGACGGCGAAGTCGAGGCCATTGCGGGTCTGCAGTTTGTCACTCATTTTCGGTGCACTCCGGAAATCGTCGACGGAACGCTCGGGAGGCAGCGCGGAAGTCCTTGCGGACAACGAAAAAGGCACCTCCCTCGCGGGAGGCGCCCTTGGAGTCGTGGTCCGGGCCGAGCGTGGCGGAAGAGAGTTCCGTCGCAGCGCCTCTCGGCCCGGAACCAGGATGGCAAAGCCGCGCCGACGCTGTCAAGCGAGGGGGCGAGCCAGGAGAAGAAGGGGGTTCAGAGCAGATGCGCGCGTCGCCAGACGCCTTCGACGACTGACCCGCAGCGTTCGTAGACCCGGCGGGCGCCGGTGTTGCGCCCCAGCACGCGCAGCGTCATCTTGCGCGCGCCACGCTGCCGCGCTTCGGTCACGGCGGCGTCGACCAGCTGTCGTGCGATGCCGAGCCGCTGCTGCTCGGCGACGAGGAAGTTTCCGGGCCGCGCGTCCTCGTCGAAGAAGGGCGTGCCAGGCGGGGGTGCCGGCGCGGAGGACACGACCGAGGTCCGGCTGCGCTGGTCGATCTCGGCGAGCGCGGCTTCGTCGTCGATGTGCGCGGTGCGGATCGGCCGATCACCGGCTCAGTGTTCCCCAAGCCTCCTTGACGATCCCGGCGAGCTCCCGCGGGTCGCCGTTGCCCTCCCTGCTCAGGGTCCGGATCGTGACGGTCAGGGCCGGCCCGCTGCGCTGGCAGCTCGTGACGAACGACTGGTCCGGATCCGGTGTCGAGCCCAGTGCGGCCGGGTCGTTGTGCAGCAGGCACTGGACATCGCCGACGCGGACGAGTTCGGTGTCCGGCTTGGCCATGCCGAGAGCCTGGGCGTCCTGGTACGGGGCGAACAGCTCCGGCGAGGGCGCGCGCACGGCGATCAGCTGGAATCCGCGGGCGAACTTGTCGTCCCGATACTCCTGGACGACCGCGCCCGCCCCACCGTAGGCCGCCGACACGGCGGCGCCGGTCTCCCGGTCGGCCTTCTCGACGCGGGCGATCATGGACTGTCCCTTCACCTTGTCGAGCTTCGCGATCGCCTCCTCGGCCCGGCTGAGCCCGCCCAGGTTGGCCGGCGCGGCCGGGGCCTGCCCGCTCGGGCCGCCGAGCAGGCTCAGCACCAGCCATGGCACGCCGACCAGGAACGCGCCGGCGAGGACGCCGATCAGGCCGACGGCGACCGGGCGGGCGAGCAGCGGGCGACGCGGTTCCGGCTGCGGCACCGGTACCTGCTGCGGTGGCGGTTCGAGCGGGAAATCTGCGGTCACCCGGAAATCCTGGCGCAGTTCGGAATGTCCCGGGAAGGCATTTTTGCGGTCACCGCTCAGAGCAGATGCGCGCGCCGCCAGACGCCTTCGGAGCGGCCGCCGATCAGGCCCGCTTCGCGCAGGAACGGCACGATCTTCTCGGCCATCCAGCGGCGCGTCCGGTGGAAGTGCGGGTTCGCGAGCGCCGCGGCCCGGCCTTCGTGCGGGTCGATCCCGACGCTGCGGTAGATCCGCGGGTCGACCATGCTGTCGACGACGCCGTAGGCGACGAGCGCGGTCCGCAGCCGGTGCCGCCGCAGGCTCGCCTTCGACAGCTTCGGTGTCTCCCGCAGCACCTCCTCCTTGGCGAACCGGACATGCCGGGCCTCCTCGACGACGTGGATGCGGTTGACCGAGCGGATCAGCGGCTGGATGCCCTCGTCGTCCATCATCGACCGCTGCAGCCGGTCGGTGGTCTCTTCGGCGACCAGCACGGCGGCGAACATCGACGGCCCGGTGGCGGTCGCGCCGAACACCTTCGCGGCGCGGTGCACGACCTTCGGGACGCCGTAGCGCGGGACGCCGAGGCGCTCGGCGGTGCGGGCGAACATCACCGAGTGCCGGGTTTCGTCGCCGATCTCGGTGAGCGCGTACTGCGCGTGCTCGGTGCGCGCGTCGAGGTCGAAGACGTAGCGGGCGAGCAGGTGCATCAGGATGATCTCGAACCACAGGCCGACGCTCATGATGCTGGCGATCTCGTGCTTGGACAGCTCGATCCGCTGCTCGGGTGTCAGCTTCGCCCACAGATCGGTGCCGTAGAGCGACACGCGCTCCAGCGGCATGTACGCCTTGTCCTCGGCGAGCGGCGCGTCCCAGTCGACGTCGACGTACGGGTCGTAGGAGTTCTTCGCGGAGCTCTTGAGCAGACGAGCCGCGATGACGTCCCGGTCGCTCATGGCCGCCTTCAAAAGTAGGGGGTACGCGACGTACTACTTACTTCGGGGAGCGTACACCGCCCGCCCCGTCCTGAGTAGGCTTCCGCCGTGACCAAGGTCGACGGACGGGCGGCGCGCTGGGCGGGCCAGCAGGAGCGGCGGCGCGCGGAGTTCGTCGACGCGGCACTGGAGGCGATCGCCGAGCACGGCCCGGACGTCTCGACCGAGCAGATCGCCGAACGCGCCGGCGTGGCCCGCACCCGCCTGTACCGCCACTTCGACGGCGCGGCCGACCTCCAGCGGGCGATCGCCCGCCGCGCGGCCGAGCTGGTGACCGCCGAGCTGGCGCCGCTGTGGCACCCCGAGGGCTCACCGAACGAGATGATCGCGGCGGCGATCTCGACGCACCTGCGCTGGCTGACCGAGCACGCCCAGCTGCACCGCTACCTCGTCCGGACGCTGCCGGCCACCCCGGAGGGCGCCGCGGACGTCCGCGGCACCATCGCGCGGCACCTCAGCGCGCTGTTCACCGGCTACCTGACGGCGTTCGGCCTCGACCCGGCGCCGGCGGACACGATCGCGTTCGGCCTGGTCGGGTACGTCGAGTCGGCGACGACCCGCTGGCTCGACCACCCCGGCACGCTCACCCTGGACCAGCTGACGGCCCAGCTGACGGGCACGATCTGGGCGATGCTGGACCACACGCTGCGGGCCGGCGGCGTCGAACTGGACCCGGACCGGCCGTTGCCGTTGCCGGACGAGCTCACGGACGGGAGATAGTCGTCGTGGTTGCAGCCGACGACGTGGACGGCGAGGGCAGATCGGTCCGGCCGGAGTTCGACTCGGTCGGCGTCGGCGTCGCCGAGGCTGGTGAAACCGAAGACGTCACGGCCGGTGGCGTGCCGGTCGTCGAAACGGGAGCCGGCGCCGCCGCATGCTGTTCCGACGAGTTCGGTCGATCGTGGTGGGTGGTCGGCGTGTGTTCCGGGGGCTTGCTGGGGCTGTCCGATGGTGTGCTCGAAGACGCCGGTGCCGGCGACTGGCTTGTCGCCGGGGTTGTCGTTCCCTCCTGAGGCTTCGAGCTGCCAAACAGCAGATAGTAGATGAGCGCGGAGGCTCCGGCCAGCGTGATCAACAGCGCCACTTTTGTCGTGGTGTCTATTCTCTTTTTCGAGGTGCTTTCTCTGTCGTACCTCACGGAAAGTCGACTGCCGTTGGATTTCGACCTGGAAGAATCGCGATCGATCGTCGCGGTGAGTTTGTCTTTTCTGTCGACGTCTTGCGTCGTGTTGTCGTCGCTCACGACCGATCGCTCCTTGGCTCCCGCAAGGTTCTCGCTGGTGAACCTTCCCCGGCAAGGTAGCGCGGACGGCTGAAACACGTTCGGGGGACCCCGGTGACCGATCGGTCCACTTCAGACTCTTGTGGTTTGTCAAGTTGGATTCGCTCGGTCGAGTTCACTCATTGGCGTGGTTTTTTGGAGTCGGTCTTCCTGGAACCAATGGCTTTAGTCCTCGCGCGGGAACTCGGCCCGCACACCCAGGAGCCGCACCGCGCGGGTCAGCTCGAACATGCCGAGCACCTCCTGCGCCGCACGGCCGATCTCGGCGGCGTCCGACGTCGGCTCGGGCAGGGTGACGCTGTGCGTGTGGGTCAGGAACGGCACGAACCGCACCTTGACCGCGACCCGCGCCGCCGGCCTGCCCTCGTCGAGGACGTCCTGGGCGACGCGCTTCGCCAGCGCGGAAACCTCCGACGCCATCTCGGCCGGATCCGTGAGGTCGCGCTGGAAGGTCGTCTCGCGGCTGCGGGACCGGGCCACCCACGGCGTCGCGCTGACGTCGGCGTCGCTGATCCCGCCGCCGAGCAGCCGCAGCCAGGGGCCGGTCTTCGGGCCGAAGCGCGCGGCGAGGGTCGCCGGGTCCGCGCCGGCCAGGTCGAGGACCGTGTGGATGTCCATTTCGGCGAGCTTCTTCGCCGTCTTGCCGCCGATGCCCCACAGCGCGTCGGTCGGGCGCGCGGCCATCACGTCCCACCAGTTCTCCCGGGTGAGCCGGAAGATCCCGCCCGGCTTCCCGAACCCGGTGGCGAGCTTGGCCCGCAGCTTGTTGTCGCCGATCCCGACCGCGCACGACAAGCCCGTCTCGCGCGCCACCGCCTCCTTGATCGCCACCGCCAGCGCCTCGGGGTCGGCCGTCTCCGCCCCGACGAACGCCTCGTCCCAGCCCAGCACCTCGACCACGACCGGCAGCTCCCGCACCGCCGCCATCACCCGCGCCGACACCTCGAGGTAGGCGTCCGGGTCACTGGGCAGGAAGACGGCGTCCGGGCAGCGCCTGGCGGCGATCCGCAGCGGCATGCCGGACTGGACGCCGAATTCGCGGGCCTCGTACGACGCCGTCGCGACGACGGCGCGCTCGGCCGGGTCGCCGTTGCCGCCGACCACGACGGGCCGTCCGCGCAGCTCCGGGTGGCGGGCGATCTCGACCGCGGCGATGAACTGGTCGAGGTCGACGTGCAGGACCCACTTCACGCCGCCCAGTCTCGCCTCAGATCCGGTGCCGCGCCACGTGCGTCCAGACCGTCCCGGTGAGGGCGATGATCCCGCAGAGCGTGACGCCGGGATCGGGCAGCACCAGCCCGAGGACCAGCAGCGTCACGGCGATGGCGTCGAAGACGATCAGGAGGGCGCTCCGGAACGCGCGCGACTTCGGGCGCCTGCCGTCGCGCAGCGCGGCAGCCAGATCGGGGTCACTGAGCTCGAGACTGCGCTCGATCTTCTCGAGCTCGGTGCGATCGTGGTGACTGAGCATCGGGGGTACTCCTTCGGCGCCGAACCCGCCGTATCGCCGTAGCGAATACCCAATCGTCCTCCCGGCGAACCGCCGAACGCCTTCTCATTTCGTGCTTTTTTCTGGTCCGACCGGGTGATACGCGCTCGGTGACCGCGTTCTGCCACGTTAAGTTGCCCCTCGAACGTGTCTGGTGACGGCCCGGACGACTGTGGGGACGCTCGGTGTGGCCGGTTTCTCCCTGTGTGCCCGGGTTCCCTTCAAGCAGCCGGAGGACCCCATGACCTTGCCCACCGAACCGATCGGCAGCATCCCGCGGCCGGACTATCTCCTCGACGGCCTCGGCGAGTTCGCCGCCGGGCGGATCGATGCCGCGGCGCTCGCCGAGCTGGAGAGCCGGGCGCTGGCCGACACGCTGAGCCGGTTCGAGGAGACCGGCTCGCCGGTGCTGACCGACGGCGAGCAGGGCAAGCCGAGCTTCGCGACCTATCCGCTGGCGGGGCTCGACGCGCTGGCCCCGGACGGCGTCGTCATCCCGTTCGCCGACGGGCACACCCGGCAGCTGCCGCGGCTCACCGCGGGCCCGTTCCGCTACGCGACCCACGCGGACTCGTACCTGACGCGGGCGAAAGCGCTCACGGACAAGCCGGTCAAGCAGGCGGTGATCGCCGCGTCGGCCCTCTCGCTGATCTACCCGGGCGACGGCATCGACGGCTACCCGCGGGAGCGGTTCGTCGCCGACCTGGTCGATGCGGCCGAAGCGGACATCCGGGGCAGTCTCGAAGCGGGTGCCGACAGCGTGCAGATCGACTTCACCGAGGGACGGCTGTCGCTGAAGCTTGACCCGTCCGGCGGGCTGCTGCGGCAGTTCGTCGACCTCAACAACGCCGTGCTGGACCGGTTCACGGCGCAGGAGCGCGCGAAGATCGGCGTCCACACCTGCCCGGGCGGCGACCAGGACTCCGTGCACAGCCTCGACGTCGACTACGCGGGCCTGCTGCCGGCGTTGTTCGACCTCCGGGCCGGGCGCTTCTACGTCGCGCTGGCCGGCGAAGGCGACCCGGAGCGGACGCTCGGGCTGATCGCCGACCACCTCAAGGCCGACCAGCGGGTGTTCGTCGGCGTCACCGACCCGATCGACCCGCGGGTGGAGACCCCGGAGGAGGTCCGCGACCGCGTCCTGGCCGCGGCCCGGATCGTGTCTCCCGACCGGCTCGGCACCTGCGACGACTGCGGGTTCTCGCCGTTCGCCGACGACACGTCGACCTCGCGCGACACCGCGTTCGCGAAGATCAAGGCCCGGGTCGAAGGGACGCGGCTGGCGTCGGAAAAGCTGGGCTGAGGTCGCCGAAGAACCGGCGCAGGGCGCCGACCACGCCGGCAAGGGTGCCGAACCACAGCACCGTGCCGGCGGTGGCGATCGCGGTGAGTTCGACCGTCCGCGGGGTGGCGCCGTCGGCGGGCAGGAACTGGGGGAGCAGTGCCAGGTAGTACACGGCGACCTTGGGGTTGAGCAAGTTGGTGAACAGGCCCTGGCGGAAGGCCGTCCGGGCGGTGAGCGGCCGCGTGCCGTCGCCGTCGCCGAGGTCGCGGTACTCGCCGCGGCGGACGGCCAGCCAGGGCTTGACGCCGAGGAACACGAGGTAGGCGGCGCCGGCGAGCTTGACGACGGTGAACGCGATCGCGGACGCGGTGAGCACGGCGGCGACGCCGAGCGCGATGGCGGCGGACCCAGGTGAACACGCCGAGCGCGATCCCCGCGCCGGCGGCGATCCCGGCGCGCCTGCCGCCGGTGAGCGAAGAGCGCGTGACGACGACGAAGTCCGGCCCCGGCGACATCGCCCCCAGCACGACGACCAGCAGGAACGAGGCGGCGGTGGCACCGGGGAGCGTGCCCCGAGGGTACCGGCCGCCGTCGATGTTCGAATTTGAACTTCGTGTAGGGTCGATCTTGTGGGTGACTCGAGGGGTGAGGACATGACGGCCGTGGTGCGGACGCGGGTGCGCATTCCCCTGCGGCTCGACGGCGGCGTCGCGGTCGACGCCGAGGCCGTCACGTTCCGCGGCCTGGCCGACGGCGGCGAGCACCTGGCCTTCGTCCTGGGCACGCCCGGCGAGGTGCCGCTGGTGCGGCCGCACTCGGAATGCCTCACCGGCGACGTCTTCGGGTCCGCGCGCTGCGACTGCGGCCCGCAGCTGGCCGAAGCCGTCGCGCGGATCTCCGAGGCCGGCGGGTACCTGCTGTACCTGCGCCAAGAGGGCCGTGGAATCGGCCTGTACAACAAGCTCGACGCGTACGCGCTCCAGGACGGCGGCCTCGACACGTACGCCGCGAACGCCGCGCTCGGCCTGCCCGAGGACGCCCGCGACTACACCGTCGCCGCGCAGATGCTGGGTGCGCTCGGCGCCGGCCGGATCGACCTGCTGTCCAACAACCCGGACAAGGCGGCGCAGCTGCGGGCGGCCGGGATCGCGGTCCGCGACCGCGTGCCGACCGGGGTGTTCGCGACCGAGAGCAACGTCCGGTACCTCCGGGCGAAGGCCGAGCAGACCGGCCACACGCTCACCCTTCCCGGCCTGGCCAGCTGATCAGGCCAGGCGCTGGGCGGCCGCCGCGGCGGGGCCCGTCGTGAGCTTTTCGAGCAGTCCGATCAGGACCGTCCGCTCCGAAGGCGTCAGCGACGCCGCCCAGGCCTGCTCACGCTCGTTGTGCTCCTGGTAGGCGTCGACGACCGAGGTGTGGCCCGCTTCCGTCAGCGCCAACCGGACCGCGCGGCGGTCGTGGGGGACCTGGGTGCGCGTCACCAGGCCGTCGCGCTCCAGTGTTTTGACCAGCGCCGAAACCGCCGCCCGGCTCATCCCGGCGAGCCGGGCGGCGTGGCGCGACTCGAGCGGGCCGGCCAGCCACAGCACGAACAGCACCCGGAACCCGCCCCAGCTCCAGCCGCGTGGCCGGTGCACCGTCGATTCCCAGTCGTAGACCAGCGCGCCGGCCAGCCGGTGCAGCGTCAGCCCGAGGCGCATCGCGACCGGGTCGGTCGCGGGCAGCTCGGCGCGCGCCTTCCCGATCGCGTAGTCGACGAACGAAAGGTAGTCGAGGTCGGCGGGTCGGTCGGTCATGCGGCCCAGGTTAGGGGAAGCGGGTTCCGCTGCGGCGGTGCGGCGGGCTAGCCTGACCGGATAGTCAATCCTTTGACGATCAAGGAGCGCTCGCCGTGACGAAGAAAGCCTTCGCCTCTTCGGCCGACCTGGCGGAGAAAGCGCAAACCCTGGAAGTCCTGGACGACGGCGTCTACGCGCTGACCGCCGAGGGCGATCCCAACATCGGTGCCATCGAAGGGGAAGACTTCCTCGTCTGCTTCGAGGCACTGGCCACGCCCGTCGCCGCCCGCGAGTGGCTCGCGAAACTCCGCGAGCACACCGGCAAGCCCGTCCGCTACCTCGTCCTGAGCCACTACCACGCGGTGCGCGTGCTCGGCGCGTCCGCCTTCGACGCCGACGTCATCGTCGCGCACGAGAACACCCGCGCCCTGATCGCCGAGCGCGGCAAGGAGGACTGGGAGAGCGAGTTCGGCCGGATGCCGCGGCTCGCGAAAGGCGCGGAGTCGGTGCCGGGGCTGACCTGGCCGACACTGACCTTCTCCGACCGGCTCACCCTCGACCTCGGCGGCGACCGCGGCGACCTCGTCCTCCAGTACTGCGGGCGCGGCCACACCGAAGGCGACCTGGTGGCCTGGCTGCCGCGGCAGAAGATCCTCTACGCCGGCGACCTCGTGGAAGCCGAAGCCTCGCTGTACACCGGGGACGCGTTCCACCGCGAGTGGGCTTCGTCCACTTTGGACCGTGTGGCGGCGTTCGGCGCCGAGGTGCTGATCGGCGGCCGCGGCGGCGTGAGCCGCGGCGCGGCGGCGGTCGAGGCGGCGATCGCGCAGACCCGGCACTTCCTCGGCACGATGATCCGCGAGGTCGGCGCGGTCCGCGACGCCGGAGGCACGCTCAAAGAAGCCTTCGAGCGCACGCACGCCGCCCTCGAAGGCCGCTACGGGCACTGGCCGATCTTCGAGCACTGCCTGCCCTTCGACGTCTCCCGGCTGTGGGACGAGCTGTCCGGCGTCGAACGGCCGGTGGTGTGGACCGCCGAACGCGACCGCGAGGTCTGGGACCGGCTGCAGGGATGACGGTCGCGGTCCTCGGCAGCGGCCCGGTCGGCCAGACGGCCGCGCTGCTGCTCGCGCGCTGGGGCGTGCCGGTCGTGCTCGTCGACGAG
>NZ_JBFACT010000028.1:0-105688 GCF_040640995.1 Amycolatopsis sp. NPDC021455 | reverse complement strand
CACCGGTGCCCTCTCCTCAACAAACACCCCCACGGGGGGGGCGTGGGGGCCCCCCCCCCCCCCCAACGCCACATTGGGGCGCTGGCGGCCGGTCAACAAGGTGAGCCGGGCCTCCGGAGTTGCCGAAGGCCACCACCCACGACTCTAGTTCGCGGGTGATGGCCTTCGGAGCTGGTGGCTAGCGCCGCATGAACGGCGGGACGTCGACCTCGTCGTCGGACGGGTCGTCGTGCACCGGCATCGCGCGCCCGGGCAGGCTGCCCTGGGTCGCGTTGGAGCCGATCGGCGAGTAGCCGCGCGAGCCGCCGCCGGGCTGCGGGAGCCCGCCGGGCGGCTGGTTGCCGGTGGCCGAGGGCATCGGCGAGTGCGAGCGCGGCGGCGCCACCGGGTAGCCGGAGCTGCCCGCCGACGGGACCGGGGTGGCGCCCGACGGCGGCGTCGGCGGGTTCGAAACCTGCCCGGCCGAGGCCGACGCCGTGGTCGACGACGAACGCGAACCGGAGCCGAACGTCGACGGGTCCAGCTTCTTGTGCGTCGGCGCGCCGGCGTCGAACCCGGCCGCGATCACCGTGACGCGGACCTCGTCGCCGAGGGAGTCGTCGATGATCGTGCCGAAGATGATGTTGGCGTCCGGGTGCGCGGACTCCTGCACCAGCGACGCGGCCTCGTTGATCTCGAACAGGCCCAGGTCGGAGCCGCCCGCGATGGACAGCAGCGCGCCGTGGGCGCCGTCCATCGACGCCTCCAGCAGCGGCGAGTTGATCGCCTTCTCCGCGGCCTGGATGGCCCGGCCCTCGCCGCGTGCGGACCCGATGCCCATCAGCGCGGAGCCCGCGCCCGACATGACGCTCTTGACGTCGGCGAAGTCGAGGTTGATCAGGCCCGGCGTGGTGATCAGGTCGGTGATGCCCTGGACACCGGAGAGCAGGACCTCGTCGGCCGAGCGGAACGCGTCCATCAGCGACACGCCGATGTCGCCGAGCTGCAGCAGCCGGTCGTTCGGGATCACGATGAGCGTGTCGCACTCGTTGCGCAGCGCCTGGATGCCGTCTTCGGCCTGCTTGCCGCGCCGCTTGCCCTCGAAGGTGAACGGCCGGGTCACGACGCCGATGGTCAGCGCGCCCAGCTTGCGGGCGATCTGCGCGACGACCGGCGCGCCGCCGGTACCCGTGCCGCCGCCCTCGCCCGCGGTCACGAACACCATGTCGGCGCCCTTGATGACCTCTTCGATCTCTTCGCGGTGGTCTTCGGCGGCCTTCTGGCCGACCTCGGGGGCGGCGCCCGCGCCGAGGCCGCGGGTCAGCTCGCGGCCGATGTCGAGCTTGACGTCGGCGTCGGACATGAGCAGTGCTTGCGCGTCGGTGTTCACCGCGATGAACTCGACGCCCTTGAGGCCGACCTCGATCATGCGGTTCACGGCGTTCACGCCGCCACCGCCGATGCCGACCACCTTGATCACCGCAAGGTAGTTGTGCGGGGGCGTCATCGAAGTCCGCCTTCCTGATCGTTGTGCCCGTACAGCCCGCCGGCCGGTGATCGACTCTCAACCTCAACCCTAGATCGAGAGTTATGTCAACTGCCGACGTTAGGCAGGACGGTAGGCACCAGGCACGCTCTAATCCAGTAGGCACGCCGTGTGTCGCAAAGGTGTTTTGCCACAACACGTTCGAGCGCGCAAGAGCGGGGAGCCCGGCGCGCCGCCCCGAGCCTGTCTGCTATGGCGCAAGATCAGGCGGGCACGGGCATGCTCATGAGGACCTCCGAAGGCGTCCCGGTGACCGAGCCACCCGGCGGTTCGATGCTCACCGCGACCTTGTCGGCGCTCCCGACACCGTCCGCCACGACCAGGCCGCCGTCGTCGGCCGCCGCGATCACCCCGGCCGAGCGCGGGGCGTCCTTGCCGGTGATCAGCCAGGCTTCGTAGACCTTCCCGCCCGGCTGCGACGGCAGGCCCGCGTCCATCACCATCACGCGGTTCAGCGAGCGAGACAGGACGACCGTCACGCCGCCCCCGGTGGGCGCTTCGCCGTGCGCGGTCTTCGCGTCCGGGGCCGCGAGCAGCGCCGCCACCGGCGCGAACTGCTGTTTCGCCTGGTCGAGGCGGCTCTGCGCGGTCCGCAGCTCCTGCTGCTGGGTCAGCGCGATCCCGCCGAACACGCCGCCCGCGGCGAGCCCGACGACGGCGGCCGCGGCCGCGACGAAGACCGCCCAGCGCGGGGCCCGGGCCGAGCGGCGGTGCCGTTCGGGCGCACCGGGCCGGGTCCGCGGGGGCAGCTGGCGGCTGGCGTGCATGGCCGTCATGACGCGGTCCTTGAAGTACGGCGGCGGCTCCTCGGCCATCGCCGCGCCCAGCCGCGCCGCGGTCGCGCGCAGCTCGGCGACCTCCTGCGTGCACGACTCGCACTGCTCGAGGTGGCGGGCGAACTCCGCGCGCTCGACGTCGTTGACGGCGTCGAGGGCGAAGGCACCCGCCAGGGTGTGCATGTCCGGCGTGCTCAAGCGGTCACCCCCAGGCAGTCCCGCAGGCGGATCAGCCCGTCCCGGAGCCGCGTCTTGATGGTTCCTTGCGGCGTCGACAGCACTTCGGCCACCTCGCGATACGTATAGCCCTGGTAGTAGGCGAGCAGCACCGATTCGCGCTGCAGGTCGGTCAGGAAGGACAGGCACCGGCGGACCTGCGAGCGTTCGAGCCGGGCGGTGACGGACTCGGCGACCTCGTCGAACGGGCGGCCGCGGGCGGCCTCGAAGGTCGCCTTCTGCTCGCGTTCGGTGCTGGCGCGCGCCGAGCGGACGCGGTCGACCGCGCGGCGGTGGGCCAGCGTCATCGCCCAGTTCAGCGCCGAGCCCTTGTCGGGGGCGTACCGCGTCGCGGTGCGCCACAGCTCGACGAGCACCTCCTGGGCGACCTCTTCGGACTGGGCCGCGTCGCGCACGATCCGCCGGACCAGGCCGAAGATCGGCCCGGCGAGCTGGTCGTAGAGCAGCTCGAAGGCCCGCTCGTCGCCCTTCGCGACGCGCACCATGAGCTCCTCGGCCGTCGGGCCGGCCAGGGGTTCGGAGGGCACCGGCGCCATGTGGCGCGGGCGGGCCGGCTCATCCATGCAGCTGTCCTCCGGCGTTCTGCGGGGTGCGCGGGACGACCGCGGCCTTGCGCAGCCACAGCGTGACGCCGTGGCGGCGGATCAGCGCGGACACCCGCTGCGGGAGCAGCGGCCGGGCCAGCACGAGCCGGGCCAGCCACCGCGGGTTCACCGGGCGGCGAACTCCCCGCAGCGTAGCGACCAGCGGCGTGGCCGTCCCGCGGCGCAACGCGACGGTGAGGTCCAGCAACGCTTCCGGGCGCGGCAGGCGCATCCGGTATTCGCCGTCCATCTCCTGGAACGGCGAGACGTAGAACTCCTTGGCCGCGCGGGCGCGGCCGGCATCGTCGGGGTGCAGCAGGTAGGCGTGGCGGCCGCCGTAGGTGTTGTGCACTTCGGCCACGACGCACTCGAGCCGGCCGTCCGGGCCGTGGCACCAGTAGACGCTGATCGGGTTGAACACGTACCCGAGCACGCGCGCGGCGGCCAGCATGACGACCCGGCCGCCGCGCAGGTCGACGCCGCGCTCGGCGAGCCAGGCGTCCAGTTTCTCGCGGATGCCGCGCGGGTCGCCCGCCGCGAAGTGGTCGCGGCGGTCGAAGCCCGCGAACGGCCGCAGCCACCACGGCAGCCGCGGCAGGTCGTCCAGGTCCACCCGCCACAGGTAGACGCGGTGGGCGAAGGCGTGCGGCGGGTCGATCCGCCGCACGTGCGCGACCGTGGCGTCGTAGAGCGCGTTCGTCACCAGATCACCCCCAGGCTTTCGGCGGCTCTGGCGCCCGAAGCGCAGCCGTCCTCGTGGAAACCCCAGCCGTGGTAGGCCCCGGCGTACGCCACGACGCCGTCGTTGAGCTCGGGCAGCCGTCGTTGCGCCGCAAGGGATTCCGGCGTGTAGACGGGGTGTTCGTAGCGCATCTTCGCCACCAGGCGGTCCGGGCCCGGGGCGGTGCCCGGGTTGAGCGTGACGACGTACCCGGTGGGCTCTTCCAGGCGCATCAAGCGGTTCATGTCGTAGCTGACCTGCACCGCGCCGGTCGGCGCGCCGCAGGCCGGGGCGCGGTAGTTCCACCCGGCCCGCGCGTCGGCGAGCGAGGGCAGCACGCTCGTGTCGGTGTGCAGCCAGGCTTCGTTGGCCGAGTAGCGGAACGCGCCGAGGACCTCGCGTTCGGCGTCGGTCGGGTTGGCCAGCAGCGCCAGTGCCTGGTCGGCGTGCGTGGCGATGACGACCTTGTCGACCCGGTGCGGCGTGTCGGCGTCGTCGCGGATTTCGGCGCCCCGGGCTGTGCGCAGCACCGACCGCACCGGCGTCGACAGGTGCACCGCCGTCAGCTGCTTCGCCGCGCGCTCGACGTACTCGCGCGAGCCGCCCGCGACGGTCCGCCAGGCCGGGGAGTTCTTCACCGAGAGCATGCCGTGGTTGCGGAGGAACTCGAACAGGTACCGCGCCGGGTACTTCAGCGTGTCGGTGCGGTCGGCCGACCAGACCGTGGACACCAGCGGCAGCATGAAGTGGTCGACGAAGTAGCGGGTGTAGCCGCCGATGGCGAGGAACGCCCCGAGCGTGACTTCTCCGGCGGCCCTGGTGTCCTTGGTGGCCAGCAGCCGCTTCGCGTGGCGGTGGAACCGCTTGACCTCGGCCAGCATCCGCAGGTAGCGGCCGCGCACGAGGTTGCCGCGCTGGGCGAACAGCCCGGCCAGCCCTTTGGCGCCGGCGTACTGCAGGCCGCAGCCGTCGCAGCGGATGCTCATCGACATCTCCGTGTCGCGCGTGGCCACCCCCAGCTCGGCGAACAGCCTCAGCAGCGTCGGGTAGGTGCGCTCGTTGTGGACGATGAAGCCGGAGTCCACCCCGACGGTGCCGCCGTGCGCGCTCGGCACGTCGTGCGTGTGCGCGTGCCCGCCCAGGCGGTCGTCGGCCTCGAACAGCAGGACTTCGTACTTGCGTTGCAGCAGGTAGGCGGCGGTCAGTCCGGCCACCCCGCTGCCGATGACGCCGATGCGTTCTCCCGTGATCTCCACAGCGGTCCTTCGCAGCCGTGACCCGATCGGATTGGCCGGGTCCGGCACCAATCCGCACCGCAGGGTAGAGCGAATCCCGGACATGCCGAACACCACCGCGCACCGACTCGCTTCGTTCGCCGGGAAGCTCCTCGGCGGGCAGCTCCCCGTCGGCCTTCGGACCTGGGACGGAACCCGCGCCGGCCCGGTGGACGCGCCCACCGTGGTGCTGCGCAACCGCCGCGCCCTGCGCCGCCTGCTGTACGCGCCCGGCGAGCTGGGGCTCGCCCGCGCGTACGTCACCGGTGACCTCGACGTCGAAGGAGATCTGGCGGACGGCTTCCGCCGGATCTGGGCCCTCACCCGCACGGGGGAGATCAACCGGGTGAAGATCGGGCCGCGCACCTGGTGGGAAGCCGCCGCGCTCGCCGCCCGGCTGGGCGTCGCCGGCCTGCCGCCCAAGCCGCCCGCCGAGGAGGCCCGGCTGTCGGGGAAGCTGCACAGCCCGCGGCGCGACCGCTCCGCCATCGCCCACCACTACGACTCCGGGAACGCCCTGTTCCAGCTGCTGCTGGACGACTCGATGGCCTACTCCAGCGCGTACTTCACCTCCCCTTCGCAGAGCCTCGGCCAGGCGCAGCACGACAAGCTGGAGATGGTCTGCCGCAAGCTGGGGCTGCGGCCCGGCATGCGGCTGCTGGACATCGGCTGCGGCTGGGGCTCGCTGCTGGTGCACGCGGCCAAGCACCACGGCGTCGAGGCCGTCGGCATCACGCTGTCGGCCGAGCAGCTCCAGCACGTCCGCGCCCGGCTCGCCCAGCACGACCTGGAAGACCGCGTCGAGGTGCGCCGGCAGGACTACCGGGAGCTGACGGACGAGCCGTTCGACGCGGTCGCGTCCATAGAGATGGGCGAGCACGTCGGCGAGGTCAACTACCCGGAGTACGCGGCGACGCTCCACCGGATGGTGAAGCCGGGTGGCCGGGTGCTGCTCCAGCAGATGTCACGCGGCGCCGACGCGCCCGGCGGCGGCGCGTTCATCGAGCGGTACATCGCCCCGGACATGACCATGCGCCCGGTCGGCCGGACACTGGACCACCTGGAGGCGGCGGGCCTGGAGATCCGGGACGTGCACCCGATGCGCGAGCACTACGTCTGGACGGTCCGTGCCTGGGCCGACACCCTGGAGGAGAACTGGGCCGACGTCGTCGCGCTGATCGGCGAGACGGGCGCGCGGGTCTGGCGGCTGTACCTGGTGGGCGGGGCGCTGGCGTTCGAGGAGAACCGGATGGGCGTGGACCAGATCCTGGGCGTGCGGCCGCTGGCCGACGGCACGAGCGGCATGCCGGCGACGCGGGAGTGGTGCTGATGCCGCAGTTGCTCGTCACGGCGGCCGTCACGCTCGTGGCGGTGGTGGTGACCTTCGGGATCGCGCGGGCGCGCGGGCGGTACGACACGGTCGACACGTTCTGGGGGCTCGGCTTCGCGCTGGTCGCCGCGGTGGCGTTCCCGTTCGGCGACGGCCCGCTGTCCTTGCGGCTGGTGGCGCTGCTCCTGACGGTGGTCTGGGGCGTGCGGCTGGCGGTGCACCTGCACCTGCGCAACCACAAGCTGCCGGAGGACCCGCGGTACGCGCGGATGGCGCCGGGGCCGCTGCGGATGTTCGTCCGCGTGTACCTGTTCCAGGGCGTGGTGCTGTACTTCGTGTCGCTGCCGGTCCAGTTCGCGATGGACGGCACGGGGTTCGGCGTGCTCGGCTGGCTCGGCGTGGTGGTGTGGCTGGTCGGGTTCGCGTTCGAGACGATCGGCGACGAGCAGCTGCGCCGGTTCAAGGCGGACCCGGGCAACCGCGGCCGAGTACTCGACACGGGGCTGTGGCGCTACACGCGCCACCCGAACTACTTCGGCGACGCGTGCGTGTGGTGGGGCCTCTACCTCCTGGCGTGTTCGACCTGGCCGGGAGCGGCGACGATCCTCTCCCCCGTGGCGATGACCTTCACGCTGGCCCGCGGAACGGGGAAGCCCTTGCTGGAGAAGGGAATGGCGCGTACACGCCCGGCGTACGCGCACTACGTCGAGCGGACCAGCGGGTTCTTCCCGTTGCCGCCGCGGCGCGTCACTCCCCGGTGAGGCCGTCGGTCAGCTCGCGAAGCAGGTCGAGGTGACCGGCATGGCGTGCGGTCTCCTCGATCATGTGTGTGAGGACCCACCGGACGTTGAAGGTCTCGCCGTTGTGGGTGACCTGGTCGTCGAGCCCGTGTTTCGCGACGATCTCGCGGCTGCGTTCGCACTGCTTCGCGTAGTCGGCCAGCAGCTCGCGCATCGACGCGTCGGTGCGGAACTCGGCGTCCGGGTCTTCTTTGAGGCGTTCCTCCCAGGTGTCTTCTTCGCCGTCGACGACGACGGCGAACCAGTACCACTCGTTGAGCGCGAGGTGCCCGAGCAGCCCGGCGATCGTCGTCAGCTCGCTGGGCAGGTGGGCGAGCCGGGCCTGGTCGTCGGGCAGGTTCGCGCACTTCCACGCGACGGTGGCGCGCAGGCGGTCGAGCTGGGCGGTGAGGATGTCGCGTTCGCCGCCGGTGAGCGGGATCTTGGGGCGTTCGGGTCGTTCGGTCATGACCGGGACTCTGCCAGAGGGGTCCGACAGTTTCGGTTCCCGGCTCACCGCGCCCCGGCCTTGGCTCGATAAGTCGACTTCTTCGCCTGGTTCCCGCAGATCTCCATCGAGCACCACCGCCGGGTCCCGGGCCGTGACGTGTCCAGGAACAGCGCCCCGCACCGGGTCCCCGCGCATCGCCGGACCCGCGCGAACTCCGCCGACGTCACCAGGTCCAACGCGTCACGCGCCAGCAACGCCAGCGTCGCCGACGCCGGATCCGAAGCCTGCCAACGCAATTCGCCCGACGAAGTCAGCGAAGGCGCAGGAACCGGCAGGGCCGCGAAGCGGTTCAACCGCTGCCGGACGACAGGACGGACCGCGGGTTCCGTGAGCAGCGAGTGAACAGCCTCGCGCAGGGCACGAGCCTCCTCGACCGAAGCGGGCCGGACCGCGACCGAGAACGGGCCCAGCTGGTCGATCCACGCTCCCCACGCCGCCGCGTCCGGGAGTTCCTCCGTCTCCGATGGGGTGCCGCGGAAGCGCAGCGTCCTGATGAAGTCGAGGCACAGCCTGCCCGCCCCCGAGCGGAATCGGTCCGTCATGCTCGTCACAGTACGCCGGAACCGGTTTGACTGGTACCGTCGGGAACCGATCAAACCGGTTCCACCCACGGCTGGGGGCACGCACGCATGACCGAGACCGAGCAAAAAGCCCCGCCCGGGTGGCTCGTCCTGCTCCTGGCCGTCTCCTGTGGACTGACCGTCGCCAACCTCTACTACGCCCAGCCGCTGCTCGCGGAGCTGCGGCAGACCTACGGCGTCGGGGAGGCCGCCGCCGGCGGGGTCGTCACCGCCACCCAGCTCGGGTACGCCGCCGGGATGCTGCTGCTCGTTCCGCTCGGCGACCGGCTCGAGAACCGGAGTCTCGTCGCCACGCTGCTCGCGCTCGCCTGCGCCGGCCTGGTCGTCACCGGGGTCGCACCCGGGTTCGCCGTGCTGCTGATCGCCTCGCTGCTGGTCGGGGCCACGTCGGTGGTCGTGCAGATCCTCATCCCGTTCGCCGCCGACCTCTCGCCCGACGCCATCCGCGGCCGGATCGTCGGGCGGGTCGTGAGCGGGCTGCTCTTCGGCATCCTGCTGTCGCGCGTAGTCGCCAGCCTGCTCGCCGAGGTGACCGGCTGGCGCGTCGTGTTCCTGATCTCCGCCGCGGCGATGGCCGTGCTCGCCGTCGTGCTGCGCTTCATCCTGCCGCGCCGCGCGCCCAAGACGGACGTCCACTATGGACAGCTGATCCGTTCGACACTCGCCATGGCCCGGAAGCACCCGCCACTGCGGCACCGCGCCCTGTACCAGTCGGCGATGTTCGGTGCGTTCAGCGCGTTCTGGACGACCATCGCCTTCGTCCTCACCGCGCCGCCGTTCGACTACTCCCAGCTCGGCGTCGGCCTGTTCGCGCTGGCGGGCGCCGCCGGCGCCGCGGTGGCACCACTGGCCGGGCGGTGGTCGGACCACGGCCACGGCCGTCGGCTCACCGCGGGCGCCTTCGTGCTCTGCGCCGCGGCCTTCGCCCTCGCCGGGTTCGGCGCGCACAGCGTCGTGCTGCTGGCGCTCGCCGCGATCGCCGTCGACACCGCCGTGCAGACGACGCTGGTGGTCGGCCAGCACACGATCTACCAGCTCGACCCCGCAGCCCGCGCCCGGATCAACAGCGTCTACCTCGGCACCTTCTTCATCGGGGGCGCGATCGGCTCGCAGGCGGGCTCGATCGCCTACCACCTCGGCGGCTGGACGGCGGTCGTCGTGTTCGCCGGCGCACTTCCCCTGATCGGCCTGGCCGGAATGGCCCGCACGCGCGTCTAGTGTCGCGCCTCGCAAGCTGTTCGACGTTCGGGCCGAACGCCCCAATGTGGCGTTCGGTGCGTCCAGCGCACCCAATGTGGCGTTCGGTGCGTCAGACGCAACCAACGCCACATTGGGGCGCATCCTCGGGCCGCCTTCAACGAATCGCGGACGCGCGACACTAGGCGAACACGTCCCGCCGGGCCGCCACCCACTGCGCGTACGTCGTCCCCGGACGGCCCAGCAGCTCCTCGACGACACCGGTCGGCACCTGCGGGTGCCGGAGGGTTTCCTCGAAGCCGTCGAGCAGCCAGTCGACGGCCGCCTCCGGGATGCCGTATCCGATCCACTGCGCGCGTTGTTCGGCGCGGGTCAGCTCACGGAACCGGATTTCCTTGCCCAGTACCGATTCCAGCGTCGCCACCTGCCCCCGCAGGCTGATCGCCGATGGTCCACTGAGGACATACGTCTCGCCGACGTGACCCTCGGACAGCAGCACCCGGGCGGCGACGGCCGCGATGTCGCCGAGGTCGATCGGGGTCTGCGTCGCGTCGCCGTAGGCCATCGCGACCTCCCCCGCGCGGACCATGTCCGCCCAGTCGAGCGTGTTGTTCATGAAGACGCCCGGCCGCAGGAACGTCCAGGCGAACCCGGCGTCCCGGACCGCGGCCTCGACGGCGGCGTACTCGTTCCCGCTGGATCCCTCGTGGCCGTCACCGACGCTGCTGCCCGACAGCGCGACGACCCGCTCGATGCCGGCCTCCGACGCCAGCTCGCAGAACCGCCGCACGGTCCTCGCCATCGGCGCGAGGTACACCGCCGAGACGCCCTTCAGCGCCACCGGCAGCGTCGACGGCTTCGCGAGCGACCCGACGACGACCTCCGCCTCGGCCGGCAGCGAAGCCCGCGAAGGATCGACCGTCAGCGCCCGCACCGGCGCTCCCGCCGCGACCAGCTCGTCGACCACCAACCGGCCGACGCTGCCGGTCGCGCCCGTCACCAGGATCGTCATCGCACCCTCCTCGTTCTCGTATGCCATACGAGATCGTAGGGCATACGAGAACCCGGCTGCACGCGAAAAAGAACTTCAGGAGGTGATGGTCGGCAGTTCCGGCGCCGCGACGTCGTAGATCTTGCCCTCCTGGGTGAGCAGCGCCGCCAGGACCTTGGCCTTGCGGTCGGTCTGCTCCGCCGTGCCCCAGCGGACGATCTTGCCGCTGGCCAGGGTGAACTCCACGCTCGCCGGGGTCTTCGCCGTCGCCGTCGTGACCTGCTTGAGCAGCTGCTCCGGGATCACGCCGAGCACCGCCGTCACCGCCCGGGTCACCGGGTCGTCCGCCGACACCTTGGGCAGCTTCAGCTCCGGCAGGCCCGGCGGGCGGGCCGGCACCGTCTTGAACACCACGCCGGCGCCGTCGACCAGGTGCACTCCGTCGCCGCCCGGGCCGCTGTCGAAGAACGCGATCGCCGTGCGCTCGGTCACCGTGATCTCGACCGTGTTCGGCCACGAGCGCGACACCTCGACCGTCGCGATGCCCGGCATCGCCGCCACCCGGTCGCGGATCTCGTCGGTGCTCAGCCGCAGCATCGGTTTGCCGGACGGCACCGCCGCCACCGTGCGGATCTGGTCGGCGGACACCGAGCGGGAGCCGTTCACCGCGACGTCCTGCGCCCCCAGCATCGAGCTGAAGAACAGCAGGTAGACCATCGCCACCACGGTGAGCAGGCTCAGCAGCGCGACCCACCGGCGGCGGATCTCGACGTGGCGGTTGGGCCGGTTGCGCGGCGAAGGGCGCGCGGCGCGGGTCCGGCGGCGCTCCTCCTCGGAGCGCCGCCCCCGGCGTTGCCTGGCCAGGACGGCGCGATCCGGCACATCCTCGTCGGAGGACGGACGGCGGCGTTCCCTGGTCGAGCTCATGGCCTCAGCGCTTGTCCAGCTCGGCGAGGATCTCCGGGCCCAGCTGCGTCACGTCGCCGGCGCCCATGGTCACCACGAGGTCGCCCGGCTTCGCCAGCCCCGCCACCAGCGGCGCGGCGAAGTCGAAGGCCGGCTCGTAGTGCACCTTCGCGGTCACGCGGTCCGCGATCAGCGCGCCGGTGACGCCCGGTTCCGGCTCCTCGCGCGCGCCGTAGACGTCCAGCACGACGACCTCGTCGGCCAGCGACAACGCGGCGGCGAACTCCGCCGAGAACGTCTTGGTCCGCGAGTACAGGTGCGGCTGGAACACCACGAGGACCCGGCCGGTCCCGGCCGCCGTCCGCACCGCGCGCAGCTGCGCGGCCACCTCGGTCGGGTGGTGCGCGTAGTCGTCGTAGACGCGGACGTCGCCGGCCCGGCCCTTGAACTCGAACCGCCGCCGGACGCCGCCGAACGCCGCGAGCCCTTCGGCCAGCCCGGCCGGCGACGCGCCCAGCTCGATCCCGGCCAGCAGGGCCGCGACCGCGTTCAGCGCCATGTGCTCGCCCGGGACCGCGACCTTGACGTCGATCGGCTCGCCGCGCAGCGAGATCCGCACGATCCCGCCGTCGGGCAGCGGCTCGTAGGACGTGATCCCGGCGTCGTCGGCCCCGCTCACCGAGCGGCCGTAGCGCTGCACCCGGACACCGCGCTTCGCGGCTTCGTCGCCCAGCGCGTCGGCGCCCTCGTCGTCGGCGCAGACGATCAGCAGGCCGCCCGGCTCGATCCGGTCGACGAAGTCCCGGAACACCTTCGTGTAGGCCTCGGCGGTGCCGTGGTGGTCCAGGTGGTCCGGCTCGACGTTCGTCACCACCGCGACCGACGGCACGTACGTCAGGAACGAGCCGTCGCTCTCGTCGGCCTCGGCGACGAAGACGCCACCCTCGCCGTGGTGGGCGTTGGCGCCGGACTCGTTGAGGTCGCCGCCGATGGCGAACGACGGGTCGAGCCGGCAGTGCTGCAGCGCCACCGTGAGCATCGACGTCGTCGACGTCTTGCCGTGCGTGCCCGCGATGCAGGCGACGCGGTGGCCCTCCATCAGCCCGGCCAGGGCCTGGGCCCGGTGCAGCACCGGGATGCCGGCGGCGCGGGCCGCGGCCAGCTCCGGGTTGGTCTCCTTGATCGCCGTCGAGACGACCACCGCGGACGGCGGCTCGGCGAGCGCCGAAAGGTTCGCCGCGCTCTGGCCGACGAACAGCTCGGCGCCCTGGGCGCGCAGCGACAGCAGCGCCCGCGACTCCTTGGCGTCCGAGCCCGACACGAAAGCGCCCCGGGCCAGCAGGATCCGCGCGATGCCGGACATGCCGGCGCCGCCGATCCCGATCAGGTGGGCCCGGCGCAGGTCTTCGGGCAGCTCAGGCACCGGCGGCCTCCAGGACGATCTTGGCGAGCACTTCGTCGGCTTGACGGTGTCCCATGCCGACCGCCGCCGCGCTCATCTTCGCGACGCGGTCGGCGTCGGTGACCAGCGGGATGACCAGTTCGGCGACCTTCGCCGGGGTGAGGTCGGCGTCTTCGACCATCAGCGCGGCGCCGGCGTCGACGGCGGGCCGGGCGTTGGTGGCCTGCTCGCCGTTGCCGTAGGGCAGCGGGACGAACACCGCGGGCAGCCCGACCGCGGTCACCTCGGCGACGGTCATCGCGCCCGAGCGGCACACCGTGGCGTCGGCCGCCGCGTAGGCCAGGTCCATCCGTTCCAGGTACGGCACCGGCACGTACGCCGGCTTGCCCGGGAACTCCTGCACGACCAGGGTGTTCTTCGGGCCGTGCGCGTGCAGCACGCCGACGCCGGCGTCCGCGAAGTCCTTCGCCGCGCCCGACAGGGCGTTGTTGATCGACACCGCGCCCTGCGAACCGCCGAACACCAGCAGCGTCGGCGCGTCCGGGTCCAGCCCGAAGTGGGCGCGGGCCTCCGCCC
Source organism: Amycolatopsis sp. NPDC021455 (assembly GCF_040640995.1). Taxonomy (NCBI): domain Bacteria; kingdom Bacillati; phylum Actinomycetota; class Actinomycetes; order Pseudonocardiales; family Pseudonocardiaceae; genus Amycolatopsis; species Amycolatopsis sp. NPDC021455. The sequence goes on along the minus strand of NZ_JBFACT010000028.1, from coordinate 92,298 downwards.
GCAGCGCGGCACGGTCCAGCGTCGTGATCGACGGCCGCAGCGGGATCCCGACGACCTCCGCCTTCGGCAGCGGCGTGCCGGGGACGGCGACGCCGACGCGGCGGGCGAACCGCGCGCCGACCTTGTTCGCCAGGCCCGGCGACTGGTTGGCCTCGTGGACGACGATCGGGACGCGCCCACGCGCGGCCAGGTAGGCCGGGAGGGCGACGTAGCCGCCGAAGCCGACGACGACGTCCGCGCCGACCCGGTCCAGCACCTCACGCGTCTTCCGCACCGAGTCGCGGACCTTCAGCGGCAGCCGGAGCAGCTCCGGCGTCGGCTTGCGCGGCATCGGCACCGGCGGGATCAGCTCCAGCGGGTAGCCGCGGGCCGGGACGAGCTTGTTCTCCAGGCCCCGCTCGGTACCGAGCGCCACGACCGTCGCGTCCGGGCGCAGCCGCTTGACGGCGTCGGCCAGCGCGAGGGCGGGTTCGATGTGTCCTGCGCTGCCGCCTCCGGCGACCACGACCACGGGTGCCTTGCCCGCGGCCGCCCGGCCGGTTCCCTTGACGGGGTTACTCACCGATGACCTCTCCGGTTCGCGGTACTCCGGGTACCACGGCTCGCTGTTGTCCGCGCGGCCCCGCGAGACGTGGCCGCGCTCGTCCGTGCCGCGCTGCGGCGCACCGGTTCGCGGACCGACCTCCGTCGTTCCTGCGCCGGGGCGGGCCGCGCCGCACGGGGCGCCGGCCTGGCCGCCTTCGCCCCACTCCGTCCCGCCGCCTTGCGAGTGGCGGGCGGGCGGTACGGGTCGGGCGCGGGCAGCCGCAGCAGTCGCCCGAATTTACCCGGCCCCTGCGTGCGCAGTGCGGCCACCGCCTCCGGTTCGTGCCGGGCGGCGTTCGCGAGCACCCCCATGATGAGCATGGTGATCACCAGCGACGTGCCGCCGTAGGAGATCAGCGGCAGGGTGACGCCGGTGACCGGCAGCAGGCCGACCACGTACCCGATGTTGATGCCGGCCTGCGCGACCAGGAACACCGTCAGCGTGCCGGAGACGATCCGGATCCACGGGTCGATGTTGCGGGTGGCGATCCGCAGGCCGACGACGGCGACCCCGCCGAAGAGGGCGAGCACGACGACGCAGCCGATCAGCCCGAGCTCCTCGCCGATCAGGGCGAAGATGAAGTCGTTCTGCACGTTCGGCAGGTAGCCCCAGTTGGAGGTGCCCTGGCCGAGGCCCTTGCCCAGGAACCCGCCGTCGGCGAGCGCCAGCTTGGCCTGGTTGGCCTGGAAGCCCTCGGCGGTGACGTCGGCGTCCGGCGAAAGGAACGACATGACCCGGGCGAGCCGGTAGGGCGCGATGACGGCGAGCACGAGCACCCCGGCCAGGCCGCCGGCGAGGATCACGCCGAACAGCCGTTTCGGAGCGCCGGCGAACCACAGCAGGGCCAGCAGGACGACGGCGAGGGTGACCGTGCCGCCGAGGTCGGGCTGCAGCATGACCAGGGCGAACATCAGCAGCGCGATCGGCACCACCGGCACCAGCAGGTGCCGCCACTGGTGGATCACGTTGTACTTGATGACCAGGATGTGGGCGCCCCAGAAGGCCAGCGCGACCTTCGCGGCCTCGACCGGCTGGAAGGTGAACTCGCCGATCTTGAACCAGCCCTGCGAGCCGTTGACCGTCGAGCCGAGCGGAGTGAGCACGAGCACCAGCAGGCCGAGGCAGATCACCGTCACGGTGGCCGACATCCGCCGGATCCGCTCCAGCTTCACCCGCAGCCCCAGCCAGAACACGACCGAGCCGAGGGCGACGAACACCAGGTGCTTGACGAACAGCGAGTACACGCCGCTGCCGGTCTTCGGGTTGTAGGACGCGACCGACGACGCCGACAGCACCATGACGATGCCGATGACGGTGAGCACGCCGGTGAGGGCGAGCACGAGGTGGAACGACGCCAAGGGGCGCGAAAGCCAGGCGGTCAGCGCGGTCCGGACGGCGACGAACGCGCTCTCCTTGCGCTCGCGGCGTGGCCGCTTCGGCGGTGCGTCGGGCTTCGGTTCAGCTGTCGTCACTCGGCTCCCCCGCTGCGTCGTCGCGGAGGACACGCACGGCCGCGGCGAACGCGTCGCCGCGCTCGCCGTAGCTCGAGAACATGTCCAACGACGCCGCGGCGGGTGCCAGCAGCACCACGTCACCTGGCCGGGCCATCGCGCTGGCCGCACTCACCGCCGCAGTCATGGGTTCATCGTCACCCGGACGGAGGCTGTTCACCGGGACATCCGGCGCGTGTCGCGCGACCGCGGCGGCGATCACGGGTGAATCGACACCGAGTAGCACGACTCCGCGCAGCCGGCCTGCGATGCTGCTCACCAGCTCGTCGACGGAGGCGCCCTTGAGCTGGCCCCCGGCGATCCACACGATCGACTCGTGCGCGCGCAGCGACCCCGCGGCCGCGTGCGGGTTGGTCGCCTTCGAGTCGTTGACGTACCGGACACCGGCCACCTCGGCGACCTCGACGGCCCGGTGCGGCGCGGGCTGGTACTCGCGCAGGCCCTTCAGCACGGCGTCCGGCGACACGCCGTGGGCACGGGCCAGCGCGGCCGCGGCGAGGGCGTTCGCGACGTTGTGCGGGCCCGCCGGGCGGACGTCGGCCAGCGTGGCCAGTTCTTCGGCGCTGGTCGCCGGGTCGGCGACGAAAGCGCGGTCGACCAGCAGGTCCTCGACGATCCCCAGTTCACCGGCGCGCGGGGTGTCGAGCTGGAAGCCGACGCGGCGGGCGCTCTCCGGCGCGTGTTCGTCGGCGATGCGGGTCGACCACTCGTCGTCGGCGTTGTGCACGGCGACCTTGGCGCGGGCGTACACCCGGCCCTTGGCTGCGGCGTACTCGTCCATCGAGCCGTGCCAGTCGATGTGGTCCTCGGCCAGGTTGAGCACCACGGCCGCGTCCGGCGCCAGGGTGGACGACCAGTGCAGCTGGAAGCTCGACAGCTCCACGGCCAGCACGTCGTAGCCCGCGCGGACCGCGTCGAGCGCCGCGTAGCCGATGTTCCCGCAGGCCACGGCGTTGCCGCCGGCCGCCTTGAGGATCGACTCGAGCATGCCGGCGGTGGTCGTCTTGCCGTTGGTGCCGGTCACGACGAGCCACGACGGCGGGTGCTCCCGCAGCTGCCCGACCCGCCACGCCAGCTCGACGTCGCCGATGACCTCGATGCCCGCTTCGGCGGCGGCCACGAGCAGCGGCGACGTCGGGCGCCAGCCCGGGCTGGTGACGACGAGGACGACGTCCGAAGGTGGCTCGGTCAGCCCCGGCACCAGGTCGGCGCCGAGGCCTTCCAGCTCGGCCAAGCGCTCGGCGTTGCCGTCGGTGACCGTGACGCGTGCGCCGAGGTCCACCAGCACCGGGACCACGGACTTGCCCGTGACCCCCGCCCCGGCGACGAGAACGTGACGACCGGCAACATCCATGTCAGCCGCCGAAGCCCAGCTGCTCGCTGTAGAACAGGCCGAGCCCGAACATGCAGCAGATCGCCGAGAGCAGCCAGAACCGGATGATCACCGTGGTTTCGGCCCAGCCGGCCAGCTCGAAGTGGTGGTGGAACGGTGCCATCCGGAACAGCCTTCGCCGGGTCGTCCGGAACACCGCGATCTGCGCGACCACCGAGATCATCTCGACCATGAACAGGCCGCCGATGACGATGGCGAGCAGCTCGGTGCGGGTCGTCATGGACAGGCCGGCGACCAGGCCGCCGAGGGCCAGCGAGCCGGTGTCGCCCATGAAGATCTTCGCCGGGGCCGCGTTCCACCAGAGGAACCCGACGCAGGCGCCGGTCGCCGCGGCGGCGACCACGGCCAGGTCCAGCGGGTCGCGGACGTCGTAGCAGGCCTGCGCCGGGCCGTTCGCGCAGTTGAGCCGCTCCTGCCAGAACGAGATGACGACGTAGGTCGCCAGCACCATCGCCGCCGAGCCGCCGGCCAGGCCGTCGAGGCCGTCGGTGAAGTTCACCGCGTTCGACCAGCCGGAGATCACGATGTAGCAGAAGATCACGAAGATCACCGACGGGAAGGTGATCAGCGCGAGGTCACGGACGTAGGAGAGGCTCTCCGACGCCGGCGTGAGGCCCTGCTCGTTCGGGAAGTTCAGCACCAGGACCGCGAACGCGATGGTGACCACGAGCTGCCCGACCAGCTTCGCGGTCTTGTTCAGCCCCAAGTTGCGCTGCTTGCGGATCTTGATGAAGTCGTCGAGGAACCCGACGATCCCCAGCCCCACCGCGAGCATCAGCACCAGCAGCCCGGAGGCCGTCGGCGCGCCGCTGCGGGAGTTGAACATCCAGTTGATCAGGTGCGCGGCGAAGTAGCCCACGACCATCGCGATGATGATCGCGACGCCGCCCATGGTCGGCGTGCCGCGCTTGGACTTGTGTCCCTGGGGGCCTTCCTCGCGGATCTCCTGGCCGAAACCCTGCCGGGAGAAGACCCGGATCAGATAGGGCGTGAGCAGGATGGAGATCAGCAGGCCCGCCGCGGCCGCGATCAGGATGCTGATCACGCGTCACCACCGTTCGAGCGTTCGGAGTTTTCGAGCAGGGCCTCGACGACGCGCCAGAGACCGGCGGACTTGGAGGCCTTGACCAGCACCACGTCCCCGGGACGCAGCTGGTCGCGCAGCAGGGCGACGGCGGCCTCGACGTCGGGCACCAGGGCCGCTTCCTCGCCCCAGGAGCCCTCCTGGCACGCGCCCTGGTGCATGGCCGCCGCCTCGGGGCCGATCACGACGAGCTTGGCGATGTTGAGCCGCACGACGAGCCTGCCGATCTCGTCGTGCGCGGTGACCGAGTCCGCGCCGAGTTCGGCCATCACGCCGAGCACGGCCCAGGACCGGCGGCCGGTCTCCCGCGTCATCGCCGCGAGGGCCTTGAGGCCGGCCCGCACCGACTCGGGGTTGGCGTTGTAGGAGTCGTTGAGGAAGGTCACGCCGTCGGGGCTGGTGACGACCTCCATGCGGCGCGCGGACCGCTGTTCGAGCTGCGAAAGGCGGGCGGCGATCTCCGCCGGCGTGGCGCCCAGCTCCAGCGCGACCGCCGCGGCGGACAGCGCGTTGCCGACGTGGTGCTCGCCGTGCAGCGGCAGCTTCACCGAGGCCTCGCCGGCCGGCGTGATCAGCCGGAAGGACGCGCGGGCCTCGTCGTCGAGGGTGATGTCGGCCGCGCGGACCTGCGCGGACGCGCTCTCGCCGACGTACACCACCCGGGCCTTCGTGCGGCTCGCCATGGCCGCGACCAGCGGGTCGTCCAGGTTGAGCACGGCGAGACCGTCCTCGGGCAGGGCCTCGACCAGCTCGCCCTTGGCCTTCGCGATGCCTTCGCGCGAGCCGAACTCGCCGACGTGCGCGGTGCCGACGTTGAGCACGACGCCGATCTTCGGCGGCGCGATGTCCGCGAGCTCGGCGATGTGCCCGAGGCCGCGCGCGGACATCTCCAGCACCAGGTGCTTGGTGTTCGCGTCGGCGCGCAGGGCCGTCCACGGGTGGCCGAGCTCGTTGTTGAACGACCCGGGCGGCGCGACCGTCGGGCCGAGCGGCTCGATCAGCTGGGCGATGACGTCCTTGGTGGAGGTCTTGCCGGAGGAGCCGGTGACGCCGACGACGGTGAGCTGACCCTCGGCCAGCCGCCGCACGACGTACCGGGCGAGCTTCCCGAGCGCGGCCAGGACCGCGGCACCGGAGCCGTCCTTGTCGGCGTGCAGCGCGAACGCCCGCTCGTGGGTCTCGTCCGCGGCCGGCCGCGGCACGACGATCGCGGGCGCGTCGACCTCGCGGGCGGCCAGCACGGCGACGGCGCCGGCCTCGACGGCCTGCGCGGCGAGGTCGTGGCCGTCGACGTTCGCCCCGGGCAGGGCGACGAACAGGCCGCCGGGCGCGAGCTGCCGGGTGTCGAACTCCACGCTGCCGGTCACTTGCGCGCCCCCGTCGGCGCGGTGCAGCCGGCCGCCGACGACGTCGGCGATCTCGGCCAGGCTGAGCACGATCACACACTCACCTCGAGTTTGTTGCGGATGGCCGCGGCCAGTTCGTCGCGGTCGGAGAACGGGTGCACGACGCCGCCGGCCTCCTGGCCGGACTCGTGCCCCTTGCCGGCGAGGAAGACGATGTCCCCCGGCTCGGCGAGTGAGACGGCGTGCGCGATGGCCTCGCGGCGGTCGGCGATCTCGATGATCTCGGCCGGCCCGGCCGCGCGGGCCCCGGCGAGCATGGCGGCGCGGATCGCCGCCGGGTCCTCGGAGCGGGGGTTGTCGTCGGTGACGATCAGGACCTCGCTGCGCCGGGCCGCGGCCTCGCCCATCATCGGGCGCTTGGCGGTGTCGCGGTCGCCGCCGCAGCCGAGCACGGTGATGATCCGGCCGTCCGCGCGGGCCCGCAGCGCGTCCAGGCCCTGGGCGACCGCGGCCGGCTTGTGGGCGTAGTCGACGACGGCGGTGAACTCCTGCCCGACGTAGACGCGTTCCATCCGGCCCGGCACCTGCACCTGCGCGAGCCCGGTGACGATGTGCTCCAGCTCGACGCCCGCGGTGCTCAGGATCGCGGCGGCGAGCACGGCGTTGGCGACGTTGAACTCGCCGGGCAGCGGGATCCGGGCCCGGGCGCTGACGCCGTCCGGCCCGTGCAGGGTGAACGTCTGCTCCCCCTGCGGCGTCGCCTCGAGGTCGGTGGCCTTCCACGCCGCGTCGGTGCCGGGGTCCGTGGTCACGGTGATCGTCTGCGGCGTGAGCAGGGCCTGCCCCCACGCGCTGTCGACCACGACGACCTCGGTGGTCGAGCGGCCGTCGAACAGCAGCGACTTCGCGGCGAAGTACTCCTGCATGTCCTTGTGGAAGTCCAGGTGGTCCTGGGAGAGGTTGGTGAACGCGCCGACGGCGAACCGGGTGCCGTTGACGCGGCCCAGCGCGAGCGCGTGGCTGGAGACCTCCATCGGCACGTGCGTGACGCCGCGCTCCAGCATCACCGCGAGCAGCGCCTGCAGGTCGGGCGCCTCGGGCGTGGTGAAGCCGCTGACCAGGCGCTCGCCCGCGATGCGGGTCTCGACGGTGCCGATCAGGCCGGTGGTCAGGCCCGCGGCCCGGAGCCCGGCGTCGACCAGGTAGGACGTCGTGGTCTTGCCGGAGGTGCCGGTGACGCCGAGGACGGCCAGGCGCAGGGAGGGCTCGCCGTAGATCCAGGCGGCGATCTCGCCGAGGGCGGCGCGGGGGTCGGCGTGGACCAGGATCGGGACACCGGCGTCGCGCAGGGCGGGCCGCTCGGCGCCTTCGGCGTCGGTGAGCACCGCGACGGCCCCGGCGGCGACGGCCTGGTCGCTGAAGTCGGCGCCGTGGGCGCGGGCGCCCGGGAGGGCGGCGAAGAGGTCACCGGGCAGCACGTGCTGCGCGCGCAGCGTGGTGCCGGTGACGGTGAGCTCGGCCGCGTCGGGCGAGCCGGCGATCAGGCGGGCGTCCGCCCGGGCGAGGAGGGTCGCCAGCGGGACCGGGACGATGCGCGCCGGGCGGGGCGGCGCGGGGACCGCTTTCACCGGGCTTTCCGGCACCTGGGAACTGGACGAGGACACGGACACGGCCAAGAGGCTACCGGCGGGCGGTTCGGGCCCCCGCACGCGGTACGGCGATTGCGTGCGAACCCGGCACATGTGCTAAGCGGCTCACCGCTCCCCTTTGCGCCGCAAGGGTTCCGCCGTCACGGCAGGCCGATGTGGACGATCCCCGGGGAAAAGCCGTGAAGGCCTCCTTCCCGGCTCTTATGGCCGGTAAGGAGGCCTTCACGGCTTTAATGGCCGGTAAGGAGGCCTTCACGGACAGTGGTGCCTAGGACGGCGTGATGATGAGCGGGACCACCGGCGACGGGCCGTCGGACAACGGAATCTGGTACCGCTGCGTCAGGTACGAGGCGATGCTGTGGAACAGCGGCGCCGCGGAATGCCCCACCGGCAGCGTCGTGTCGGGCGCGTCCAGCCGGATCCCCACCACGAACCGGGGGTGGTCGGCGGGCAGGATGCCGGCGAAGGTGATGTTGTAGAGGTGGTCGCTGTAGGCGCGTGTCCGCGGGTCGACCTGCTGGCCGGTGCCCGTCTTCCCGGAGATCTGGTAGCCCTCGACCGCGGCCGTCGTCGCGGTGCCCTTCTGCAGGCCCTTGCCGTTCTGGGCGACCGCGCGCATCATGTCGCGCACCGTCTTGGCCGCCTCCGGGCTGACCACCTGCACCGTCTTCGGCGCGGGCTCGGGCACCGTGGTGCCGTCGGGGTTGATCTTCGCCTTGACGATCCGGGGCTCGACGCGCAGGCCGTCGTTCGCGATCGCCTGGTACATCCCGGTCATCTGCAGGATGGTCATCGACAGGCCCTGCCCGATGGGCAGGTTGCCGAAGGTGGTGGCCGACCACTGGCTGCGCGCGGGCACGGAACCCGCGCTCTCACCGGGCAGGCCGACGCCGGTGCGCTGGCCGAGGCCGAACTTCTTCAGCAGGTCGGCGTAGTGCTCCTCGCCGACCTTCTGCGCCAGCAGCAGGGTGCCGATGTTGGACGACTTGGCGAAGACGCCGGTCGTGGTGAACGTCTGCGTGCCGTGGGTCCAGGCGTCGTGCACGACCTTGTCGGCGACTTGCATCGAGCCGGGTACCTCGAGCGTCGAATCGGGCGTCGCGACGCCGTAGGCGATCGCGCCCGTGGCGGTCACGATCTTGTTCACCGACCCGGGCTCGAACGGCGTCGTCACCGCCCGGTCGTTCATCGCCTCGGGGTCGTTGAAGGTCGACGGGTCGTTCGGGTCGAACGTCTTGTCGTTGGCCAGCGCGTAGACCTCGCCGGTCTTCGAGTCCATGACGACGGCCTGGCCGCCCTTGGCGTGCGACTGCTGCACGTAGTCGGTCAGCTGGCGCTGCAGCTCGTACTGCAGGTCCGAGTCGATGGTCAGCTCGAGGTCGGACCCCGGGACGGCGGCCTGCAGGTCGCGCTCGGTGCCCGGGATGACGACGTTGTCGCTGCCGTTCTTGGTGTTGACCAGCATCCGGCCCGGCGTGCCCGCGAGGTCGTTGTCGCGGGACTGCTCCAGCCCGACCAGGCCGTGCAGGTTGTGCTTCGAGATGTCCTTGTCCTCGGTGCGCCAATTGGCGACGCCGACGATGTTCGCCGCGAGGTTGTCACCCGGGTACTCGCGCAGCGCCCGCTTCTCGCGTTCGATCCACGGGAACTGCTTCCAGATGTCGTTGGCGACCGACGGTTCGACGTTGTGCTCGAGGTAGGTGAAGGGCGCCTGCTTGTGGAACAGGTCCAGCAGCTGCTGCTCGGTCAGCTGGTTCGGCACCTTGGCCGCGATGTACTTCGCGGCCGCCGCGGTCTCGCTGTCGAACGTCTTCTTGGTGCCGGGGTTCTTCGCGACCCAGTCGTCCATGGTCTTGTGGAACGCCTTGAGGTTCACCGACAGCGAGCGCACCTCGACGCTGAAGGCCAGCTTCGCGCCGTTGCGGTCCACAATGGACCCGCGCTGGGCGGGGATGTCGATGGTCTGGGTGCGCTGCCGTTCGGCCGCGGCGGAGAGCGCCGCGGCGTCGAACCACTGCACCTGCACCAGTTTCACGCCCGCGACGAGCAGCACGGCGACCAGCAGCAGGCGCACGGCGGAGAACCGGCTGCGGTGCCCGCCGTTGCCCCGCCGGGCGGCGGCGCTGCGCGTCCCGGCCGCGTAGGTCCGCCGGGCGCTGCCGGCGCGCGAGCGGGTCTGCCCCCGCGTCGAAGCCATCACTGGCCGCCTCCGGCGGGCGGCTCCTCGGCGGGCACGGCGGGCTGGTCGCCCTCGATCGGCGCGCCCTGCTGCGACTGGGTGCCGGCGGCGGGCGCGGCGGGCGGCGCGACCACCACGGGGGGTGTGTCCGCCTTGGCCTTCTTGGGCTCGCCGACGAGGGTGGTCTTGCCGTCGGGACCGACGACGATCCGCGCCGGGTCGCCGCCGGGCACCATGCCCAGCTGCTGGGCCGCGGGGGCCAGCGAAGCGGGTGACTCGGCCTTCGCGACGTCGCGCTGCAGCTGTTCCTTGGTCTCGGCCAGGTGGGCGTTGCCCGTGCGCAGCTGCTCGAGCCGGTAGGAGTCGGCGATCGCCTGCGTGGTCAGCCACAGCGTGGTGGCCACGCCGGCGGCCAGCAGCGCCATCATCATCAGCACGAACGACGCCCGCGACTTCGGCAGCCGCAGCTTGAGCCCGGTCTTGGGCTCGCCCGGCTCGGCGGTCTTCTTCGGCTCCGGCCGCGGCTCGCGCTCCTTGAGCAGGTCGGCCCGCTGGGCGCGGCGCGCGTAGGCGCGTTCGGCCGCGGAAGTACGGCCACGGGAGCCGCGCCGGGGCGCGGCCTTGCCCGGCTGGACCGGCTGGGCGTCGGGCTCGGTGGTGGCCGGGGTGCGGGCGGCGTCGCTGCGGCCCCGCGTCGCCGGCGCGGCCCGGCGACGGGACTTCGCGGGAGCGGTCATCGCGGCTCTCCGATCCTCTCTGCGGCCCGCAGCCGCACCGAAGCGGCACGCGGGTTACGTTCGATCTCCTCTTCGCCGGCCTTCTCGGCGCCCCGCGTCAGGAGCTTGAGCTCCGGCCCGTGGCCGGGCAGCTCCACCGGAAGCCCTTCCGGGGTGCGGGACTTCGCGAGCTCGGCCAGCGCCTGCTTGACCAGGCGGTCCTCCAGGGACTGGTACGACTCGACGACGATCCGGCCGCCGACTTCCAGGGCACCCAGCGCCGCCGGCATGGCACGGCGGAGCACCTCCAGCTCGCCGTTGACCTCGATCCGCAGCGCCTGGAACGTGCGCTTGGCCGGGTGCCCGCCGGTCCGCCGGGTGGCGGCCGGGACGGCGTCGTAGAGCAGCTCGACCAGGCGCCCGCTGTTCGTGAACGGCTCCTTCTCCCGCGCGGCGACGACCGCTTTGACGATCCGCTGGGCGAAGCGTTCCTCGCCGTAGTCGCGCAGGATCCTGACGAGTTCTCCGGGCGCGTACGTGTTCAGCACGTCGGCGGCGGTGAACCCGGTCGTCGGGTCCATCCGCATGTCCAGCGGCGAGTCCTTGGCGTAGGCGAAGCCGCGCTCGGCCCGGTCCAGCTGCATCGACGAGACGCCGAGGTCGAACAGGATCCCGTCGGCCTTGGCGATCTTCAGCCCTTCGAGCGCCTCCGGGAGCCCGTCGTAGACGGTGTGCACGAAGTGGACGCGGTCGCCGTGGCGGGCCAGGCGTTCTCGGGACTTTTCGAGCGCGGCGGGGTCGCGGTCCAGCGCGACGAGCCGCAGCCGCGGGAAGGCTTCGAGGAGGGCGTCGGAATGCCCGCCGAGGCCGACGGTGGCGTCCACGAGGACGCCGTCACGGTCGGCGAACACGGGAGTGAACAGCTCGACGATCCGCTCGAGCAGTACCGGGACGTGCTCGGTCATCGTTCCCTCCCCCCTTTCTCGCCTGGACGGCCCGGGGGAAATATGGCGGATGCCGTCAGGTCCCTGTCCGCCCGCTGCCGACCTGGTACCGGGGAAGGTGTACCAGGGCTGTTGAGCGGACAGAGGCCTCACGGCATCCGGGGTGGGCGTCGCCTCGTCGTGCGGGCGGCGAACCTCTCGTCCCCCGACGACGCAGGTGCACCGCGACCGCACGCCTAGAAGACGCCCGGCAGTACTTCCTCTCGAGCCTTCGCGTAGCTGTCTTCGTGTTCCTCCAGGTACGCCTGCCACGCTTGGGCGTCCCAGATCTCCAGCCTGGTGATCGCCCCGATCACCACGCACTCCTTGCTGAGCCCCGCGTAGCGGCGGAGCTCGGGCGCGATGGTGATGCGCCCCTGGCCGTCAGGACGTTGCTCGTCCGTGCCGGCGAACAGGTAGCGCTGGTAGGCCCGAACCGCCTCGTTGGTGAACGGGGCCTCGGCGACCTTGCGCGCCATCTGCTCGAACTCGGCGCGGGGGAAGACGAAGAGGCAGTGATCCTGCCCCTTGGTGACCATCAGCCCACCCGCCAAGGCGTCACGGAACTTCGCGGGCAGCGCGAGCCGCCCCTTGTCGTCCAGCTTCGGGGTGTGGGTGCCGAGGAACACGGCCTCCACCTCCCTACCGCCCTCGGTGGCGAACCACCTCGGACGGCCACGGGGCTTCCCTTCCGCCCCACTGGGCACCACCGTACCCCACTTTTCACCACAGTCAACGCGACAAACGCGCGGACCACTCCGTCGGGTGTTCCGTTTGCGCAGGTCAGCAGGGTGGGGCCGGGTGGGGGCCCGAGTGGGGGACGGTGGCCAAGATCCCCCACCCCGGGGCCCGGAGCAACCTCAGCTGTTCCCCAAGCGTCCGCATAACGGCCGCGAAAGAACCCACCCCACCCCCTGTGGGGCCCGGTGGGGCACCGCGGTGGGGCCCAGTGGGGACGGCCCGAATGTCCTGAACGACTCTTTCAGGACGTCTGATGTCCTGAAAGAGTCGTTCAGGACATTCCCCAGCCGCCGAGTTGTCCACAGCCGCCTCGAGTCGCGCGGAGTAGTCCACAGATCACGGAAAGCTCTGGTTCGCGTGCCTCAGGCGAGTCAGGATCGATCAGTGACGAGAAGATCTTGGACACGCGACGCGGAGGCACTTTTCGCGGCCAGCCGACGGGGCGTGATCACTGTGGCGCGCTTGGAGTCCTTGGGCGTACCCCCGCGAACCAGCTACCGGCGCTGCCTCCCCGGCGGGCCGTGGCAACGGCTACTGCCCGGCGTCGTGCTCCTCCGCACCGGCGAACCCACGCGGCGGCAGCTGACCGAAGGCGCTCTCCTGCACTGTGGCGACCGGGCGGTGGTCACCGGCCTGGAATCGCTCCGCAGGCAAGGACTGAAGCGCGGTGTCCGCCAGGGCGAACCGATCCATCTCCTCCTGCCACTGCATCTGAAGACCACCAGCAGCGGCTACGTCCTCGTCGAGCGGACCAAGCGGATGCCCGACCCGGTGCGGCAGGACGGGCTTCCGCTGGCTCCGGCCGTCCGCTCGGTGCTGGACGAGTGCCGGCGCCTGCGCGAACGTCCGCCGATCCGGGCTCTGCTCGCCGAAGCGGTGCAGCAGCTCGGGGTCGATCCGGCCGAGCTGGCCGCGGAACTGGAGACCGGCAGCAGGCGAGGAACCGCGCTGCCCCGTGCGGTGCTCCAGGAAATCGTCTCCGGCGCCCGGTCGGCCGCGGAAGCCGAAGCCATGGCCGTTTGGCGCCGTACCGGGCTGCCCGAACCAGTCTGGAACTTCGAGCTCCACGACGACCGCGGCGGTTACCTCGCGACCCCCGATGCTTGGTGGGACGACGTGGCCCTGGCCTGGGAAATCGACTCCTACGAGTTCCACTTCGGACAACCCGGCTACGCCGCGACCCTGGCCAGGAACAACCGGTACGCCGCAGCCGGCGTCGCGGTGGTGCAGACAGTGCCCAGCCGTCTGCTGAGCGAGCCCCGCGCCGTCGCGGGCGACCTCGTCTCCGCCTACCGCTCCGCGGCAGCCCGTCCGCGCCCTCCGGTGATCCTGGCCGGACGTCGTGAACGACTCGTTCAAGACGTCTGACGACAGGAACGAGTCGTTCAAGACAAGCGGGCGCGCTCAGGATTCCGGGGTGAGGAGGGCGGCGACGCGGGCCGCCAGGCGGGTGCTGTCCACCGGGCTCACCGTGACCCAGTCCGTCCCGCCGCGGCCCCGGGTCTTCGTCGCGCAGTACGCGCCGACGTCGGTGTCGAACCACGTCAGGCCACCGAGCCGCTCGACGCGGCCCGTGCCGGACCGGCGGCTCACGCTGAACTGGCCCGCCGCGTACACCGGCCGGGCCTGGATCGCCCGCATCTCCTCCAGCTGCGCGGACGCCGATCGCGAACCGGCCGAGACTGCCGACGAGGGCAGGTTGATCCCGTAGCCGGGGCCGGCCGTCAGCTCCGGGAGTACGTCGACCAGCGCCGTGCACAGCTCGCCGTCGCCGATGGTGTCCAGGCCGATCGTCTGCTCCGGCTGGGTCGCCAGCACACCACGGCGGCCGCGGACCGCCGTCACCGCGCGGAACGGCGTCGACGCCGTCATGTCCGCCAGCGCCTCGCACGCGACGAAGACCTCTGCCGAGGCGAGGAGCTCCAGCCGCGAAGCCAGCGCAGGTTCCAAGGAACCGTCGTAGAGCCCGCGCTCGGCGAGGTTCGCGTACACCGCTTTCCGCACCTCGGCGCGTTCCTCGTCGGTCGCGCCGACGCTGCGGACGGTCAGCGGCTCCGGCGGGCGGTCGTGGCCGAGGTCGGTCCAGAGGACGTCGAACGCCGACGCGGAGACGCGGATCAAGCCCGCCCCAGCGCCGGCGGGGCCGGGAACGCCTCGGCGGGCACGTGGCCGCGCAACGCCGCGTCCCGCGCCCGCATGACGTCGATCGCCTTCTGCCGCGCGGCTTCCGCTTCGGCGCGGCGGGCCGCCATCTCGTCGGCCAGCCCGGCCAGGACGAGCACGTTCCCCGAAGAGGCGGCGTCCCGGATCATCGCCGCCGGGTCGTAGGCCACCGGTGGCGGCATGTCGGCCCGGGCCCGCGCGGCCGCCTCCGCCTGCGCGCCGACCGCGCGGCCCACCGACGCCGAGACGGCGGCCGAGTGCCCGAGCCACCGCGTGGCCCGGTCCAGTGCCACCCGCGCCGCGTCACCCGCCTCGCCCCGCCAGGTCTCCTCCGAGGAGGCGACGAGGGCGGCGAGGCCGGCGGTCGACTCCTGCAGCCGTTTCGCCAGCCCCTCCCAGCGCGCGCCCGCCTCGCCCGCGGCGGCCGGGTCGTTGCCCTGCTCGACCTCGGCGGCCATCGCCTCGTGGCTGTAGGACTCGTACCGCGCGGTGGGAACAGGGGGTTCGGGCACGGCGCACCTCCGTCAGGGCAGTTTCGGTTCGACCAGTCCGGCCACCGTGCCCGCGCGGCGGCAGGCGAGCGGGGTGTCCGAGAAGCCGGTGTTGCTGACGTCGATCTGGACGCTGGCCGTGTCGCCGACGCCGAGCAGCACGGCGCAGGTGCCGTCGGCGGCCTTCTTGTCCGCCACCTGCAACGCCGGGTGCGCGCCGACCTTCGTCCTCGTGGCGGTCTTCTTCGCGACCTCGAGGTCGGCCAGGCCGTCGGTCTCGCTGAGGGTGACCGTGACGCCGAAGGTGCCGGGCACGGTCCAGTCGCAGGCGCGGGCCCCGGCGATGTCCTTGGGCTTGCCGAGCACGCTCACCCCGGCGGCCGACCGGTCCTGCGGGGTGAGCAGCGTGCAGGGGTCGATCGCGGCCAGGCCGGTCCACGCGACGGGCGGAGGCGCCGGTGACGTCGAAGCGTGCGTCGAGGCGTGCCCGACGGCGCCCGCCTCCGGCTGGTGCCCGCAGCCCGCGAGCGCGAGCAGCACCGCCGGCGCCCACAGGGACTTCTTCCGCACGCGCTCAGCCCCCCGAGCAGTCCACGCCGTCCGCCGCCTGCTCGTCGGCGTGCTGGTACTTCGCCAGCGCGGCGCCGATCCGGCGCTTGAGCGTCTCGAGCTCCTTGCCGAACGCGGTCAGCTGCTGGACGGCCGAGCCCTGCCCGCCGATGCCGTACTCGGCCATGAACGCGCCGATCTCCCCGGCGTACCCGCCGCCGAGCGGCACGGTCCGGCCGAGCACCTTGGCCTCACGGACCATCTCGCCGACGACGTCCTGCAGCTCGCCGAGCTTCGTGTACGCGTCCGTGGCCAGCTCGGGCGCGACCGCGAAGCCGCGGACGTCGAACGACTGCGTTCGCACCTCGCTCATAATGCGGTTACGCCTCTCCGTAGCCGAGCGACCTCGAACCGCAGCATACGACAGAGCAGGGGGTCAGCGGGAGCACCCAGAATCGGGTGACAAGACACCCGATCGGGGTATCGTCGCTGCTTGCGCAGGGTCACTGACCGCAGTGCCGAAGAGCATCGCGGGGTTCCGCCCCCCGGTTAGCCCGGGTTTGACACACTGGGTGGAACGCTGGTCGCTGCGCGCGGACAGCAGCGAGGGGGCCGTTCGGCCCGGCGGTGCGCACAGTGCGCGCGGCCATGCGCCACCAGGAGGTCGAGTGACGTCGAGAATCCAGTCTGCGGCGCCCGGATCGGGCGAGCAGGCATCCGAGCGACCGCCCTACCCGGCGGAGTCCTCGGTCAACGGCCGGTCCCCCGGCCGCTCCGGCAGAGTGCCGCTGGACGAACTGCACGAGACCGCCCGGCGGATCGCCGCCAACGTGGAGCGGGTGCTCGTCGGCAAACCCGACGTCATCCGGATCGCCCTGGTCACCCTGCTCGCCGAAGGCCACCTCCTCGTCGAGGACGTGCCCGGCGTCGGCAAGACGTCGCTGGCCAAGGCCCTCGCGAGGTCGATCGACTGCACGGTCAGCCGCATCCAGTTCACCCCGGACCTGCTGCCGAGCGACGTCACCGGCGTCTCCATCTACAACCGCCAGTCCGGCGAGTTCGACTTCCGCCCCGGCCCGGTGTTCGCCAACATCGTCGTGGGCGACGAGATCAACCGCGCCTCGCCGAAGACGCAGTCGGCGCTGCTGGAGTGCATGGAAGAGCACCAGGTCACCGTCGACACCTCGACCTACCGCCTCGAACAGCCGTTCATGGTGATCGCCACCCAGAACCCGATCGAGATGGAAGGCACCTACGCGCTGCCCGAAGCCCAGCGGGACCGGTTCACCGCGCGCGTCTCCATCGGCTACCCCGACCAGCAGGCCGAGCTGGCCATGGTCGACGAGCACTCCGGCCACAACCCGCTCGAAGAGCTGCAGCCGGTGTCCGACGGCCAGACCGTGCACCGGCTGATCGAGACCGTCCGCGGCGTGCACATCGCCCCGGAGGTCCGCCGGTACGCCGTCGACGTCGTCGCGGCCACCCGCCAGGTCCCGGAGATCCGCCTCGGCGCGTCCCCGCGGGCCACGCTGCACCTCGTCCGCGCCGCGCGGGCGCAGGCGGCGCTGTCGGGCCGCGACTACGTCGTGCCCGACGACCTGCACACGGTCGCGGTCCCGGTCCTGGCGCACCGCCTGGTGCTGACCACCGAGGCCCACGCCGCGCGCCGGTCGGCGACCGACGTCGTGCGCGCGGTGCTGCACCGGGTCCCGGTGCCGCAGGGCTCCCGGCAGTAGCCGGGCGGAGAGAAGAAGAGGACGGCATGCTGCGTGCCCTGTCCGGCCTGACCACCCGCGGCCGCTGCCTCCTGGCCGCGGGGATCGCCGCCGCGGTGTGCTCGCTGGTGCTCAACGAACGCGACCTGCTGCGGGTCGCGGTGTTCGTGGTGGCCCTGCCGCTGCTGGTCGCCGCGTTCATCTCGGCGACCCGGCTGCGCATCGGCGCCACCCGCGCGCTGCGCCCCCAGCGGGTCGCCGTCGGCGGCAACGGCGAGGTCCAGCTCGAACTGTGGCGCAGCGGCCGGCTCCCGGCCGGCGAGATCCTCCTGGAAGACGGCGTGCCGTACGCGCTGGGGTCGCGGCCGCGGTTCGTCGTCGAACGGCTCCCGCACGACCGCCGTGTCGCCCTGCGCTATCCCCTGCAGCCCGTGCTGCGCGGGATCCAGCAGGTCGGGCCGCTGCGGGCGACCATCACCGACCCGTTCGGGCTCTGCGAGTTCGAGCGCGAGCTGATCGGGCATTCCCGGCTCGTCGTCGTCCCGCGCGTGGTCCCGCTGTGGGGCCTGCCGAGCGGCGCCGGCATCGGCGTCGGCGACGACGGCACGGTCCGGCTGCACGCCGGGCAGGGCGAGGCCGACGTGATCGTCCGCCAGTACCGCCAGGGCGACGACCTGCGGAAGGTGCACTGGCGCTCGACCGCCCGCCGCGACGAGATCATGGTGCGCGTCGAGGAACGGCCCTGGCGTGGCGGCACCACGGTGCTGCTCGACCACCGCGCCGCCGCGCACCACGGCTCCGGCCCGGCCGCCAGCCTGGAGTGGGCGGTGTCCTTCGCCGGGTCGGCCGCGCTGCACCTGCGCCGGTCCGGGCACCGCGTCCGGCTGGTCAGCGAGCACGGCGTCACCCTCGCCGACACCCCGGGCGACGGCGGTGACCACTACGACCACGTCGTGCTCGACGCGCTGGCCGCCCTGCAGCCCGCGCACCAGCGCGACATCACGCTGGCCGGCGACCCGGCCGACGGCCAGGAGCTGATCGCCGTCCTCGGCACGGTCAGCACCGAGGCCGTCCACGAGCTGACCCAGTACCGCCCGCGCGGCATCCGCAGCCTCGCCGTCCTGCTCGACACGCCCACGTGGTCGGCCGGGGTGACCGCGCCGCAGCAGCGGGCCGCCGCCACCGAAGACTCCGCCGCGCTGCTGCGCGCGGCGGGCTGGGGCGTGGTCGTCGCCGGCCCCGGCTCCCCCATGCCGCAGGTGTGGGCCGAGCTGTGCCGCAGCGGCGCGAGCCGGGGCACGCTGATCGGCGGTCTGCGATGAGCACCGCGGCGCCGCCGCGCAAGTTCGACCGGCCCGCGCCCCGGCCGCAGCGCCCGCTTTCGGCCTGGCGCAGCAGCGTCCTGGCCCCGGTCGCCGCCGGGGTCGCGACGCTCTGCGCGGCGACGTCGGTGACGAGCGTCGTGTCCGGGCTGGCCTGGTTCGGCTACCTGTTCGTCGCGGTCCTGCTGATCGCCGCGACCGGGCTGGCGTTGCGCTCGCTGCAGGTGCCGACCGTCCTGGTCGGCCTGGGCCAGCTGATCGTCCTGCTCTTCCTCATCACCGGGGCCTTCACCACGCACGGGATCCTGCAGGTCATCCCCGGCCCGGAGGCGTTCGGCGAGATCGGGACCACGCTTTCGGCCGCCGCCGAGCAGATCCGGGTGGGGCTGCCGCCGGTCGAGGGCAGCCAGCCGATCCTGTGCCTGGTGACGATCCTCGTCGGCCTGGTCGCCGTCCTGGTCGACACGCTGACGGTGTCCGCCGCGGCGCCCGCCGCGACCGGGCTCGTGCTGCTCTGCGTCTACGCCGTGCCGGCCGCGCTGAGCGAGGAAATGCTGCCGTGGTGGACGTTCCTGCTCGGCGGCGCGGCCTTCGCCGCGTTGCTCGCCGTCGACGGCAACCACCGGCACCGCCGCTGGCGCACCCGGGAAGCGCCGGGCCGCAGCGGCAAGCCGGGCGTGCTGTCCGCGCCGGTCGCGGTGGTCTGCGCGGCGATCGTGCTCGGCCTGTTCGGCGGGGCGATCACGTGGGTCGGCACGGTCGGGCGGATCCCGTTCGGCGAGGGCGGCAACGGCCCCGGCGGCGGGTCCGGCGGGTTCGGCATCCAGCCGTTCACCGAGCTGCGGGGCATGCTCGACCAGGGGACCAACCGCGAGCTGTTCAAGGTCCGCGGCCTCGGCACC
The DNA here is from genome assembly GCF_040640995.1 of Amycolatopsis sp. NPDC021455. Classification (NCBI taxonomy): domain Bacteria; kingdom Bacillati; phylum Actinomycetota; class Actinomycetes; order Pseudonocardiales; family Pseudonocardiaceae; genus Amycolatopsis; species Amycolatopsis sp. NPDC021455. The sequence continues at coordinate 72,968 of NZ_JBFACT010000028.1, read as the reverse complement.
GACCGGCGGCTGCTGCGCGCGATGACGCTGGACACCTACTACCCCAACAAAGGCTGGGGCCTGCACGACGAAGGCCGTTCGCAGCAGGGCGTCCAGGTCGGGCCGCAGCTGCCGCTCGCACCCGGCGACGACGGCACCGGCTCCGCGCGCAAGATCGACGTCGAGCCGACGAGCTGGCGGGACAACTGGCTGCCGGTGTACGGCGCGCCGCGGGTCATCGACGGCGCGGGCAGCGGCTACCTCTACGACCAGGTCAGCGGCACGGTGTTCACCACCCGCAGCGAGGCGCCGCCGTCCTACACCGAATACGCGTCGCTGAAGGAACCCACGGCCCAGGAGCTGCGCGTGACCCCGCGCGTCGACGACCTGCCGCCGCGCTACACCGAGATCGAGCGGGTCGACGACCGCGTCAAGGCGAAGACCGAGCAGCTGATCGCCGGCGCGTCGAACGACTTCGACCGGGCCACGGCGATCTGGCGGTACTTCACGGCGCAGAACGGGTTCGTCTACGACACGAAGACCGCGCCGGCGAACGACTCCGACGCGCTCGCCGACTTCATCCTCAACGGCAAACGCGGCTTCTGCGAGCAGTTCGCGTCGGCGATGGGCGTGATGCTGCGGGTGGCGGGCATCCCGTCGCGGGTGGCCATCGGCTTCACCCCGGGCGTCCAGGTCAACGACTACCTGTCGATCACCACCCAGGACGCGCACGCGTGGGTCGAGGCGTACTTCGGCGGCAAGGGCTGGGTGACGTTCGACCCGACGCCGCTGTCGGACGGCCGCGGCATCACCCCGTCGTACCTGCAGGCCGGCGCCCAGGACGGCAACCAGCCGGACGACACGCAGGTGGCGCCGAGCACGGTCCAGTCGAGCGCCCCGCCGACCGGCGTGCCGCGGGACCCGGGCCAGAACACGCAGACGCAGCAGGACGCGAAGCAGGCGACCGGCAGCGACGACTGGCTCACGAACCTGGCGATCGCCCTGGCCCTGCTCGGCCTCGCCGCGCTGGTCGCGGAGATGATCGTGCGCCGGCTGATCACCGACTTCCGCCGGCGAGGCGCCACGCCGACGAACCCCGGCGACCCGGCCGCCGAGCGGAGCGAGGGTTCGCTGCTCGTCCGGGAAGAGGCGCCCGCGGTGGCGCCGTCCCGGCTCCAGGCGTCGGTGGGCTGGCTGCCGCTGCTGGCGGCGGGGCTCTGGATCGCCGCGCTCGGCTTCCTGGCGGCGACCGTGGCGTGGTGGCTGGGTGTCCTGGTGGCGCTGGTGCTGGTGCTGTTCGCGGGCCCGGCCATGCTCCGGGAGGCCGTCCGGCGACGGCGGCTGCAGCGGATCCTCCGTCAGCAGTCCGGCGCGGCCGACGCCGCGTGGGACGAGCTGCGCGCCGAGTGCGCCGACCGCGGCCTGCCCATCCCGACCAGCGACACGGTCCGGGTGGCGGGCCAGAAACTGGCCGCGAAGCACCACCTCGACGACGAAGGCCGCGAAGGCCTGCGAACGGTCATCGGCGTGCTGGAGCGGTCCTGGTACGGCGAGGACGACGCCCCCCAGCCCGAGCTGCCCCCGGCGTTCGAGAGCCTGCGCCGCAGCCTGCGCCGCAACGCACCGATGTCCTGGAAGGGCCGCCTGTTCCCCCGCTCGGTCTTCCGCAACCGCGACTGACGCGTGATTGAAGGGTCAGCACGCGTGATGGGAGGGTCGACACTCCGGCAAACGCGTGTCGACCCTCTAATCACGCGTGTCGACTCCTGAATCACGCGTGCCGACCCCGTGATCACGAGGCTCACCCGCGTGGGGGTCACCCGCTGTCACCGCGGGGCGGGGCGAGCCGACGGGGCCGGAAGAGCACACAAGAAGATCCGCGTCCGGCCGGGTGGCGGGACGCGGATCTCGTGGTCTTGCGGCGCTACTGTTCCTCGAAACGCTGGCGGAAGCGCTCCTCCATGCGCTGGGTGAAGGAGCTCCGGCGGCCCGGCTGCTTGCCCCGGGAACCGGATCCACCACCCTTGCCGTCCCCGTCGGCGCCGTGCCGAATCGATGTGACGGCCATCATGACCCCGAAGAACATCACGAGGAACCCGAGCACGCTGATCAGCGGGATGTCGGCCACCCGGAACTGCGGCACCACCACGCCCAGCACCAGCAGGGCCACGCCCACTACGAACAGGGCGATGCCCTGAATACGCCGTCGGCGAGCGGGGCGACGCAACCGGGTGCCACGCACCGTGGATGCGAACTTGGGGTCCTCGGCATAGAGCTCGCGCTCGATCTGATCGAGCAGCCGCTGCTCATGCTCGGAGAGTGGCATCTTTCCTCCTCCGGCACAGCTGTCGCGGGCGCCGGGCCGCGCAACGTCCTGGACCCAACAGCCAACCCCAGGCGGGGTGGCACTGTCCAGGATACGAGGCCCGCGCCCGCACGACTACCCGATCCCGCATCCAGAAGGGATCGAATTGGGCTAAATCCCTCCGGATCGGGGTTGCGGACGGTCACCACGGCTCCCGCGGCGCCAGCAGCGAGGCCGGCCGCACCGCCGCGGAGCCGAACTTCGACCGCGCGACGTCGGCCGCGACCTCGGCGTCCCGCCACCGCGGCGCCGGGGAGTCGAACACCAGCTGCTCCCCCGCCTCCCCGGTGTCGAGCCCCTCGACGCGGACGCCGATCAGCCGAACGGCGCCGGCCGGCGCGTGCTCGGTGAGCAACGCCACGGCGACCGCGTGGATCTCGCGCGCGACGTCGGTGGCCGAAACCAGCGTCCGGGCCCGCGTGATGGTCCGGAAGTCCGCGAACCGGACCTTGATCGAGACGGTCCGGCCGCGCACGCCCCGCGCGCGCAGCGTCGCGCCGACCCGCTCGGCCAGCCGCAGCAGCTCCAGCCCCAGCTCGCCCCGGTCGTGCCGGTCGACGTCGAAGGTGTGCTCGGCGCCGATCGACTTCTCCGGCGAGTCGACCACCACCGACCGCTCGTCGATCCCGTGCGCGAGCCGGTACAGGTGCTCGCCGACGGCCGTCCCCAGCGACTTCTTCAGCCGCTCGGGCGGGAACGCGGCGACGTCGGCGATCGTGTCCAGGCCCAGGCGCCGCAGGTGCTCCTCGGTCCGCGCGCCGACACCCCAGAGCGCCGACACCGGCAGCGGGTGCAGGAACGCCAGGGTTTCGGCCGCGGGCACGACGACCATGCCGTCCGGCTTCGCCATGCCCGACGCGAGCTTGGCCACGAACTTGACCTTCGCGACGCCGACCGAGCAGGTGATCCCGTGCTCGGCCGCGACGCGCGAGCGGATCTCCGCGCCCAGCGAAGCCGGCGTGGCGCCCAGGCGCCGCAACGCGCCGCTGACGTCCAGGAAGGCCTCGTCGAGGCTCAGGGGTTCGACCAGCGGCGTCAGCTCGCGGAAGATGCCCATCACCCCGCGGGACACCGACCCGTAGAGGCCCGGGGTCGGCGGGATGTTGATCAGGTGCGGGCACAGCCGCTTCGCCGTCGAGAACGGCATCGCCGAGCGCACGCCGAACTTCCGCGCCGGGTAGTTCGCGGCGGCCACGACCGCCCGCGGCCCGCCGCCGGACACGACGACCGGCTTGTCGGCCAGCTCGGGCCGGGTGCGCAGCTCGACGGACACGAAGAACGCGTCCATGTCGACGTGCAGCATCCCGCACCCGGTGTCGTCCGGCAGCGGTTCCCCCGGCCGGACCCGGAACCGGCCCATCCCGCCCGGCAGCTCAGCATTTCGCCCCACGCCGGGGACGCTACCGCCCACCACCGACAATTCCGGATCACCGGTGCCGGACGACGCCCGGACGTCCTGAACGACTCGTTCCTGTCGTCAGACGTCCTGAACGAGTCGTTCATGGCGTCGCGGCACCGCTCAGGCCGGGCGCGCCACCGCGTGCAGCCGGCCGGCGATGTCCCGCAGCACCGGCGTCCCCGCGGCGACCCGCTCGAACGCCGCCAGCTCGTCGTCCCGGACGTCGCCGGTGACCAGGTCGGCGATCACGCGGTCGCCCTGCAGCGACGTCACTTCGAGGCCGGCGGCCTCCAGATCGGCACGGAGCCCGGAGGCGGAGAAGCGCCGCAGCACCGTGTCGCCCGGGACGACCCCGTCGGCGCTTTCGAGCAGCCGCCGCGCCTCGTCGACCCGGCCCGCCAGGGCGCGGTGGAACACCGCCGCGTGCCGGTTCGCGACCAGCACCGACACCGCGCCACCCGGCGCGACCGCCGTGGCCAGCGCCGCGAGCACCGCGGCCGGGTCGTCGACGATCTCGAGCAGCCCGTGCGCCAGCACGAGGTCGGCCGAGCCGGCCTCGACGTGCCGGCCGAGCGCGTCGGAGTCGTCCGCGATCACCGTGATCAGCCCGGAGACGCCCACCTCTTCGGCTCGCCGCTGCAGCGTGGCCAGGGCGTTCGGACTCGGCTCCACGACCGTCACCCGGCAGCCGGCCGCCGCGAACGGCACCGCCCAGCCCCCGCTGCCGCCGCCCACGTCGACGACGTGGGGGTGCTCGGCGCCCCGGGCGCGGGCGGCCTCGATCTCGGCCTCGAGCACCCGGCGGACGGCACCCGAACCCCGGGCGGCCACGGTCTCCGTCTTCATGTCGCACAGGGTAGTGCCCGCCCCCGCCCGCCTCCCGGCCTCCTCCCTTCGAGTGAACGGCCCTTGCCCGGCGGCGCCTTTCGCCCGCACCCGTAGGCTGGTGAACGTGCACACGGTCGCCGTACTCAGCCTCAAGGGAGGCGTCGGCAAGACGACGGTCGCTCTCGGTATCGCCTCCGCCGCCTTGCGTAGGGGCACGCGGACGCTCGTGGTCGACCTCGACCCGCAGGGCAACGCCACCACCTCGCTCGACCCGCCCTACACCGACGCGACCCTCGCGGACGTGCTCGAGACCCCGACCCGGGCGATGCTGGAACGCGCGATCGCGCCGAGCGTCTGGAGCGAGGACGTCGACGTCCTCGTCGGCGCCGAAGAGCTGGAGCTGCTCAACGACCCGGACGCCGACAGCGAGCGGCTGGCGAACTTCTCCCGCGCGCTGGACGAGCTGCACCGCACGCCGTTGCGCGAAACGCCGTACGAGCTGGTGATCCTGGACTGCCCGCCGTCGCTGGGCCGGCTGACGAAGTCGGCGCTGGTCGCCGCGGACAGCGCGCTCATCGTCACCGAGCCGACGATGTACGCCGTCGCCGGGGCGTCGCGGGCCCTGGAGGCGATCGAGAAGACCCGCAAGGAGCTGAACCCGGACCTGCGCCCGATCGGCGTCCTGGTGAACAAGCTGCGGGTGCGCTCCTACGAGCACCAGTTCCGGATCGCCGAGCTGCGCGAGAACTTCGGCTCGCTGGTCATGCCGACGGCGATCACCGACCGGCTGGCGGTGCAGCAGGCGCAGGGCGCGTGCAGCCCGATCCACGAGTGGCACTCCCCCGGCGCGCAGGAGATCGCGCTGACGTTCAACATGGTGCTGGCGAAGATCCTGCGCTCCAACCGGGCCGGCCGCCACCGCATCGCCGGCGAGGACGCCGAGGGCCCGGACTGGCCCGAAGGCCCGGCGCCGGAGACTCCCGAGGCGCCCGCCGAAGTGCCCGAAACCACGAGCTGAGCCGTGCCCGAAGGCGACACCGTCTACCTCGTCGGCAAGCGCTTCGACCGGGCACTGGCCGGGAAGACGTTGCTGCGTGGCGAGTTCCGCGTGCCGCAACTGGCCACTGTGGACCTCGCGGGGCGCGAGGTGCTCGGCGTCGGGACGGTCGGCAAGCACCTGTTCACCCGCTTCTCCGGCGAGCTGACCCTCCATTCGCACCTGATGATGGACGGCATGTGGGACGTCTACCCGGCGGGCGCGAAGTGGCGGCGGCCCGCCCACCACGCCCGGGTGATCCTGGCCGCGGCCGACGTCCAGGTGATCGGGTTCCGCGTCCACGACCTCAAACTCGTGGCCACACCGAAGGAACACGACCTCGTCGCCCACCTCGGACCGGACCTCCTCGATCCACAGTGGACGGACGAGCACGCGGCGCGCGCGGCGGCGGCCCTCGCCGCGGACCCGGCCCGCGAACTCGGGCTCGCCCTGCTCGACCAGCGCGTGATGGCGGGCGTGGGGAACCTCTACAAGTGCGAGATCGCCTTCCTGCTCGGCGTGACGCCGTGGACACCGGTGTCCGAAGTGGACGCCACGCGCGCGGTCGCGCTCGCCCGGAAGCTGCTGGTGGCCAATGCCGCGTCCGGGCGCTTCGAGCAGAGCACCACCGGCCACCTCGAGCGCAACCGGAAGAACTGGGTGTACGAGCGGACCCGGCAGGGCTGCTTCCGCTGCGGCGGCAAGGTCCTCGTCGGCACCCAGGGCCACGACGTCCAGCGCCGGCCGACGTGGTTCTGCCCGAAGGACCAGGCCGGGCCGTACCCGCCGGAGTAGGCCGGCGCGCGTGACGACGTTCAAGCTCCCGCTCTACGGGGCCGACACCGAACGCGGCGACCTCGCTCCCTGAGCCGCAGGCGCGTTTGAGGAGAACGAGCCCGTCACCGTTCCCCGAACCCCCAGGGAGCTTCGTCATGCCCGGAATCCTGACCGGGCAGGCGCTGCGCGCGTTCGCGCACGCCCGCACAACTGCCGCTACGCCGAAGTCACCGTGACGCCCTTCAACCACCTGCTCGACGGCATGTCCGGCGACGACCTGCTGACCGGGCTCGAAACCGGCCGGGCGCGCGCCGCCGAACTGGGCGTGGAACTGGCCTGGTGCTTCGACATCCCGGGCGAGAAGGGTGTCCGGGCCGGGCAGGAGACGCTCGTGTTCGCGCTGCGCGAACGCCCTGACGGCCTGGTGTCGTTGGGGCTCGGCGGGCCGGAGCCGGGCGCCGGGCGGGCGCGGTTCGAGCCGTTCTTCACGCGGGCGCGGGAAGCCGGGCTGCACAGCGTCCCGCACGCCGGGGAGACCACCGGACCGGCGACCATCTGGTCCGCGCTGCACGACCTCGGCGCCGAGCGGATCGGCCACGGCACCAGCTGCGTGGCCGACCCCGTGCTGCTCGAAACACCTTGCGGCACACCGGATCCCGCTCGAAGCGTGCCCGACGTCGAACGTGCGGACCGGCCAGGTCGCGGACATCGCGGCGCACCCGGTGCGGCGGATGCTGGACCACGGCGTCGTGGTGACGCTCAACACCGACGACCCGCCGATGTTCGGCACCACGCTCACCGGCGAGTACGTCGCCGTCGCCGAGACACTCGGGCTCACCGCGGCCGAGCTGGCCCGGCTCGCCCAGAACGCCGTCGACGCCTCCTTCCTCCACGAGCAGCGGAAAGCCGGTCTGCGGAGTGAGATCGGTGAAATGACGTTGCACGGCACCGCGGACTTCACCTAGCGTGGCAGTACACGAGAAAGGAGGTGGTCCTAAGTTGTATTCCAACAGGACTCGTGAGGTGGCTGTCCGCTAGCGGATGGCACGTGGAGGACTTTGAGCAGCGATACAACCGAGCCACCTTCGGCTCATCGCCTGCTCCACGTGGTGCCTGATAGCGAATACCAGGCAGTCACCGTGCCCCCGGGGTTCCCGAGCACCAGTCCGGCTCGGGCTCAGGCGTTTGACGGCGCTTGAGAGCACCCCCGGGGGTCCCTTTATCTCGCTCATCTGTGCAGGTCATGCCACCCGGCGTAGCAAGACGACCGTCCGGCGATCAGCGTTTCGGTGTTCTGTCCCCCGGACGGCTGAAGGTCGCTAGCCTGGACGCATGCTCAGGCCCGACTACCCGATCACCACGGCCCGGCTGCTCCTGCGCCCGTTCAGGCCCGACGACCTCGACGCGCTGAACTCCTTCCAGTCCCGCGCGGACGTCGCGCGCTACCTCTACTGGGGCCCGCGCAGCCGCGCCGAATCGGCCGCGGCACTGGCGAAACGGGTGCACAGCTCGACGTTGACGAAGGAAGGGCAGTTCCTGGCCGTGGCGGTCGAGCTGGCCGCGACGGGACAGCTCATCGGCGACCTGAACCTGGAGTGGCTCAGCAGCGAGCACCGGCAGGGCGAGATCGGGTTCGTCTTCCACCCGGACCACCACGGCAAGGGCCTGGCCGCCGAGGCGGCCACCGAACTGCTGCGGCTCGGTTTCGAGGATCTGGGGCTGCACCGCATCATCGGCCGGTGCGACGGCCGCAACACCGCCTCCGCCGCGCTGATGGAACGCCTCGGCATGCGCCGGGAGGCGCACCTCAAGGAGAACGAGATCGTCAAGGGCGAGTGGACCGACGAGCTCATCTACGCGATGCTCGAGGACGAGTGGAAGGACCGCGACTAGTGGTCACTTTCACGTGAAAGTGACGCTCGGGTAGCGCCTGCCGGGTGGTTTGGCAGCATAGGGGCGTGTTCTTCGACAAGATCGTCCGCCCGGCGCTGTACCGGCTCTCCTACCACGACCCCGAGCTGGTGCACGAGCGCACGATCGGTGTCCTGTCGCGGCTCGGCAGGATCGCCCCGGCGGTCGGCGGCGCGCTCCGCGTCGACGACCCGGTGACCGTGCTGGGCCTGCGGTTCCCCAACCGCGTCGGTCTGGCCGCCGGGATGGACAAGAACGGCCGCGCGCTGCCCGCGTGGGCCGCGCTGGGCTTCGGTTTCGTCGAGGTCGGCACGGTGACGCGGCGGGCGCAGCCAGGCAACCCGAAGCCCCGGCTGTTCAGCCTGCCCGCCAGCGACGCGGTGATCAACCGCATGGGCTTCAACAACGACGGCGCCGAAGCCCTCGCGGCGAAACTCGCCCGTGACGGGAAACCGGGCGTCCCGCTGGGGATCAGCATCGGCAAGTCGAAGGTGACCCCGCTCGAAGACGCCGTCGAGGACTACCGGTTCTCGCTGCGCGCGCTGTACCCGTACGCCGACTACTTCGCGATCAACGTCAGCTCGCCGAACACACCCGGGCTGCGGCAGCTGCAGGACCGCACCGCGCTGGCCGAGCTGCTCGGGGAGCTGCGTTCGACGTCGGCCGAGCTGGGCGGCGGTTCGCCGACACCCCTGCTGGTGAAGGTCGCGCCCGACCTGACCGACGACGCACTGGCCGAGCTGCTGGAGGTCGCGCTCGAGCACGGCGTCGCCGGGATCATCGCCACGAACACGACCCTGTCCCGCGACGGCATCGCGGCCGCGGAAAGCGGCCTGGCCGGACAGGCGGGAGGACTGTCCGGCCGGCCGCTGACCACCCGCGCGGCCGAGGTCGTGCGGTTCGTGCACGACCGGACCGGCGGGAGCCTGCCGATCATCGGCGTCGGCGGCATCATGGGCCCGGACGACGCGATCCGGCTCGTCGACGCCGGCGCGTCACTCGTGCAGCTCTACACGGGCTTCGCGCTGCACGGGCCGGGCCTGGTGCGGCGCGTCAGCCGGGGTCTCGCGGCCCGGCGGTAGACGCGAACCGCACGTAACCGCGCCAGGATTCGTAACGGTCCAGACCGGGCCCCTCCGCGGTGAAGCAGCGGATCGCCAACGGCGCGGTGCCGTCGTCCAGCTCGACGCGGTCCAGCACGAAGGGCTCCTCGAGCGTGGCGGCGAACCGCTCGAAGGCGGCCGGGGAAAGCCGCCAGCGCTCGCCGTCGAGACTGGCACCGCCCGGCAGCACGCCCGGCTGCGGCGGCTCGGTGCCCAGCAGCACCATCCGGTAGCCCTCGATGGTCCGGACCGGCCCGGTGAACCGGGCGCCGAGGCCGGTGAGGACGGCGTTGAGCGGCTGGCCGCGCAGGTGGGCGCCGAACACGACGACGTCCTCGCCCGGCTCGGGGTACGGGGTCATCGGCTCGTCCGTGCAGACGGTCGCGAGGTCGAGGCCGATCTGGTCCTCGAACGCCCGCGTCAGGAACGTGACGCCGAACGGGCGGCGGTCGCCCGGCAGGACCGGGACGGTGACCGCGGCGACGTCGAGCAGGTTCGCGAAGGCGGTGCAGGAGGCCAGCCGGTGCCCGACGCCGGACGGGTCGGCCAGGGCTTCGGTGATCCCGGGGTGGTCCGGCACGGTGGGCACGACGAGCGCGTCGTACCCTTCGGGTCCGTGCGCGGAGCAGGTGACCGGTTCGAGCACGGCGCCCGCGGCCCGCAAGCGGGCGAGGACGCTCCTGAACGCGATGCTCGCCGCTTCGCCCAGGGGCAGGTCCACCGGGAACGCGATCCGCGGATGCTCTCCCGTGCCGAGGCGGACGTCGGCGGGCCAGGTACGCGTGGCCGGGTCGACGCCGTCGGGGCCGGTCGCCAGGGCGAGGGCGCGGCGGGCGGCGACCAGGCCGGCGGCGTACACGGAGACGCCGTCGGAGGCGTGGACGCCCGTCATGGGCAGCAGGCCGCGCGTCGGTTTCACGGCGGCGACGGCGTTCAGCGCCGCCGGGACCGCGCCCCCGGTGCCCAGTGCCAGGTCGACGATGCCGAGCGCGACGGCGACCGCCGCACCGCCGCCGCCGACCTTCGTGCGGTCCCAGGCCGAGGCGATCGTGCCGGTGCCGGTCTTGCCGAGCACGACGGCACCCGCGGAGGTGAGCCGGGTGACGACCGTGGCGCTGGTTTCCGGCACGCGGCGGCCGGACGGCTGCTTCGCGACGTCGATCAGGTCCCCCGTGGCGAGGACCGTGCCGGCCAGCGGCAGGTCCTCCCCGGCCTTGACGCGTTCGTCGACGGCCTTCGCGTCGACGAGGACGTCTTCGACGGCGCGGAGGGTGGTCCAGAGTTCGGGGCGGTTGGCCTCGGTGATGCGTTCGAAGGCCGCGATGACGCGTTGCGAGGCGGTGGGCGGGGTCGGCGGCACGGGGTCCGGATCCGGCGGGAGCGTGTTCACGGGGCGTCCTTTCCTCGGCGGGTCGAGAAAGTCCACTGTGTACGGTCGGCGCCGGCGAACCTCAGTGCACGGCGGGCCTCCCGGCGAGTGACACCTCTGCATGCATGACAGAAACGTTAGGTCGCGGACGTTTCCGTAGCCATCAGTTTCCGATTACGCGCGGGTTTCGGCCCCAAGAGGTGAACAGGGGGCGACGCCGGGGTGAAACGCACGATCACGCGCGCCGGGTGACGAAGACCCGGAGGGGCCGGATGGCGGCACCCGAACGGCGGAGTTTGAGATCCGGATGGCGCAGCGAACCCCGAATCCGCGTGATCGAGCCCGGAAGCGACGCGTCCGAAGCCGAAACACGCGTGATGGAAGGGTCGACGCGCGTGATTGGAGGGTCGACACGCGTGATGGGGAGGTCGACACGGCGCGGCTGGGCTTCGCCGCGTGTCGTCCCTTCAATCACGCGTGTCGACTCCTCGATCACGCGTGTCGACTTTCCGGTCACGCGGGGAGGTGGGTCAGGAGAGTTCGCGGAGGGCCATGGCCAGGCCGGCCAGGCGGTCGGTGGCGTCGGTGAGGGCCTGCTTGGACGTCACCAGGCCGTCGCTCGAGGCCGCGACCGTGTGGCCCGCCGCGGCGACCAGGCCGCGGTAGCCCTCGAGGCCGTCGTCGAGCTGCTCGCGGAGCTTGGCGACCGCCGCGTCCAGGGCCGCCTGCTCGCGGGCCGGCGCGGAGTTGCGGCCGCGTTCGATCGCCTGGATGCGGGCCGCCAGGCCGCGGAGCGCGGCCGCGGCTTCGGCCGCGGTCTGCCGGGCGTCCTCGACGGACACCTCGGAAACCGGTGTCGTGCCGACCGAGGACGGCACCGAAAGCTGGCGCAGCAGCTCGGTCAGGGAGGCTTCGCACTCGGTGAGCCGTTCCATCGGCTCGCGGGCCGCCGAACCGGCGAGCGGCAGCGGCGGCGGACCGGCCGGCGCCGACGGGATGGGAGTGCGCTTCAGTTCACGCAGCTTGAGCCCGGACCGGACGCCGAACGTGCCGAACACGACGGCCCCGGCGAACGCCATGATGGCCTGCGGCATCATCGCGGCGCCCGTGGCGCTCATCCAGCCCATGCCGGCCGCCACGGTGAGGACGCCGCAGAGGATCGTCAGCAGGATCCACAACGTCATCGCGCGCGACGTCCGGCGCTTGCGGCGTTCCAGTTTCGCGGCCGGGTGGTTCCAGCGGTCCCACTTCGCGCGGGCTTCGGCGAACGCCGGGACCTGGCTCGCCATCGACGACAGCGTCGCCGACATGTCGGGCCGCCGCACCGGCGGCCGCTGCAGCGGGTTGGGACGCGGGGGCGCGGGCTTCCCGCCGGCCGGATCGGCCGGCGGGAAGTACTTCTGCACCTTCTGGAGCTTCTCCTGGGCGCGCACGGCGTAGTCGGGCAGCTTCTCGATGTGCTTCTCCAGCTTGGCGCTCAGCTCGCTGAAGTCACGGCGCCTGCCCTGCTGGCCCATGCTCGCCCCCTTCGAAGGATCGCCCGGGTCAGGCCGGGTTCTTGCCCTGCTCGGCCTGGACCCGCGCCTGGATCTCGCGCTGGATGTCGGCCTGGCTGGTCGACGCCGGCGCCGTCTTGCCGCCATCGGTCACCTGCGCGACCGAGTCGCCGCGCATGGACGCGCGGATCTGCTCGAGCCGCGAGTGGCCGGCCAGCTGCGTGGTGGAGGCCTGGACCTCCATCATGCGCCCCTGGACCGAGTTCTGGGCGAGCTCGGCCTGGCCCAGCGCCGTGGTGTAGCGCTTCTCGATCTTGTCGCGGACCTCTTCCAGCGACGGCGTGTTGCCCGGCGCGGCCAGCTGGCTCATCTGGTTCAGCGAAGCGGAGACCTGCTCCTGCATCTTCGCCTGCTCCAGCTGCGAGAGCAGCTTGGTGCGCTCGGCGAGCTTCTGCTGCAGCATCTGCGAGTTGCGCTCGACGGCCTGCTTCGCCTGCGCCGCGGCCTGCAGCGACTGGTCGTGCAGCGTCTTGAGGTCCTCGATGCTCTGCTCGGCCGTGACGAGCTGCGTCGCGAAGCTCTCCGCGGCGTTCTCGAACTCGACGGCCTTCTGCTCGTCACCCTTGTTGCGGGCCTCGTCCGCGAGGACGAGCGCCTGCCGGGTGGACGCCTGCAGCTTCTCGACTTCGCCGAGCTGCCGGTTGAGCTTCATCTCCAGCTGCCGCTGGTTGCCGATCACGGAGGCGGCCTGCTGCGTCAGCGCCTGGTGGTTGCGCTGCGCCTCCTCGATGGCCTGCTGGATCTGTACCTTCGGGTCGGCGTGCTCGTCGATCTTCGACGAGAACGCCGCCATCATGTACTTCCAGAACTTCACGAACGGGTTGGCCATCTCCTCCGCCTGCCTTCTTGCGTCCCACGGGCCTAGGTCTCGGGGTGTGGGGCGTCGCTCCCCTGCTGCATGTGCAACGCACCGACCCCGGCGTCGGGTTCCATCGTGTCAGGTCGGCCACGTCCGTTCCAGGCGACCCGGCCGAATTCAGGGATCCCCCCGATCACTACCCGTAGACAACGCGGACGGCCCCGGGCGGGTTGCCCGGGGCCGTCGGCCGAAATCGGGGCTGGCGGGCAGTGTGGGACGCCGACGGCCCCGGGCTCGGTGCCCGGGGCCGTCGTGTCGTGTGCGCTGGACCTACGCAGCTATGGTCGAGGCCAGCTTGGGCTGGCCGATCGTCGTGCGCAGGGTGGTGTTCATCCGTGGCGCCGGGGAAACCCGCAGGTCGGCGAGGTCGTTCCCGATCAGCTCCGACATCAGGCGACCGCCTTCGATGCCGGCCGCCGAGGCCTCGGCGCCCCTCTTCTCCCGGGGCGCGCCTTCCACGATCCGCTCGTCGACCGGTGCGACCTCGACGTTGTCGAGGGCCGAAACGTCCGCCGCCACGTTGTGCAGCAGTTCGCCGAGCGGAAGGTCCAGGGCCTGGCAGATCGACGCGAGCAGCTCGCTCGACGCCTCTTTCTGGCCCCGCTCCACCTCCGAGAGGTAGCCGAGGCTGACCCTGGCGGCGCGGGAGATGTCGCGCAGCGTACGACGCTGGTTGGTGCGGGCATGACGGAGCCGATCACCGATCGCCTCACGCAACAGCACGGTCATCACGCGCCTCCCTTCCGAACAAGTACCCCCTACGTTACCCAGAGCGGCGCCCTGGGCGCAGGAGTTGGTGTGCACGTACGCCAAGGGCGAACGCGTGTTTCACGCCAGATGTTCCCCGAGCAGGGCAAACGCCGCCAGGACCGATTCGGTCCTGATCAAGTCGCGGTCGCCGGCCAAGGCCAGGGTACGGACTGTGACAAACGAGGCTTCGCCTCGGGCCGGGGGCTCCGCCACCCGAGCCCCCGAAAGACGCAGGGTACGTGTTCCCGGCCCGGCGAGCCCGACGTGCACGGTGCCGGGAGCGACGCCGTCCTGGGCCGACGGCCCGGCCACGCCGGTGAGCCCGAGACCCCAGGTGGCGCCGCAGCGGTCCCGGGCCCCCTCGGCCAGTTGCGCGGCGACCTCGGGGTGGACGGCACCGTGCTCGGCCAGCAGGCCGGGGTCGACGCCGGCCAGGGTGGTCTTCAGCTCGGTGGCGTAGACGACGAAGCCGCCGCGCAGGGCCGCGCTCGCCCCGGGGACGCGTGCCAGGGTCGCGCAGACCAATCCCGCGGTCAGCGACTCGGCAGCGGCCACGGTCTCGCCCCGCGCGGTCAACGCGCCGATGAGGGCGGCGGCCTGCTCGTCCCCCGAAGGTCGCGAATGACTCATTCCGGACGCCGGAGGTCCCGAATGAGTCATTCGCGATGCTCCGGCGGGGGTTTCGGCCACCCTCAGCTCCCGGTGACCCGGCGCCCGGCCGCGCGCAGCCGCACCGCCCGCACCAGGTAATCCACCCCGGTCACCACCGTCAGCACCAGCGCCAGCCCCATCAGCGACCACCGCACCGGGTCCGCGCCCGCCGGCAGCGGCAGCAGGTACGCCACGATCGCCGCGATCTGGGCCATCGTCTTCGCCTTGCCGCCGCGGCTGGCCGGGATCACGCCGTGGCGGATCACCCAGAAGCGCAGCAGCGTGACGCCGATTTCGCGGACCGCGATGACGATCGTGACCCACCACCCCAGCTCGCCCAGCACGCTCAGCCCGACCAGCGCCGCGCCGGTGAGCGCCTTGTCCGCGATCGGGTCGGCGATCTTGCCGAAGTCGGTGATCAGGCCGTACTTGCGGGCCACCCAGCCGTCGAGCTGGTCGGTGGCCGAGGCGATGGCGAACAGCCCGGTCGCGATCGCGCGCCAGGTCGTGTCGTGGCCGTCGCCGACGAACAGCGCGACGACGAACAGCGGCACCAGGACCAGCCGCGACAGCGTCAGCAGGTTCGCGACGTTGAGCGTCGGAACCGGGGTCGGCTCGGGGACCTGCGCGGGCCCCCCGTGCGTCAGGCCCTCGTCGGCGGCGTCGCTGGGGAGCGCACTCACCGGTCGGCGTCCGGTACCGCGCGGACGATCAGGTCCACGCCCGCCGAGTCCACGACCTCGCAGCGCAGGAAGTCACCCACCTGCGTCTTTTCCGGCGCGTCGAGGATGACGCACTCGCCGTCGACCTCCGGCGCCTGGTGCGCCGCACGCCCGGTCAGCTCGCCGTCGTCGTCCAGCTCCACCAGGACGTCGACGAACGTGCCGATCCGGTCCTCGGCGCGCTGCGCGGTCAGCTCCTCGACCAGCGCCGAGATCCTGGTGACGCGCGAAGCGACCTCCTCGGCGGAGAGCTTGCCGTCGAACGTCTCGGCCTCGGTGCCGTCCTCGTCGGAGTAGCCGAACACACCCACGGCGTCGAGGCGCGCGCCGGTCAGGAACCGCTCCAGTTCGCTCAGGTCGTGCTCGGTCTCGCCCGGGAAGCCGACGATCACGTTCGTCCGGATGCCCGCCTCGGGCGCGTACTCGCGGATCTGCTCGCACAGCGCCAGGAACGAGTCCGTCGAACCGAACCGGCGCATCCGGCGCAGCACCTGCTCGCTGGAGTGCTGGAACGACAGGTCGAAGTACTCGGCGACGCCCGGCGTGGTCGCGATGGCCTTGACCAGCTGCGGGCGCGTCTCGGCCGGCTGCAGGTAGGAGACGCGGACGCGCTCGATGCCGTCGATCTCCGCCAGCCGCGGCAGCAGCCGCTCCAGCGCGGTGGCGCCGTCGCGGCCGAAGTCCTTGCCGTAGGACGTCGAGTTCTCGCTGACCAGGAACAGCTCCTTGACGCCGTTTTCGGCCAGCCACAGCGCCTCGGCGACGACCTCGTCGGGCTGCCGCGAGACGAACGAGCCGCGGAACGACGGGATCGCGCAGAACGAGCAGCGCCGGTCGCAGCCGGAGGCGATCTTCAGCGCGGCGACCGGCGAGTCGTCGAGGCGCGTGCGCAGCACCCGCGGGCCCCAGCCGTGCTGCGCGTGCCCCGGGACCTCGACGGTCTCCGCGGCGGCGGGCCGCTCGACCGGGCTGATCGGCAGCAGCTTGCGGCGGTCGCCCGGCGTGTGCGAGGCGATCTTGCGGCCGGCGACGACGTCGTCGAGCCGGGCGGAGAGGTCGGCGTAGTGGTCGAAGCCCAGCACCGCGTCGGCCTCGGGGAGGCTGTCGGCGAGCTCGTGCCCGTAGCGCTCGGCCATGCAGCCGACGGCGACGACCTTCTTGCCCGTGTCGGACGCCGCGAGCAGCGTGTCGACCGAGTCCTTCTTGGCCGACTCGACGAAGCCGCAGGTGTTGACCACCACGACGTCGGAGTCCTCGGGGTCGGCCGCCAGCTCCCAGCCGCCGGCCGCGAGCCGGCCCGCCAGCTCCTCCGAGTCGACCTCGTTGCGGGCGCAGCCCAGGGTCAGCAGGGAGACGCGTCGGGTGGCGGCTGGGTCCGTGGCAGGGGAAGGCACGACGTTCAGGGTAGCCGCCGGGCCCGGGCGGCCCGACGACGGCGTAGCCCGGTGGTGTCACCGCGCGTGGCAAGCGATGTGGCAGGGTTGACGATCGTGCCGTCCGCCTCGCCCCGCCCGACCGTCCGCCGCGCGCGGATCGCCGACGTCCGCAAGATCAAGACCCTGGTCGACTCGGACGCCGGCCGCGTCCTGCTGGAGAAGGACCTGGTCACGCTGTACGAGGACGTCCAGGAGTTCTGGGTCGCCGAAGTGGGTGACGACGTCGTCGGCGCGGCCGCGCTGCACGTGCTGTGGGAGGACATCGCCGAGCTGCGCACCGTCGTGGTCGACAAGGCCGTCCGCGGCCAGGGGGTCGGGCGGGTGCTGGTCGCCCGGCTGGTCGACGAGGCGCGTGAGCTGGGTCTCAAACGGCTGTTCGTGCTGACCTTCGAGACGAGCTTCTTCGCCGGGCACGGGTTCGTGGAGATCGACGGCACCCCGGTGTCGCACGAGGTCTACGAGGAGATGCGGCGCTCGCACGACACCGGCGTCGCGGAGTTCCTCGACCTGCCCTACGTCAAGCCGAACACCCTGGGAAATTCCCGCATGCTGCTCGAACTCTGAGTGAAAACCTCCTTTCGGGCGGTGACGCGCGCCACTTCCGGGCCGGATGCTGGTCGGGCACCCGTCCACCGGACCGGCAGGGGGAACACCGAATGCGCACGACACTGCGGAACCTGGGGGCCGGCGTGACGGTGGCCGTGTCCGTCGGCGCGGGAGCCCTGCTGGGCACCGGCACCGCGGCGGCCGCCGACATCCCGGCGCTGACCGACCAGTACCTCTTCTCGACGTCCCTCTCCGGGTTCGAGACGATCCGGAACTCCGCGCCGTACCCCGGGCAGCTCGACTGGTCGTCGGACGGCTGCTCGTGGTCGCCGGACAAGCCGTTCGGGTTCCAGTTCCTGCCCGGCTGCCACCGGCACGACTTCGGCTACCGCAACTACAAGAAGCAGGGGCGGTTCACCGAGGCCGCCCGCAAGAAGATCGACGACAACCTCTACGCCGACCTGAAGAGCGTCTGCGGGTCGAACCTCGCCTGCAAGGGCACGGCCTGGACGTACTACGAGGCGGTCCGCAAGTTCGGCGGCTGAGCGACCCGCGGGCCAGGATGGGGACCATGGAGATCGATCACCTGCTCAGCACGACCCGTGCGGTCCGCCGGAAGCTCGATCTGGAGCGGCCGGTGGAACCCGAAGTCCTGGACGAGTGCCTGAACCTGGCGCTGCAGGCCCCGACCCCGGGCAACGTCCAGGCCTGGCGCTGGCTCGTGGTGCGCGACCAAGACGTGAAGAACCGGCTCGGCGCGATCTTCCGTGAGGTCGGCGAGGCCTACCTCGCGGAGCGGGCGAGCGCGGCGCCGTCGCGGATGCTGGCGTCCGGGCGGCACCTTCTCGAAGTGATCGACCGGGTCCCGGTGTTCGTGATCCCGGTGCTGGCCGGCCGCCCGGCCGGGGACAACGCGGTCGACGCAGCCTTCTACGGCGGCATCTTCCCGGCGGTGTGGAACCTCCAGCTGGCCCTGCGTTCACGCGGGCTGGGTTCGACGCTCACGACTTACCACCTGGCGCGGGAAGCGGAGGCGGCGGAAATCCTGGGCATCCCGGAGGGCCACACGCAGGCGGGGCTGCTGCCGGTGGCGTACACGACGGTGCCGGACTTCAAGCCGGCGCCGCGCACGCCGCTGTCCGAAGTGGCTTTCCTCGACTACTGGGGCACGCCGCTCACCTGATCCGGACCGTCGCCTCCCCGCCGTCTTCGCTGACGGACACCAGCTCGACGCGGCTGGCGGCGAACGACGTCGCCTGCGGGCCGGTGCGCGGACCGCTGTGCAGCTCGGCCGTGGTGCTCTCGCCGCGGCCGGGCTCCTTCAGCAGGAAGGCCAGCGTGGCCTCGCCCTGCCAGACGCACGTCATGCCGGGCCGGCACCGCGAGTCTTCGACGACCCGCAGGTAGCGCACGGTCAGGTCCTTCCCCTGCACGGCGGCTTCCTGCCCGAGGCGCAGGGTGACGTCGTGCCCGGCGGGAGCACTCACGGTGTCCTCGGCCGGCGCGGGCGGCGCGGCGGGCCCGGGCTGCCCGGAGGCGACCGCGCTCCCGGCGCCCACCGTGACGACGGCGAAGGCGAACAGTCCGGCTACGAATCGCTGTAGGTCCACGCCGTCAAGACGGAACAGCCCCGGCCCGGGGTTGCATGTGGTCAGAGGACCTTCTTGACCAAGGCCCAGACTCCCGTAGCGGGGTTGTGCTCATGTTCCGTGGCGAGAGCGTGGCCCAGCTCCTGCGCCCGCTCGACAGCCCCTTCCACGCCCTGCTCGTAGTCCGCGAATCGCAGCGCCGACTTGTCGTACTCGGGAACGTGCCGCCGAAGGCGCCTCGCCACATCGGCATAGCAGGGCAACGGCGCGGCGCACGCCTCGAAGTGGAGCAGGAGCCAGTACTCGAAGCACGGGTTGGAGATCGCCAGGCTGATCCCTGCCCTGCGGGCGGTGGTGACGGCTTTCGCCACGTCGAAGTCGTCCACGTCGACGACGCACCAGACCTCGTCGTAACTGTCCCCGGCCTGGTTCCGCAACCCGGCCGCGTAACGAACGACCGTGTGAGGATCAGCCCCCTTCGTCTTCACCTTGATCGTCACGGCGGGATTCCGCCTCGTCAGTTTGAGGCCTTGGAGATAAGCCGGCTCGGTTGCTTCCGCGCCGCACACGACGAGAAGGCACGATCTCGGTTCCCGGAAGGCACTACGCCTTCGACCGCTGTTCTCCCGTCGCGTCATCCCCGGCCGACCGCCGCCAGGAAGTCGCCCAGTACGGGCACGGCGCCGTAACTGCCGTTCAGGTAGCGGCGTTCCGTGTTCTGGTCCTTTCGCGGTTTGAAGTCGGTGAGCGGGTAGAGCTGGCTCGCCCCTTCCGCATCCTTCTCCACGAACCAGATCTCGTCTCGCTCCAGGACCTGGTCACCCAGCATCGTGCCGAGCAGGCTCGTGTCATGGGTGGTGAAGATCAGCTGGGCGCCTCCCGGGTTGGTCTGCCGGTCCCGGAAGATCTTCACCAGCTGGGCCGTCAACAGCGGATGCAGACTCGCATCGATCTCGTCGACGATCATCACTTTTCCGCCGTCGACAGCGTCCAGCACCTGCGGAAGCAGCTCCAGCCAGTTCAGCGTGCCCGACGATTCGCACCGGAGGTCGAACGGCTCCCGGCCGGGTCCGTGCAGAAGCTTGAGCTCCCGTTCCGGTGAACGCGGGTCGGAGCGGAGGGCCGGTGACTCCCGGCCACCCTCGACGACCAGGTCGACGACTCCGACGTCAGCGGCTCCGAGCAGGGAGACCACCCGGGGCAGGTTTTCCGGTTTCCGTGACAGATAGCGTCCGACGAAGTCCCCCAAGGCGTGCTGAGGGAGCTGGGTGCCCAGCTTCCGGACCGTCATCCCGCTCGCGAACCACTCGAACACGGGCATCAACGGCCCGATCATGAGGCTGGCGCAGACACTGAGCAAGAGCCGGTCGGGCCGGATGAGCTCCTCGAGCACGTCGAACTTCGCCTTGGAATCCACCACCGTGCCGCCCACTTTGAGCTCTGCGCCGGAGCGTTCGAAGAGGAGACGCTTGCGCTTCGCCGGGTAGGCGTACAGCCATTCTTCGGCCACAGCGTTCTCGGTCAGCCGGAAGCCGTACGTGTACGGAACGCCGTCCACCACGACTTCCACCACGAACACCGAATACCCGAGCCTCGGTCCGGCCCCGAGCTTGTACGGCTCGAAGGCGGCAGCGGACATCGACCTTCCGCAAACGAGCAGCTGCATGAAGGCGAGCCCGTGAAGCAGGTTCGACTTGCCGGACGCGTTGGCGCCGTAGATCGCCGCGACCGGGACCACGGGCCGAGCATCACCGGGCAGGGCGGGCATGAGCAGCAGCTCGTGCTCGTCACGGAACGAGCGATGATTGCCCAGCCGGAAGCTGCGGAGCACGTGACCACCTCCCTGGCGATGCTTCAAGCCGATCCATACCAGTAAACCGCACAGAACAGCTCGAAGCATCAGCCAGGGGTGGCTACTCGTCGTCGCCCGCGTCCACGTCGACCGGGCCGCCGCCGCGGATCATGAACAGGACCGACTCCAGCTCCTCCGGCTTGATCAGCACGTCCCGGGCCTTCGAACCCTCCGACGGGCCCACCACGCCACGGCTCTCCAGCAGGTCCATCAGGCGGCCGGCCTTGGCGAAGCCGACCCGCAGCTTGCGCTGCAGCATCGATGTCGAACCGAACTGGGAGGTCACGATCAGCTCCGCCGCCTGCAGCAGGACGTCGAGGTCGTCGCCGATGTCCGGGTCGATCTCCTTCTTCTCGCCCGCCTTCTGGGCCGTGACGCCGTCCTGGTACTCCGGCTGCGCCTGCTCCTTCGCGTAGTTGACGACCGCCGCGATCTCTTCGTCGCCGACGAACGCGCCCTGGATGCGGACCGGCTTGCCGGCGCCCATCGGCAGGTAGAGCGCGTCGCCCATGCCGATCAGCTTCTCCGCGCCCGGCTGGTCCAGGATGACCCGCGAGTCGGTCAGCGACGACGTCGCGAACGCGAGCCGCGAAGGCACGTTGGTCTTGATCAGACCGGTGACCACGTCGACCGATGGCCGCTGTGTCGCCAGGACCAGGTGGATCCCCGCCGCACGGGCCTTCTGGGTGATGCGGACGATCGCGTCCTCGACGTCGCGGGGGGCGGTCATCATCAGGTCGGCGAGCTCGTCGACGATCGCCATGATGTACGGGTACGGCCGGTACTCGCGCTCGGACCCCGGCGGCGCGGTGATCTCGCCCGAACGCACCTTCTTGTTGTAGTCGTCGATGTGCCGGACCTTGTTGACCTGCATGTCCTGGTAGCGCTGCTCCATCTCCTCCACCAGCCAGGCCAGCGCGGCGGCGGCCTTCTTCGGCTGGGTGATGATGGGCGTGATCAGGTGCGGGATGCCCTCGTACGGCGTCAGCTCGACCATCTTCGGGTCGATCAGGATCATCCGGCACTCGTCCGGCGTCGAGCGCGCGAGCAGCGACACCAGCATCGAGTTGACGAAGCTCGACTTACCGGAACCGGTGGAACCGGCGACCAGCAGGTGCGGCATCTTCGTCAGGTTCGCGGTGACGAAGTGGCCCTCGATGTCCTTGCCGAGGCCGATCACCATCGGGTGGTTGTCCTTGACCGTGGACGGCGCGCGCAGGACGTCACCCAGGCGGACCATCTCGCGGTCGGAGTTCGGCACCTCGATGCCGACCGCGGACTTGCCCGGGATCGGCGCCAGCAGGCGGACGTTGTCGGTGGCCACCGCGTAGGCGATGTTCTTGGTCAGCGCGGTGATCTTCTCGACCTTCACGCCCGGGCCGAGCTCGACCTCGTAGCGCGTGACCGTCGGGCCGCGGGTGAAGCCGGTGACCTGCGCGTCGACGTTGAACTGCTCCAGCACGCCGGTGATCGCCTCGATCATGGCGTCGTTGGCCTTGCTGCGGGACTTCGGCGCGTCGCCGAGCTTCAGCAGGTCCGGCGGCGGGAGCTGGTAGTCGCCCTCGACCGTGCGGGTGACCGCCAGCGGCGGTTCCGGGGCCTTCTTCGGCTTCTTCTCCGGCACCTCGACCGGCTTGGGCGCGGCCTTGGGCGGCTTGATCGGCGTCGGCGCCTCGGCCAGCATCGCGTCGAGGTCCAGCTGCTCGGCGGTGGCTTCGCTGGCCTGGCGGCGCCGCGACGGCTTGCGCAGGCGCGCGGACTTCGGGTCGGCGTCGGTGACCTTCTCTTCGTCGGTGGCGAACCCCGAACGCTGGCTCTCGGCCTCGGCGATCTCCTCCTCGTCGAGGCCCCAGTTCCGCAGCCGGTTCGGGATTTCGCGGACCGGCGTGCCGGTGAACACCAGCACGCCGAAGAAGAGCGCGAGGATCAGCAGCGGCACGGCGACCCAGGTGGTGACGCCCATGGTGAGCAGGCCGCCGGAGAAGGCGCCGACGATGCCGCCGGCGTACATCCGGCCGTCGTTGGTCTCCGGCAGCGCGGTGAAGATGTGCAGCATCCCGAGCACCGACAGGACGACCATGATCGTGCCGACCACCATCCGCGGCCGCGTCTCCGGGTGCGGCTCGGACCGCATCAGCGCGACGGCGACGACGACCAGCACCAGCGGCAGCGTGACGGCCCCGGCGCCGAGGACGGTCCGGGTCGCGATCTCCACCCCGGCGCCGATCGGGCCGGCCGCCCGCCACCAGACGCCGACTGCCGCGACGATGGCCAGGGCGATCAGCCCGAGCGCGAGGCCGTCGCGGCGGTGTTCCGGCTCGAGCTCGCGGGTGCGGCCGACCGTGCGGGCCAGCGTGCCCAGGCCCTTGGCCAGCAGGTTCCAGGTCCCGCGCACGCCCTTGCCGAAGATCCCGGGTGTCTTGCGGCGAGCGCGGGGCGGGGGCTTGCGAGCGGACGACGTACGCGGCTTCGCGGGTGTACGCGGCTTACGCGCCGCCGCCCCCTTCGCGCCGCTTCCCGTGCTTCTCTTCCTCGTCGCCGACCCAGCCATGCCGTTTACGGTAACCGGCCGTGGCGGTTCGTCCCACGCGCCACTCTCGGCCCTCGGTGAACTTCTGCCTCACATCCGGGGTTGAGCGGCCATCCGGGTGAACCGATCCGGCCAGTGCGCAAACGGGTGAAATCGGCGTCTGCCATGCTCTGCCCCATGGTCGCGCTGAACTCCGAAAACACCGCCCGCCGGGCGCCCGCCATCTGGCGGACCATGCTGAACATCGACCGCGGGCTGGTGAACCTGGTGGGACGGCTGACCGTCACCGGCCGGGTCCCCGCGCAGCTGCGGGGGCGGCCGCTGCTGATGGCCGCCAACCACATCGGCGTGTTCGACGCGTTCGTGCTGATGGCGGCGTGCAAGCGGATCGGCATCAACCCGCGGTTCATGCTGGCCGGCGGCATCTTGGACGCGCCGGTCATCGGCCCCGCGCTGCGGGTCAGCGGGCACCTGCGGGTCGACCGCAAGCACGCCGGCACCGCCGTCGGGCAGTTCGCCGAGGCCGTCGAGGCGATGAAGACCACGCGCGAGCCGATCATCGTCTACCCCGAGGGCCGGATCAGCCACGACCCGGGCCTGTGGCCGGAGCGCGGCAAGACCGGCGCGGCGCGGCTGGCGCTGGCGTCCGGGGTGCCGGTGATCCCGATCAGCCAGTGGGGCGCGCACGAGGCCGTCTACTGGGGCACCGAGACCGTCAACGGCCCGGCCGACCTGGTCCCGCTGGCCCGCTCCGGGCTCAGCGCGCCGCTGCGCCGGCCGCGGTTCAAGGTGCACTTCGGCGACCCCGTCGACCTGTCCGAAGTCGAGCCGGAGCGGCCGGGCGCCGGGGTGCGCGCGCACGCGAAGATCATGCAGGCGATCACCGACGGGCTCGTCCCGCTGCGCCGCGACGAACTCGACCGCCCGCGCTTCCACGACCCGACGCGGCCCACCGACACCGTCAGCCCCTGGAAGCCCACGTCCGCATCCTGAGACGCCCGGTCCGGCAGCCCTAGAGTCGGCGGACGTGAGCACACGGATACTCGTCGTCTACTACAGCTCGACCGGGAACACGGCCGCCCTCGCCGAGTCGCTCGCCGCCGGCGCCCGCGAGACCGGCGCCGACGTGCGGGTGCGGACCGTGCCGGAAACCGTGCCCGCCGACGCCATCGCGCAGAACCCGCGGTGGCAGGCCTGGATCGACGCCGGCCCGCACCACGAACTCGCCACGCTCGGCGACCTCGAGTGGGCTGACGGGCTCGCGGCGGGCAGCCCGACCCGGTTCGGCGGCCCGGCCGCCCAGCTCAAGTCCTTTTTGGACAGCACCGGTGGCCTGTGGGCGAAGGGAAAGCTCGCGGACAAGGTCGCGACGTCGTTCACGACGGCGTCCACCCTGCACGGCGGGCTCGAGTCGACACTGCTGGCGATCAACAACGTCTTCTACCACTGGGGCGCGATCGTGGTGCCGCTCGGCTACACCGACCCGCACCTGCTGGAGTCCGGCAACCCGTACGGCGGCTCGTTCGTGTCCCGCAAGTCGGCGGCGCCGGACGACGTCGCACTCGGCGCGTTGCGCGTCCAGGGACGGCGGCTGGCCACCATCACGACGCACGTGGCGACCGGCCTCAAGCAGGCCGAGTAACCAGCCGGAGTAACCGGGCCGAGTAACCGGAAAAAACGGTTCGGCGGTGACGTCGGTGCGCCCTAGAGTCGCCAGGGTGACCACCGAGCTGCCCGTCCTCGCCCCGCCGCGGGCCGCCCACCGCGGCCGCGGGACCGTCTTCGTGCTGCTGGCCGCGTTGTTCTTCAGCACGTCCGGCACGCTCGGCAAGTCCGCGATGGCGGCCGGGATCACCCCCGAGCAGGTGGCCGCGATCCGGATCGCGCTGGCCGGGGTCGTGCTGTTCGCCGGGGTGGCGCTGGTGGCACCGCGGAAGCTGCGCGTCCGCCGGGCCCAGCTGCCACTGCTGGCCGGCTACGGCCTGCTCGGCGTCGCCGGCGTCCAGCTGCTCTACTTCGTCGCCGCGGGACGGATCCCGGTCGGCATCGCCATCCTGCTGGAGTTCGTCTCGCCGGTGCTCATCGCGCTGTGGGTGCGGTTCGTGCGGCGGCACCGGCTGCCGCGCCCGGTGTGGGGCGGCATCGGGCTCGCCATGGTGGGGCTCGCGCTGGTCGCCCAGGTCTGGCAAGGCGTCACCTTGGACGGGCTCGGCCTGCTGGCCGCCCTCGGCGCGGCGCTGTGCTCGGCGGCGTACTTCCTGCTCGGCGAACGCGCGGTGGCCGACGTCGACCCCCTCGGGCTGGTCACCTGGGGCATGCTGATCGGCGCGGTCGCGATCGGCCTCGTCGTGCCGCCGTGGACGTGGCCGGTCGGGCTCCTCGGCACGCGGGTCGCGTTCGGCGCCTGGCAGCCGCCGGTCTGGCTGCTGCTGACCCTGCTGGTGCTGGTCGCGACGGTGCTCGCGTACGCCTGCGGCATCTCGTCGCTGCGGCACCTGCCCGCGTCGGTGGCGAGCGTGCTCGGGCTGGTCGAGCCGGTGATCGTCACCGTCACGGCCTGGGTGCTGCTCGGGGAGGAGCTCACCTGGCTCCAGTTGCTCGGCTCGGCGATCCTGCTGACCGGGGCGTACATCGTGCAGCGGAAGTCGGAGATCCTCGCCGGTTGAAATTGCGCAAATTCTGCACCCGACGTCGCCCAGGTGGAGAATTTCCGCGATCCACGCTCACCCGGGGAGGAAGCACCTTGGCGACGAAGTCCGGGCTGCGGCCCGATCTGCGGCAGCGGCACGTCCGGATGATCGCCCTCGGCGGCATCATCGGCGCGAGCCTCTTCATCGGCAGCGGCGCGGTGATCCACACCGTCGGCCCGGCCGCCGTGCTGTCCTACGCGCTCGGCGGGCTGCTCGTCGTGCTCGTCATGCGGATGCTCGGCGAGATGGCGACCGCCGCGCCGGCACTGGGCTCGTTCATGGAGTACGCACGGGACTCGCTCGGCGGCTGGGCGGGCTTCACCATCGGCTGGCTGTACTGGTACTTCTGGGTCGGCGTGGTCGCGTTCGAGGCCGTGGCCGGCGCGAAGATCCTGCAGGGCTGGATTCCCGGTGTGCCGCAATGGGTCTTCTCGCTCGCGCTGATGCTGCTGCTGACGGCGACGAACCTGGCGTCGGCGCGTTCGTTCGGCGAGACGGAGTTCTGGCTGGCGTCGATCAAGGTCGCCACGATCGTCGTGTTCCTGGTGCTGGGCCTGCTGTTCGTGCTCGGGCTCTGGCCGGGCGCGCACTTCTCGATGGGCAACATCGGTCTCGACGGCTTCGTCGCGAAAGGCCCCTTCTCGGTGGTGCACGGCGTGGTCATCGTGATCTTCTCCTACTTCGGCGCGGAGATCGTGACGATCGCGGCGGCCGAGTCCGACCAGCCGGAGACGGCGGTCCGCAAGGCGACGTCGACGATCGTCTGGCGGGTGATCGTGTTCTACGTCGGCTCGGTGGCGCTGCTGGTGATGATCACGCCGTGGCGGGAGATCCCGAGCGAGACGAGCCCGTTCGCGGCGGCGTTCAGCCGGTTCGGCGTCCCGGCGGCGTCGACCATCGTGTCGGCGGTGGTGCTCACGGCGGCGTTGTCGGTGCTCAATTCGGGGCTGTACACGGCATCCCGGATGCTGTTCGCGTTGCGGCGGCACGGGTGGGCGCCGGGCTGGATCTCGGACACGAACGCACGCGGCGTCCCGTGGAAGGCGATCCTGGCGTCGACGTCGGTCGGGTACGTGGCGGTGGTGATGAGCTACGTGTCGCCGGACAAGATCTTCTACTTCATCATCAACTCGGCGGGCGCGGTGGCGCTGTTCGTCTACGCGATCATCTGCGGCTCGCAGATCCGGATGCGCCGCCGTCTCGAGGCGACGGACCCGGACCGGCTGAAGCTCCGGATGTGGGGATACCCGTGGCTGAGCTGGGTCACGTTGGTCCTGACCCTGGTCGTGGTGGCGTCGATGCTGTTCGTCGACGCCGACGCGCGGTCCCAGCTCTACCTCAGCCTGATCAGCCTGGCGGTGATCCTGGCCGTCTACGCCCTCATCCGCCGCCGATCCGACCGTGAAGCAACGGTCGACACGCGTGATCGAAGGGTCGACACGCGTGATTGAAGGGACGACACGGCGCAGCCGGGCCGCGTCGTCGCTCCAGTCACGCGTGTCGACCCGCTGATCACGCGTGTCGGCTCTCGGATCACGGGCTGCCGGCTATTCGGGACAGGGCCCCGAAAAAGACGTCGGTGATCTTGGCCGGGTCGGGGGCGATGAAGGCCTGGCCGCCGGTGGCCGCGGTCATCTGGTCCAGCTCGGCCTTGTCCGCGTCCGGGCCGATGCCGACGCCGATCAGCGGGATCGGGCGGCGGGCGTCGTTCAGCTTCGCCAGCTCGGCCAGCAGGTCCGCGCGCGTGATGCCGTGCGGGTCGTCGTTGTGGCCGTCGGTCATCACGATCACCAGGTTGAGCCGGCCGGGTTCCCATTCGCGGCGGGCCGTGCGATAGGTGTCCAGAACACTGTCGTAGAGCCCGGTTCCGCCGTCCGGGGTCGCCTTCACCTCGGCCAGCTTGTCCAGCGCGCCGCTCGCCAGGTGCTGGGCGACCGGCGCCATCGGCAGCAGCTCGCGGTAGTCCTTGTCGCCGTCGAGGCGGGTCGAGAACGTCAGCATCCGCAGCTGGGTCGCGGGTTTGAACAGGTGCATCGCCTTCGCCGCGGCCTGCATCGTCACCTGCATCCGGTTCAGCCCCGTCCCGGGCACCTGCGCGTTCATCGACCCGGAGACGTCGACGAGCACCTGCACCCGCGCGCTCAGGTTGACCCCGGCCCACTGGGTGAGCAGTTCGTCCACGACGGGCGCGGCCGGCAGGCTCGCGGTGCGGATGCCCGGCGACGTCACCCTCGGGTCGTCGGCGTGCTCGCGCAGCGCCTGCCCGCCCGCCGCGCGCAGCCCGGTCTTGGCGATCGCGTCGGCACCCGCGTCGCCGAGCACCGCCTCCCGCAGCGCGTCGACGATCGGGCGTTGCTGCGGCGTGATGCCGCCCAGTTCGGCGAACGGGAAGTCCAGCAGGGGCACATCCGTGGAGTAGACGGCGACCAGCGGTGACGTCCGGTCCTCGATGTTGTGGCGCAGCAAGGAGTTCTCCGACGCGGGGAACGCCGTCACCGCCGCCGTGCCGGGGCCCGTGCCCGGCCCGGGCAGCCGCGCCATCAGGTCGGTCTCCGCGCCGAGGGTGTTGGCCGAGAACCGCCGCAGCAACGCGACGTACGCGGCCGAGGGCTCGGGTGCCGCCTTGACACTGTCCCGCAGACCCAGCAGCGCCACCGCGCCGACCGCGTCGCGGGCCGGGTCGGGCATCCCCGGGACGGCGCCCGGCGCGGCCAGGACGTCGGCCCAGGTCAGCGTGCGGTCGGGCCAGCCGAGGCCCTTGGCGACGTCGGCGGCGACGGCGAGCACCACCGGCGAGCTGGCCACCGACGAGCCGGTCTCGGGGACGTCGGAGGCGCCGAGCTGGCGGGCGCGGCGCAGCGCGAGCGTGGAGTCCGGCACCCAGACCTGCGGCCGCGGGCTGCCGTCGGACAGCGCGAGCCGCTCGGCCGCCGACGTCGCTTCCCGCGCCTGGACTTCGACGCTGCCGCACTTCAGGTCCAGACCGCGCGCGACGAGCGACAGCGCGGGCGCGATGTCCGCGGACGCGGTGACGAGGACTGTCGCGGGGTGCTCGCACGCCGGCCGGGACCGCACGGCCGACACCGTCACCCACGCCGCGGCGCCGAGGACGACGACGAGCCCGGTCGCCAGGACGGGTACGAGCAGCCGGCGCCGTCCGTCCGGCGAGTGACGTCCCATCGGCGCGGCCTCTCTTGCCGAGGCGGGTGGGGATCAAGGTTAGCGCTCACCAAACCGGACGGTCGTGGCCCAGACGGCGTAACAGGACCGCGCGACCTCATCCCCGGGAGGGATACGGCCCCACCCGCAGCGGGATGTCCCCGATCGCGAGCGGCGAAACACTGGACGGCATGAAACCGACCCGAGGGGAACAGCGCAGGGCACGCCGGGCCCTGCTCCGCCAGACCGTCACCGTGGCCTTCGCGCTGCTGCTGGCCAAGGTGACGCATTGAAAACGCGGAACGCCTTCGCCGGCCAGGGGGCGGCGAAGGCGTTCCGCGTGAACGAACTCAGACCGGGATGACCGTCGGGACGATCATCGGGCGGCGGCGGTAGGTGTCGGCCACCCAGCGGCCGACCACCCGGCGGACCGCCTGCGCGATCCGGTGGGTGTCCGTGATGCCCTCGGCTTCCGTGCGCGCCAGCTCCATCTCCACCAGCGGCACGACGGCGTCGAGCGCCTTCGGGTCGTCGGAGAAGCCGCGGCCGGACACCGTGGGGCTGCTGACCGCGCGGCCGGTGCTGGAGTCCACCGCGACCGTGATCGCGATGAACCCGCCCTCGCCGAGGACCAGCCGGTCCGACAGCGTCGACTCGCCGACGTCGCCGACCGAAAGGCCGTCGACGTACACGTGGCCGACCTCGACGCGGCCGGTGCGGGACGCCTTGCCGTCCACGAGATCCACGACCACGCCGTCCTCGGCGATGACCACGTTCTCCGGGGCGACGCCGGTGCGGATCGCCAGCTCGCCGTTGGCACGCAGGTGCTTCCACTCGCCGTGCACCGGCATGACGTTGCTCGGGCGCACCGCGTTGTACAGGTAGAGCAGCTCCCCCGCCGACGCGTGGCCGGACACGTGCACCTTGGCGTTGCCCTGGTGGACGACGTTCGCGCCGAGCCGGGTCAGGCCGTTGACCACGCCGAACACCGCTGTCTCGTTGCCCGGGATCATCGAGCTGGCCAGCACGACGGTGTCGCCCGCGCGGATCGAGATCTGCCGGTGCTCGCCGCGCGCCATCCGCGACAGCGCCGAGAGCGGCTCGCCCTGCGAACCCGTCGAGACGAACAGGACCTTGCTCTCCGGGAGGTTGCTCGCCTGGTCGAGGTCGACCAGCAGGCCGTCCGGGACGTTCAGCAGGCCCAGCTCGGCCGCGATCCCCATGTTCCGGACCATCGACCGGCCGACGAACGCGATCCGGCGGCCGTGCCGCTCGGCGGCGTCGAGGACCTGCTGGACGCGGTGGACGTGGCTGGCGAAGCAGGCCACGATCACGCGCTGGTCGACCTTGCGCACGACGTCGTCGAGCACCGGGCCGATGTCGCGCTCGGGCATGACGAACCCGGGCACCTCGGCGTTGGTCGAGTCGACGCAGAACAGGTCGACGCCCTCGTCGCCGAGCCGGGAGAAGCCGGCCAGGTCGGTCAGGCGCCCGTCCAGCGGGAGCTGGTCGAGCTTGATGTCGCCGGTGTGCAGCACCACGCCCGCCGGGGTGCGGATCGCCACCGCGAGCGCGTCCGGGATGGAGTGGTTGACCGCGAAGAACTCGAGGTTGAACACGCCGACGTCGCGGCGCTCGCCCTCGCGGACGGTGATCAGGTTCGGCCGCTGCCGGTGCTCCTTGGCCTTGGCCGCGAGCAGGGCGTTGGTGAACTTCGAGCCGTAGATCGGCAGGTCAGGCCGCAGGCGCAGGAGGAACGGGACGGCACCGATGTGGTCCTCGTGCCCGTGGGTGAGCACCAGGCCGTCGATGTCGTCGAGGCGGTCCTCGATCGCGCGGAAGTCGGGCAGGATCAGGTCGACGCCGGGCTGGTCGTCCTCGGGGAAGAGCACCCCGCAGTCGACGATGAGCAGCCGTCCGCCGAACTCGAAGACGGTCATGTTGCGCCCGACCTCGCCGATGCCGCCCAGCGCGACGACGCGCAGGGCCCCCTCGGGCAGTTCGGGCGGGGCGTTCGTGGGACCTGGACCAGGGGGAAGTGAGCTCACCGAGGCAGGGTCCCAACGCTGGTGTGCGAGGTCGGCGCGACGTAGGCCGCTCGCGAATCTGCTTGTGCCACCCGCTCACCATGCCAGTCCTGGGCCGCCGTGTCGCCCAGCGGCACGCCGCCCTGGGCAAGATCGGCGGCGATCAGGGCCGTCTGCTCGGCGGTCGGCGCGACGATCGGCAGCCGCGGGTCGCCGATGTCGAAGCCGCGCAGCCGCAGCGCCGCCTTGCTGAAGGCGACCCCGCCGACCCGCGACATCGCGCGCAGCACGGGCAGCATGCCGCGGTGGTTGGTGCGCGCGGTGGAGGTGTCGCCGTTCTCGTAGGCGTCGATCATCGCGCGGATCCGGCCCGCGACGACGTGACCGATCACACTCACCACGCCGACCCCGCCGACCGAGATCCACGGCAGGTTCAGGCCGTCGTCGCCGGAGTAGTAGGCGAGGTGGGTGTTGGCGATGACCTCTGAGCCGGCGATCAGGTCGCCCTTGGCGTCCTTGACCGCGACGATCCGGGGGTGCTCGGCCAGCCGCAGCAGCGTGTCGACCTCGATCGGGACGACCGAGCGCGGCGGGATGTCGTAGAGCAGCACCGGCAGGCCGGTGCTGTCGGCGACGGTGGTGAAGTGCGCGTACAGCCCGGCCTGGCTGGGCCGCGAGTAGTACGGGGTGACGACCAGCAGGCCGTGCGCGCCGGCTTCTTCGGCCTGTTTCGCCTGCTCGACGCTGTGGGCGGTGTTGTTGGTGCCCGCGCCGGCCACGACGGTCGCGCGGTCGCCGACGGCCTCGACCACGGCGCGGATCAGGTCCTGCTTCTCCGCGTCGCTCGTGGTCGGGCTCTCGCCGGTGGTGCCGTTGACCACGAGGCCGTCGTTGCCCAGCTCCACGAGGTGCCCGGCCAGCTCCTGCGCCCGCTTCAGGTCCAGCGCGCCGTCGGCGTCGAACGGGGTGGCCATCGCGGTGAGCACGCGCCCGAACGGCCGTCCGGGCGCTGCGGTAGGTGGGTTGGACATGGGGAGACGGTACCCCGCCGGTCCGGCGAAAACCGCGCCGACCTGGTCACCAGGAGGATTTCCCGGCCCCGGCCGCTCGTCGCGGAACTTCTACTTGACCTTGGTCGTGATCGGGGCCGAGATGGGCCCGCCGTCGGCCTTGGTCAGCACGCAGAAGAACGCCCGGGTGGGGTGGTGGCTGTCGGGGTCGTCGGGCACGCTCTGCCACTCCTCCTGGGTCGGGACGAGCGCCCGGTACTTGAGGCCTTCGCGCTTGGCCTCGGGGACGATCGAGGAGTGGAACGAGGTCGCGCACCGGGCCTCGGCGACCGCCGTGACGCCGGCCAGGCCCGGGTAGGCGGCGATCTGTGCGTCGCTGTCGGACCAGCTCGCGAGGTCGATGACGTCGCCGCCGTCGTAGACCTCGAGGGTGTGGCTCTCCTTGCAGTCGCCGTCGTTGGCGCCGCTCATGACGCCGCCGTCCTGGACCGACGCGTTGAAGCAGCGGTATCCCCCGCTGACGTCGACCCGCATCTGCCCGCCGATCCCGAACGTGGCGGCCGGGAGCTTCTGCGGGTCGGCGTCCGGGCCGCCGACCGCCTTGCCCGCGAAGAAGCCGCCGACGAGGGCGCCGGCCACGAGCACCGCGGCGGCCGTGACCCAGAGCGCGCGGTGGTTCTTCGCGGGCGCGGGCGCCGGGCCGCCGGACGGGAGGAGCATCGCGGTGCCGCCCGGCGGGGTGGGCCGCATGCCCTGCGCCGTGGTCAGCAGGTTCTGCGCCTGGGCCGCGGACAGCCGCGCGTCCGGGTTGGCCACGAGCAGGCCGAGGATGACCGCGGCGAGCGGGCCCTGGCCGCGCGTGAGGTACGGGATCTCGGTCATGATCGCGTGCAGCGTCGCGGCGGTGGTCGCGCGCTCGAACGGGATGGTGCCTTCGACGGCGAAGAACAGCGTCGCGCCGAGGGACCACAGGTCGGACGCCGGCAGCGCTTCGCGCCCTTCGACGCGCTCGGGCGCCATGAACGCGGGTGAGCCGACGATCATGCCGCTGGTGGTCAGGCGCGGGTCGTCGACGGCGTGGGCGATGCCGAAGTCGGTGAGCTTCACGCGGCCGTCCGGCGCGACGAGGATGTTCGCCGGCTTGACGTCCCGGTGGACGATCCCGGCGGCGTGCGCGGCCTGCAGCGCGGTGAGCACCCGCTCCCCCAGCTGCGCGGCCTGCGGCGCGGGCATCGGGCCGCGCTGCCGGACGAGGTCGGCCAGCGACGGCGCTTCGACCAGCTCCATGACGATGAAGGTGCTGCCGCCGTCGGTGACGACGTCGTAGACGGTGACGATCGCGGGATCGTTGAGCCGCCCGCCGGTGCGCACCTCCCGCAGCGCGCGTTCGGAGAAGACGGCGGCGGACT
Source organism: Amycolatopsis sp. NPDC021455 (assembly GCF_040640995.1). Lineage (NCBI taxonomy): Bacteria > Bacillati > Actinomycetota > Actinomycetes > Pseudonocardiales > Pseudonocardiaceae > Amycolatopsis > Amycolatopsis sp. NPDC021455. The sequence goes on along the minus strand of NZ_JBFACT010000028.1, from coordinate 39,415 downwards.
CGGCGTCGGGCAGCCGCAGTTCCTTGACGGCGACCGGGCGGCCGATGACCTGGTCCTGCGCCCGCCACACCACACCCATGCCGCCGCGGCCGAGCTCGCCGAGCAGGAGGTAACGGCCGGCGACGACGCGCTGACCAGGCGTGCCGGGCGTCCGCGGTGGGTAGGGCCGGGTCTGTTCGTCGGTCACGGTGCTCCTTTTGGCGGCGGTCGCGCAGATGCTAGTCGGACCGCCGCGGAACGCTCCGGGTTCCGCGAAATTCGTGACCCGGCGGGTTTCCGGGTGGGGAGAAGTAACGTCAGCCGGCGAAAGTGAGGTAGATCAGGACCAGGTTCAGCGCGATGATGATCGCCGCGACCACACCCGCCGCCACCGTCGTCGCGCGGTGGTTCGTGTCCTCGCCCATCAGCGTCCGGTCCGCCGTCAACCTGATCAGCGGCACCAGCGCGAACGGGATCCCGAACGACAGCACCACCTGCGAGACGACCAGCGCCGCGCTCGGGTCGGCGCCCAGCGCCAGCACCACGATCGCCGGCGTCAGGGTGACCAGGCGGCGCAGGACCAGCGGGATCCGCTTGAGCAGCAGGCCTTGCATGATCATCGCGCCCGCGTACGCGCCGACCGACGTCGAGGCCAGGCCGGAGGCGAGCAGGCCGATCGCGAACAGCAGCGCGATGCCCGGGCCGAGCGCCGAAGCGACCGCGCCGTGCGCGCCTTCGATGCTGTCCACGCCGTCCTGGCCCTGGAGGTTCGTCGCGGCCAGCAGCAGCATGCCGAGGTTCACCGCGCCGGCGAGCAGCATCGCCAGGCCGACGTCGGCGCGGGTCGCGCGCAGCAGGCGGCGGCGCCGGGCGCCGTCCGCGCGGCCGTGGCGGTCGCGGACCAGGCCGGAGTGCAGGTAGACCGCGTGCGGCATGACGGTCGCGCCGAGCATCGCCGCCGCGATGAGCACGCTGCCCGCGCCGTCGAACCTCGGCACCAGGCCGCCGAGGGTCTGCGACGCCGACGGCGGTTCGACGAACAGACTCGCCAGGAAGCCGATCGCGATCACCGCCAGCAGCCCGGTGACGACCCGCTCGAATGTCCGCTGGCCGCCGCGGTCCTGGATCGCCAGCAACGTCAGCGAAACCGCGCCGGTGATCAGGCCACCGACGATGAGCGGCAGGTCGAACAGCAGGTTGAGCGCGATCGCGCCGCCGACGACCTCGGCCAGGTCGGTGGCGATGGCGACGATCTCGGCCTGCGCCCAGTAGGCCAGCCGCGCGGGCCGGGACAGGCGGGCGCGCAGCGCCTCCGGCAGCGACATGCCGCTGACCAGGCCCAGCTTCGCCGACAGGTACTGCACGAGCACGGCCATCAGGTTCGCCGCGACGATCACCCAGACCAGCAGGTAGCCGTAGCGGGCGCCGGCGCTGATGTTGGAGGCGACGTTCCCGGGGTCGACGTAGGCGATCGCGGCCACAAAGGCCGGGCCGAGCAGGGCCGACCCGGCGCGCAGGCGCGTCGCGAGTCTCGGCCGGACAGCCTCGGTCACAGCCATGCCGCCTGCCTCTCGCCGGTGTCGGGGACCCTAAACCGAAGTTTAGGCGTGCCGAACTTTGCTTTTCAAGGGTGACGGCTCCCACCCTCGCCCCCGGGTACCCCGAAAAGCCGTGAAGGCCTCCTTCCCGGCCATAAGAGCCGGGAAGGAGGCCTTCACGGACCTCGGCTCAGGGGTGGGCGACCTCGTGGCCGGATTCGCGCAGGGCCTTGACCGCGTGGTCGAGATCGGCGGCGCGGACCAGGATGTGGTCGGTGTCGAACGTCGACATCGAGAACAGCGCGACCCCGGCCGCGGCCAGCTCGGAGGCCAGCGCGGCGATGATGCCGGTGAGCGTGAACTCCAGCGGCCCGCGGACCGACAGCAGCCGCCAGCCGTCCTCGGCGGCCGTGCTGCCGGCGGGTTCGCGGCCCGCCGGGCAGATGACGGACAGCTCCTCGGGCGTCCGGGTCACCGAAACGAAGGCTTCGCCGGGCTCGAAGAGCTCGGCGGGCACCGCGGCGTCCGCGGGCAGCCGCACGACGACGTAGTCGCCGGGCCGGACGTCGATCGCGAGTCGCTTCATCAGCCTTCCAGCACCTTCGGGCTCGTGGCGATCTCGGTGCCGTCGGGCAGCGTCGAGATCGTGAAGTCGGCGAACACGTTCGCCGCGGCCTTCTGCAGCTGCCGCAGGCATTCCACGGCCAGCCCGCGGATCTCGACGTCGGCGTGCTCGGTGGCGCGCATCGCGACGAAGTGCCGCCAGGCCCGGTAGTTCCCGGTGACGACGATGCGCGTCTCGGTCGCGTTCGGAAGTACCGAGCGGGCGGCCTGGCGGGCCTGCTTGCGGCGCAGCGTCGCGGTCGGGACGTCGGCGAACTTCTCCTCCAGCCCGGCCAGCAGCTCGGTGTAGGCGGCCACGCTGGCCCGGTTCGCGGCGAGGAACTTCTCGTGCAGCACCGGGTCGTTCGCGATCACCTCCGGCTCGACGAACTCGGCGTCGCGCTCGGGGACGTAACGCTGCGAGAGCTGCGAGTAGGAGAAGTGGCGGTGCCGGATCAGCTCGTGGGTCAGCGAGCGGGAGATGCCGGTGATGTAGAAGGTCACCGATCCGTGCTCCAGCACCGAAAGGTGGCCGACGTCGATGATGTGCTCGAGGTAGCCGGCGTTGGTCGCGGTGGCGGGGTTCGGCTTCTTCCACGACTGGTAGCAGGCGCGGCCGGCGAACTCGGCGAGCGCCTCGCCACCGTCGGCGTCGGTCGACCACGGCACGTCCTCGGGCGGGAAGAACTCCGTTTTCGCGATCAGCTGCACCCTGGGTGACACGGTTTCGGCCACGTCAGTACTCCTTCTCCGGCTCCCCGCAGCCTAACCGCGTGCGGGCGCGCACTCCCGGGCGACACAGGTGACATCACCGGCTCCTTGACTGACGTCACTGATGACGTCATAGTGGTGTCATGGATCTGACCCCGTACATCGCCAACCTTCGCGAGGACCTCGCGAACACGGCCGCGGCCGGGGACGAGCACACCCGGCGGGCGGCCGCACTGCTGTCCTCCGCGCTCGAGCCCGCCGTCCGCCTGACCCTGATGAACGCCCTCGCCGACCTCGCCGCCGAGGTCACGGCCGCGTTACCCGGCCAGGTGGTCGACGTGCGGCTCGACGGCCGTGACGTCCGCGTCGTCGTCACGGGCACCGCGGAGGAGCCGACGTCACGCGAGACACCACGTGACACCACCCCGCCGCCACCGCCGGTCGACGGCGGGGACATCTCCCGCATCACGCTGCGCCTGGTCGAGCAGATCAAGGGCCAGGCCGAACGCGCGGCCGCGGCCCAGGGCGTCTCGCTGAACACGTTCGTCTCGCAGGCGGTACAGGGCGCTCTGGGGCACGGCGCGCTCGGCGGCGGGAGTCAGAAGCACCACCGGGGCAAGGACGACCGGGGCGGGTCGCACCTGCACGGCTGGGTCGAAGGCTGAGGGACGAGACGATGAGCGAAGAACAGACGACACCGGCCGGAGAGCCGGACGGCGAAAACGACGAACTGGTCCGGATCGACGAGTTCGAGACCGACGTCCCCCTGGAACTCGACGTCAGCGTGACGATCGGCCGCGTCGAGATCGTCCTCGAAGACGACTCCGGCGCGCGCGTCGAGCTGCGCCACGACCGGGGCGAGCAGCAGCCGTGGGTGGCGGGCGTCAACAGCCTGCTGTCCTGGGTCGGCGAGCGCTTCGGCGACCAGCTGGGCGTCGACCCGTCGGCCTCCCCCGCCGAGGCGGTGCGGCAGAGCCGGATCGAGAAGCTCGGCAACCGCCTGGTCGTGAGCGCCCCGAAGGCGTGGCAGCTGCGCAACGTCGCGCTCGCGGTGAAGGTGCACGCGCCGGCGGGGTCGCACGTCGAGGTGCGGGCCGGCGCGGCGGACGTGACGGTGACCGGCTCGGCCGGCCGCGTCGACCTGCTCACCGGCTCCGGCGAGGTGAAGCTCGACCGCGCCGACGGCTCGGCCACGATCCGCACCGGCAGCGGCGGCGTCAAGCTCGGCCCGACACTGGGCGGGCTGCAGCTGCGCAGCGGCAGCGGCCACGTCGAGGCGTCGTCGATCGCCGGGTCCGCGACGCTGGCCACCGGCACGGGCGACGTCTGGCTGGGCGCGGTGTCCGGCGAGGTGATGGCCCGCACCGGCAGCGGCGACCTTTCGGTGGCCGACGCCGCGTCGGGCTCGCTGGACCTGATCACCGGTTCCGGCGAGGTCCGGATCGGCATCCGCGGCGGGACGGCCGCCGAGGTCGACCTGACCTCCAGCGCCGGCCGCGTCTCCAGCGAACTGGACGTCGCCGACACCGCACCGGAAGGCGGCGTGAAGCTGAAGGTCCGAGCCCGCACGGGCACCGGCAACGCCGTGGTGACGCGCGCGGCGGGCTGAGACAACCGGGCCTCCGGCCCGGGCCGGGGGCTCCGCCACCCGGAGCCCCCGAAAGGCATGGCTGGGTAAGGGGGAGAGAGGGGCCGTTCCCGGTGGGGGTGCCGGGAACGGCCCCGTTCGGCGTGCGCGCGAAATACCAGAGGGGCCACCCACGGAATACCGGCGAACGAATGATGAATTCGTCGAAATAAACGTTTACCCGAGTACCTTTCACGCACGCAGCGCAACATCCGAATTTCTCTCAAAACCTTTGAACGGATCGCGGGGCTGTCTCGTTCACATCGGTTGACTGCGTCGGCTTGGCGAAAGGTGACCGAGTGACCGCGACGATCCGGCCCGCCTCGCTGCCGGGCCTGTCCCCCGCCGATCGCGTGCTGTTCCAGCGGTTCGGCACCGGGGAAGCCGCCCGGGTCCCGTTCCGCGGAATTCACGAAGCCGTGCTCGCGCAAGCGCGCATTCGGCCGAACGCGCTCGCCGTCGAGCATTCGGGGGAATGCCTCACCTACGCCGAACTCGATCGCCGGTCGGCCGCACTCGCCGCCGCACTCGCCGGATTCGGCGTACGGCCCGGACAGCACGTCGGACTGTTCCTCACGCGGTCGATCCCGATGGTCGTCGGCCTGCTCGCCGTTCTCCGCGCGGGCGCGGCGTATGTGCCGCAGGACATCCGGATCACGCCCGCAGCCCAGCTGAAGCACATCGTGGAGACCGCGGCCATCGACGTCGTCCTCACCACGCGCGAGCACCGCGCCGCGATCCCCGCGGGGCTCGGCCGGGTCGTCGCGATCGGCGAAGAGCACTCCGGCGGCCACCGCTTCGGCGGGCCGCCCGCCGGCGGCACCGCGATGGTGATCTTCACGTCGGGAACGACCGGGCGGCCCAACGGCGTGCAGGTCACCCACGAAAACCTCGGCAACGTCCTGCTCACCCGGCCCGGCTCGCTCGGCATCCGGCCGGGCGACCGCGTCGCTCAGTTGCTGAACATCGCCTTCGACATGGCGGCCTGGGAAATCCTCGGCACGCTGGCCCACGGCGGCTGCCTGGTGATCCGCGGCAAGGACATCGAAGAGACCGCCCGCGAGGCCGACGTCGTGATCGCCACCCCGGGCGTGCTGTCCACAGTGGACCCGGCCGCCTGCCGCCGGGTGCGCACCGTCGCCGTGGCGGGCGAGCGGTGCCCGGTCGAGCTGGCCCGTGCCTGGGCGCGGCGGGCGAGCTTCCACAACGCCTGCGGCCCCACCGAAGTGACGATCGTGAACACGATCCAGCGCTACGACCCGCGGCGCACCCTGACCATCGGCCGTCCGGTACCCAACACCACGGTCTACGTGCTCGGCGACGACCTGGCGCCGTGCCCGATCGGGCAGGTCGGCGAAATGTGGGCCGGCGGCGCGTGCGTCACCGCGGGGTACGCCGGCAACGAGGCCCTCACCGCCGAACGCTACCGCCCGGACCCGTTCCTCGGGGGCGCGCACCGGATGTTCCGCACCCGGGACCTCGTGCGGTGGACCGCGGACGGGCAGCTGGAGCACCACGGCCGGACCGACGACCAGGTCAAGGTCCGCGGCTTCCGCGTCGAACTGGACGCGGTCACCGCCGCGCTGGAGCGGGCGCCGGGCTGCGAACGCGCGGCCACCGTGCTCTACGACGGCGGGCTCGCCGGCTTCGTGACCCCGGCTTCGGCCGAGCCCGGGCTCGTCCGGCGCGCGGTGGAAGCCGAGCTGCCGTACTACTGCGTGCCGGCGATGATCGTCCCCGTCGACCGCCTGCCGCTGACCGAGCGGGGCAAGGTCGACCGGCGGGCCTTGCTGTCTCGTTTGGACAGTCGCGAGCCGGCGGAGACGGTGGCATGACGTCGACCCTCGCTCCCGCTTCGCGGTCCGTGCGGGCCCGGCTGAAGCGACGGCCGTGGACGCACCACAACCGGCTGGCCGCCGCGGTGGTCGTGGTCAACGCCGTCCTCGCGGTCACCGCCGGCCCGCTCGACGCCGACGTCCTCGCCCGGCTGGTGCTGGGGAACCTCACGCTCGCCGTGCTGATCCGCCAGCAGCTCGTGATCAACCTGCTGTTCCGGCTGGCCACCGCCGCCTCGCCGCGGCGTTCGCTGCGGCTGCGCTGGACGCTGGGCAAGGTCTACCACTTCGGTGGGCTGCACGTCGGCGGCACGCTCTGCGCCACCGGCTGGTTCCTCGTGCTCACCGGGGTGCTCACCGTCCGCGGCGGCCCGGCGGCCCTGCTGGTGACGACGTGGGCGATCGCGGGTGTCCTCGCCGTCATGGTCGTGCTCGCGCTGCCGCGGCTGCGCGCCCGGCGCCACGACCTGTTCGAGCGCTCCCACCGGTTCGGCGGGTGGTCGCTGCTGGTGCTGTTCACCGTCCACTCGGTGCTGCTGGGGGGACCGGATTTCGCCGGCTCCGGGCCGTTCTGGGTGCTGCTGGTCGTCGTGACGAGCGTCGCGCTGCCGTGGCTGCGGCTGCGACGGGTGCCGGTGCGGATCACGCGGCCGTCGCCGCACGTGGCCCTGCTGTCGTTCGACTACGGCGTGACCCCGTTCGCCGGCTCGTCGACGGCGCTGAGCCGGAATCCCTTGCTGGAGTGGCATTCCTTCGCCAACGTGCCCGCGCCCGGGCGCGCCGGGTTCCGGCTGACCGTCTCCCGGGCGGGTGACTGGACCGGCGCGCTGATCGACGACCTGCCGACGCACCTGTGGGTCAAGGGCATCCCGACGGCGGGCGTGGGCAACATCGACAAGCTGTTCCGCCGGGTGGTCTGGGTGGCCACCGGCAGCGGCATCGGCCCGTGCCTGCCGCACCTGCTCTCCGGGGAGACGCCCGCACGGCTGGTGTGGTCGACGCGGCATCCCCGGCGCACCTACGGCGACGAGCTCGTCGACGAGATCCTCGCCGTTCAGCCGGACGCCGTCGTGTGGGACACCGACAGCGCCGGCAAACCCGACCTGGTCGAGCTGGCCCTGAGCGCGCACCGGGACTTCGACGCGGAAGCGGTGATCTGCATTTCGAACAAGAAGACGACGTGGCACGTCGTCGAGGAGCTGGAAGCCCGCGGGATTCCGGCCTTCGGCGCGATCTGGGACTCGTGAGGGAGAGAGCATGGCCGACCCGACCGTCACCGTGGACCTGCAGGCCCCCGTCGCGACCGTGACCGTGGACCGGCCGCGGGCGCGCAACGCGTTGTCGTCCCAAGTGCTCACCGAACTGCTCGCGGTGTGCTGCTCGCTGGGCGAAAACCCAGCGGTGGCGGGGATCGCGCTCACCGGCGCGCCGGGACCGGCGTTCGTCGCGGGGGCCGACATCCGCGAGATGGCGACGCTGGATCCCGAGCAGGGCGCGCGGTTCGGTGCGCTGGGCCAGGAGGTCACCCGGGCTCTGGAGGCGCTGCCGGTGCCGGTGATCGCCTGCGTGGACGGCTACGCGCTGGGCGGCGGCTGCGAACTCGCGCTCGCGTGCGACTTCGTCTACGCGACGCCCAAGGCGGTGTTCGGCCAGCCGGAGGTGCTGCTCGGCCTGATCCCCGGGTTCGGCGGCTGCGTGCGGCTGTCCCGGCAGGTCGGTCCCGGCCGCGCCCGCGAGCTGATCTACACCGGCCGTCACCTCGACGCCGCGGAAGCGCAGCGGATCGGGCTCGTCAACGAAGTGTTCGACAGCCGCGAAGCCATGCTCGACGGCGCCCGCGCCACGATCACGGCGGTGTCCCGCAATTCCCGCGACGCGGTGGCGCTGGCGAAGGGCGCGCTGAACGCCGGCCGCGGCCGGACCGTGGAAGCCGGCCTGGAGCTGGAGCTCGCGGCGTTCCGTTCGGCGTTCAGCGGTCCCGACATGCGCGAAGGCACCGGCGCGTTCCTCGCCAAGCGCGAACCGGTGTTCGGCCGCTGACCGGGGTGGTGCGCCATCAACGAAACGCACACGGCGCTGCTGGAGGCGCTGCACGACGAGCACGGCCCGGCGCTGTGGCGGTACGCCCTACGGCTGACCGGGGACGACCAGCTCGCCCAGGACGTCGTCCAGGAGTCGTTGCTGCGGCTGTGGAACAGCCCGGCGATCCTCGAACAGGGTGAGCCGGCGTCGCGCGCGTGGCTGTTCACGGTGGCGCGGAACGTCGTGATCGACGAGCGGCGGAGTGCGCGTTCGCGCCGGGAGGTGCGCTCGACGGCGCTGCCGGACGAGTCGCGCACGGACCCGATCGACTCGGCGCTGGACGCCTGGGTGATCACCGACGTGCTGAGCCGGCTGACCGAGGACCACCGCACGGTCATCGTCCGCGCGTACTACATGGGACAGTCGGTCGCCGAGCTGGCCGCGGAGCTCGAGGTGCCCGAGGGAACGGTGCGCTCACGGCTGTTCTACGGCCTCCGCGCACTGCGGCTGGCCCTGCAGGAGAGGGGGCTGACCCGGCGTTGAGCGATCCGTACCGGGACTGGGACGCCGCCTACGTCCTCGGCGCCCTGTCCCCGGGCGAGCGCCGGGAGTACGAGCGGCACCTCGAAGGCTGTTTTTCCTGCGCGGCGGCGGTCGCGTCGTTCGCCGGGATGCCGGGGCTCCTGTCGGCGGTGCCTCGCGAGACGACGGCGGAGCTGCTAGAGCCGGTGCGGTCGCCACCGGCCTTGCTGCCGGGCCTGGTCCGCGCGGCCCGCGCCTCGCGGCGGCGCGGACGGGCCCGGCTGGCGGCGGCGCTCGCGGCGACGGCGCTGGCCGGCGCGGTGGCCGGTTCGCGGCTCTTCCCGCAGCCGTGTACGCACGCGCCGCGGATCGCCCCGACCACGCTGGTGCCCGTGACGGGCGTGGGGCCCGGCCCGACCGGCGGTCCGGCCAGTGGCGAGGTCGAGTGAGCGGGCAGCGCCGGTGCGAGTGTCGCGAATGAGTCATTGGGGACCTCCCACGTCCCGAATGAGTCATTCGCGACACCGCCGGCCTCAGCGCACGAGCTTCGCCAGCGGCCGCGCCAGATCGCCCCGGGCGCCGACCGTCACGCCCGACAAACCGAGCCACTCCGCCATGTGCTTCAGCTCCGCCGCCAGCTCCGGCAGCACCCGCGCCACGTCCACGCCGTCCTCCGCGAACGCGCCCTGGACCCGCAGGACGCCGGCCGCGCGGTCGGACTTCAGGTCGACCCGGGCCACCAGCGATCCGTCCAGCAGGAACGGGAACACGTAGTACCCGTACACCCGCTTCGGCTCCGGGACGTAGATCTCGATCCGGTAGTGGAACCCGAAGAGCCGTTCGGTGCGGGCACGTTCCCAGATCAGCGGGTCGAACGGGCACAGCAGTGCCCGGCCCGTCACCGTCCGGGGGGTGCGCGCCGCCGTGTGGCGGTAGGCCGTCGCCTTCCAGCCGTGGACCGCCAGGGGCTCCAGGACTCCCGACTCCACCAGCTCGGCCACCGCCTGGCGCGCCGGGGCCGGGCCGAGGCGGTAGTAGTCGCGCAGGTCCGTCTCCGTCGCCACGCCCAGTGCGCGCGCCGAACGCTCGATCAGCCCGCGCGCGCCCTCCTCCGCCGAGACCGACTGCGAAAGGATCTCCGGCGGGATCACCCGTTCCGTCAAGTCGTAGAGGCGTTCGAACGACTTGCGCGTGCCCGTGGTCAGCTGGCCGATGCCGAACAGGTACTCGCAGACGCGCTTGACCTCCGACCGCTCCCACCACGACCCCGGCCCGCGCCGCTGGGCGTCCGCCTCCACCGCGCGCTCGATGCCGCCCGCGCCGATCGGGCCCAGCTCCTTGACCACCGACAGGATCTCGTCGACCAGCCCCGGCGACTTCTCGATCAGCGGGCCGTAGTGCCGCCACCAGCCGTCGCGCTTCGCGCCCGAGCGGATCAGCGGCCAGTCCTCGATCGGCAGCAGGCTCGCCTCGTGCGCCCACGTCTCCACCAGCAGCCGCGGCTGACGGGCCGAGTGCGCCCACGCCGCCGCGTCGAGCAGCGCCGGGTCGTACGCGCCCAGCCGCGAGAACACCGGCATGTAATGCGCCCGGACCGCGACGTTCACCGAGTCCAGCTGCAGCAGCTGAACCCGGGAGAGCACGCGTTTCAGGTGGCGCCGTGAAGGCACGACGGACGGACGCGGGTCGGCGAAGCCCTGTGCGGCCAGGAACGTCTTCCGGGCCGTCGAGACACTGATCGTTTGCATGGTGAGGCTCATGGTGCCACCCACCACCGACAAAAACCGCGACCGCTATCTTCGGCACTTATGAGCGACGCCGCCGTCCGTCCCGCCGACCTGTCCGACGCCGCGGAGATCGCCCGCATCCAGCGCGACACCTGGCACGCCGCCTACGAGGACCTGCTCGGCAAGCAGGCCCTCGCGGAGCTGGACGCCACCGATCTGGCCGGCACCTGGACCGAGACCATCGACTACCCGGGCAGCCAGGTCTACGTCGCCACCGAAGGCGAGTTCACCGTCGGGTTCTGCGTCGCCGGGCACGCGCCCGAAGGCGAGGTCGCCCAGGCTGACGGGAGCCTGCCCGAGGACGCCGAGACGACCGGCCTGATCGCCACCCTGCTCGTCGAGCCGCGGTGGGGACGGCGAGGCCACGCCGGGCGGCTACTCGCGACGGCCGCCGCGGGCCTGCGGGCCGACGGCGCCTCCCGCGGCATCGCCTGGGTCGCCCAGGGCGACCACGCCTCCCTCGGCTTCTACCGCCGGGCCGGCTGGAACCCCGACGGCACGGTCCGCACCCTCGACACCGGCGAGCGCATGGTCCGCGAGGTCCGGCTCACCGGCACCCTCGACCTCGGCCTGGCCTGAGTCCCGGAAGATCACCCACCGCATCACGGCGTACATGAAGACGCCTTCGCACGCGCCCGCGAGCAGCCGCGAGAGGTGGTATTCGACGCCCAGCGCCGTCAGCCCCGCGCCCACACCCAGCAGAAACGCCGCGTAATTGACAGCAATCGCCACTATGTAAAGTGCCAGTTGGGTTCCCACGGCGGCGCGGGAATGGAAGTTGAACGTCCGGTTCAGCACGAAGCTCAACCCGAACGCGCAGCCGTACGCCAGCGTGATCGCCAGCCAGACCGGCCAGCCCAGCAGCCCGTGAAAAGCGGTCAGCAACGCGAGATCGACGCCGAAGGTGAAGCCGTTGATGAGGCAGAAGCCGAGAAACGTCGGAGCCACGATCCGCGACAACCCCAGCGGCAGGAAGCGCACGACGGTCCGGCACAGGGCGCCGAATCGGTCAGCGGGCGTACGGGGTTGCTCGGCGGCCACCCCGTCAGTGTTCCGGCGGGAGGTGACGGGAAGCCGTCCGGCAGGTGATCTTCTGGTGCCCGCCACCGGCCGAACAGTAGGGCCAGCACCCGTGTGCGGAGATTTCGAACTGATAACTTGGAAGAACGCGAGCGTTTTCCGGGAGGTGACACGATGAGCTGGATCCTGCTGACGCTGGGCGTCGCGTTCGGTTCGGCCATCGTGCCGCTGATCAACGCCGAAGTGTTCCTGCTGGGACTCTGCGCGAGCCAGCCGGGGCTGCACTGGCTGTGGCTCGGGGCGGCGGTGGCGGTCGGGCAGATCGCCGGGAAGACGCTGTACTACCTGGCCGCGCGCGGCACCATCAAGCTGCCGAAGCCGTTGCACGACCGGCTGCACCGCGAACGCCCGATGACGCCGAGGCGAGTGCGCTGGCAGCTGCGGACCAAGCGGGTCCGCGCCTGGCTCGACCGGTTGCGCGAGCGCTGCCACCGGCACCCGCACTGGATGGCCGGGACGTACGGCGTGAGTTCCCTGGTGGGCCTGCCGCCCTTCATGGCGACGAGCGTGCTGGCCGGGCTCGTCCGGATGCGGCTGGCCATGTTCCTGACCACGGGACTGGCCGGACGCTGGATCCGCTTCAGCTTGATCGCGGCTTCCCCCGCGGTGTTCGCGGGCTGGCTGCACCACTGAGCGGCAGCGTCACCAGCCTGCCTCCGCCGCGATGCGCACGAAACCGCGCACGAGCGGGCTGCGAGCCGTCTTCGGCCACGCCACCACCAGCTCGCTCGCCGGGCGGTCGGCCACCGGAACGACGCGCAAGCCCGCCGGCAGCGGCTGGTCCACCGGGGCGAACGCCGCGGTGCCGTTCCACAGCACCGCCTGCAGGCACTCCTGGATCGTCCGCATGACCGGGGCGTCGTCACCCGGCGGGCCGCCCGTCCAGTAGGCCACCCAGCGCGGGTCGGTGCCGTCCGGGAGCCGGATCCAGCGGCGCCCGGCCAGGTCCGCCGTCGTCACCTCGGTCCGGCCGGCCAGGGGGTCGCCGTCCCGGAGCACCACGCCGACCCGCACCGGACGCAGCACGTGGACGCCGATTCCCGCGCGGTCGAACGGTGTCCTGGTCAACGCCACGTCGACCAGGCCGGCGCGCAGCCCCGCCGTCGGGTCGGCCAGGTCCGCTTCGTGCACCCGGACGTCCACGTGCGGGTGCTGCTCGCGGAACAGCGGGACCAGCCGGGCGCCGACCTGCTCGGCGGCGTCCGCCAGCGTTCCGACCGTCAGGGTCGCCGCGCCCGCCGCCGCGGTCACCCGGTCGCGGATGCGGCCGGCCTGTGCCAGCAGCGCGACTGCCTCGTCGTACAGGGCCGTACCCGCGTCGGTCAGCGTGACGCCCTTGGGGGTGCGCTCGAACAGCGTCGCGCCCAGTTCGTCCTCCAGCCCGCGCATCGCGCGGCTCAGCGGCGGCTGCGCCATGTGCAGGCGGTCCGCCGCGCGGCCGACGTGCCGTTCCTCGGCCACCGCGACGAAGTACCGGAGCACCCGCAAGTCCATACCCCCACGGTATCGAGCCGGCCGAAAGAGTCTTGGACGCGCCGGGCCGGGCGGGCCGACGATCGGAACCATGAAGATCGGATGCTTCCCCTATGACACGACCCGTCAGCTGTTCGAAACCACCTCTGTCGAAACCGCCGCCACGCTGCCGGAGATCTTCGAGCGGGCGATCCGCGGCGAGTTCGACGTCGCCGAGCTCGGCCTGACGTTCTCCCTGCGGCTCCTCGAGGAAGGCACGCCGTTGGTGGCGCTGCCGATCTTCCCGAACCGCGTCTTCCGGCACTCGTGCGTCTTCGTCCACGCCCGCTCGGGCATCACCGGGCCGGGCGACCTGACCGGCCGGACCATCGGCGAGTTCGGCACCTACGGGCAGGACTCGGGGGTCTGGGCCAAGGGCATCCTGATGGACGAGCACGGGTTCCGGCCCGAGACGAACCGCTGGGTGATCGGCGGCCTCGAACACCCGGCGGAACCCTTCGCTTTCATCCCGCACCCGCGTCCCGACGGCCTCGACGTCACCACGGCCGGGAAGGAGACGCTGAGCGACCTGCTCGACAGCGGCGAGATCGACGCGCTCTTCTCCGCCAACGTCCCGCAGTGCGTGCTCGACGGCTCCCCGAACGTCGTCCGGCTGTTCCCAGACTTCGCCGCCCGCGAGCGGGACTACCACCGCCGCACCGGGATCTTCCCGATCATGCACACGATCGTCGTCCGGCGGGACCTCCTGCGGGACGACCCCGGCCTGGCCCGTCGCGTGTACACGATGTTCGAAGCCGCGAAAGACGCCGCGGCCGAGCGCTACCGCCGGGGCCGTCGGCTCTACCAGGTCCAGACCATGCTGCCGTGGACGAACGCGCTGGTCGACGACACCCTCGCCGAGTTCGGCGAGGATTGGTGGCCCTACGGGATTTCCGCGAACCGCACCGCCCTCGACACGTACCTGCGGTACCACCACGAGCAGGGCCTGTCGTCGCGACGGTGGCGGATCGAGGAGGTCTTCACGCCGGAACTACTCGGTACCTGAACGGTCGGCGGCTTCCAGCTCGACGGCCTTCTTCATCGTCTCGCGCGCCCGGCGGCGGTCACCAGCGATGTCGTAGGCGTACGCGAGCTTGTACCAGGCCCGCCAGTCGCCCTGGTCGGCCTCGACCTCCGCGCGGCGCTCCTCGAACCACGCGTCGGCCGCCTCGCGGTCGACGCGGCCCGAGGGGCGGCGCGGCAGGTCCGAGACGTCCGGGAGCGCGCCCTCGGCGTCGAGGCGCCGGGACAGGCGCTGGATCTGCAGGCCGTTGCGCCAGGTCATGACGACGACCCAGATGCCCAGCACCGGCAGCAGCAGCACACCGGCGCCCAGCGCGATGCCGACGCCCGTCCCTGTCTTGAACAGCGCGAACGCCCGGTCCGCGAGCAGGAACAGGTAGACGACCAGGGCGGCCGTCAGCAGCAGTGCGACGTTGCGGGCCCTCACAGGTCGAGGACGTTTTCCAGGCCGACCGTCAGGCCGGGGCGCTTCAGCACCTCGCGCACGCCGAGCAGCACGCCCGGCATGAACGACGTCCGGTCGAGGGAGTCGTGGCGGATGGTCAGGGTCTCCCCCTCGCCGCCGAACAGGATCTCCTCGTGCGCAACCAGGCCCGGCAGGCGGACCGAGTGCACGCGGACCTCCTCGACCGTCGCGCCGCGGGCGCCGTCCAGCTCGGCCGTCGTCGCGTCCGGGCCCGGCGTCACGCCGGCCTCGGCGCGCGCGGCGGCGATCATCCGCGCGGTGTGCGCGGCGGTGCCCGAAGGCGCGTCGGCCTTGCGGTTGTGATGCAGCTCGATGATCTCAGCCGAGGCGTAGAACTTCGCCGCCTGGGCCGCGAAGCGCATCGCCAGCACCGCGCCGAGGGCGAAGTTCGGCGCGATCAGCACACCGAGCGACGGTTTCGGCGCCAGCAGCGCGCGCAGATCCGAAAGACGCTCTTCGCTGAAGCCGGTGGTGCCGACGACCGCGTGGATGTCGTGCTCGACCAGGTACTCCAGGTTGCCCATGACGGCGTCGGGGTGGGTGAAGTCGACGACGACCTGGGCGTCGGCGAGCGCCGCGAAGTCGTCGCCGGCGTCCAGCGCCGCGACGAGCTTCATGTCGGAAGCGCCTTCGACGGCGTTCACCACCGTCGCGCCCATCCGGCCGCGCGCGCCGAGCACACCGACGTTGATGGTCATGAAGCGATCACCTCGTGCAGGTCTTCGGGAAGGTCGTCGGCGTGAGCGTACGGCCCCACGACCGCCGCCGCCGAGACGCCACCGGGCCGGGCGAACAAAGTGCGAGCGAGCGCACACACGTCCTCGGTGGTCACCGCGTCGATGCGCGCGATCGTGTCGTCGACGCCCAGGTAACGGCCGTAGTTGAGCTCGTTCTTGCCGATCCGGGACATCCGCGACGACGTGTCCTCCAGGCCCAGCACGAGCCCGCCGCGCAGCTGGCCCTTGGCGCGGGCCACCTCGGCGTCGGTCAGGCCGTCGACGCCGACCTTGTCCAGCACCTCGCGGATGACGCCGGCGACGTCGCCGAGCTTCTCCGGCTGGCAACCCGCGTACACGGCCATGTGCCCGGTGTCGGCGTAGCTCGCGACCGACGAGTACACCTGGTAGGCCAGCCCGCGCTGCTCGCGGATCTCCTGGAACAGTCGCGACGACATGCCGCCGCCGAGCGCCGCGTTGAGCACCGACAGCGCGAAGCGGCGGTCGTCGTGCCGCGACAGCGACCGCAGGCCCAGCATGACGTGCGCCTGCTCGGTGTCGTCGGTGTGCAGGGCCAGCTTCGGCACGGTCTTGATCCGGGCGCGGCCCTCACGCGGCGCGATCGGCGTCGCGGTGCCGGTCAGGCGCTCGCCGAGCGCCTTGCGGACCAGCCGCAGCACCTGGTTGTGGTCGATGTTCCCGGCGACGGACAGAACCATCCGCGGCAGCGTGTAGCGGCGCTTGTAGAAGTTCCGCAGGGCGGCGGGCGACATCTCCACGATCGACTTCTCGGTGCCGAGCACCGGGCGGCCGAGCGGGTGGTCGCCGAGGATCGCCGTCACGAACGTCTCGTGCAGCAGGTCCTCGGGGTCGTCGTCGCGCATCGAAATCTCTTCGAGGACGACGCTGCGTTCCATGTCCATGTCGCGGTCGGTGCACAGCGCGTCGAACACGACGTCGGTGACCAGGTCCATGGCGAGCGGGAGGTCGGCGTCGAGCACCTGCGCGTAGTAGCAGGTGTGCTCCTTCGCCGTGAAGGCGTTGAACTCGCCGCCGACGGCGTCGATCTCCTCGGCGATCTGCGTGGCGTCCCGGTGTTTCGTGCCCTTGAACAGCAGGTGCTCGAGGTAGTGCGCGGCGCCGGCGACCGCGGCCGGCTCGTCGCGGGAGCCGATGGCGACCCACAGCCCGACCGTGGCCGAGCGCGACGCGGGGACGTGCTCGGTGATCACGCGCAGGCCGCCGGGCAGGACACTGCGCTTGACGACCGCACCGTCCGGAGTGGACTCGAGCGTGCGGGTGGTGCCGACGGGCTGCTCGTGCCCGGAAACCTGCCGTGCCATGGAATCCTTACTTCACATGCCGTGAAGGCCTCCTTACCGGTCATAAACGCCGGTAAGGAGGCCTTCACGGACCAAACGAGCTGTGTTACTTGGCCTCGGCCTTGTCGGCGTCCGCCTTGGGGGCGTCACCCTCGGCGGGCTTGGCGGCGTCCTCGTCCTTGACGACGATCAGGCTGATCTTGCCGCGGTTGTCGATGTCGGCGATCTCGACGCGGAGCTTGTCGCCCACGTTGACCACGTCCTCGACCTTGGCGATCCGCTTGCCGTTGCCCAGCTTCGAGATGTGCACCAGGCCGTCCTTGCCCGGCAGCAGCGAGACGAACGCGCCGAACGCGGCCGTCTTCACCACGGTGCCGAGGAAGCGCTCGCCGACCTTGGGCAGCTGCGGGTTGGCGATGGCGTTGATCTTGTCGATCGCCGCCTCCGCCGACGGGCCGTCGGCCGCGCCCACGTAGATCGTGCCGTCGTCCTCGATGGAGATGTCGGCGCCGGTCTCCTCGGTGATCGAGTTGATCATCTTGCCCTTCGGGCCGATGACCTCGCCGATCTTGTCGACCGGGATCTTCACGGAGGTGACGCGCGGCGCGAACGGGCTCATCTCGTCCGGGCTGTCGATCGCCTCGGCGATGACCTCGAGGATGGTGGTGCGGGCGTCCTTCGCCTGCTTCAGCGCGGCCGCGAGCACCTCCGACGGGATGCCGTCGAGCTTCGTGTCGAGCTGCAGCGCGGTGATGATGTCCTTGGTGCCGGCGACCTTGAAGTCCATGTCGCCGAGGGCGTCCTCGGCGCCGAGGATGTCGGTCAGCGCCACGTACCGGGTCTCGCCGTCGACCTCGTCGGAGACCAGGCCCATCGCGATGCCCGCGACCGGCGCCTTCAGCGGCACACCGGCGTTGTACAGGCTCATCGTGGACGCGCAGACCGAGCCCATCGACGTCGAGCCGTTGGAGCCCAGCGCCTCGGAGACCTGGCGGATCGCGTACGGGAACTCGTCGCGCTTCGGCAGCACCGGCACCAGGGCGCGCTCGGCGAGCATGCCGTGGCCGATCTCGCGGCGCTTCGGCGAACCGACGCGGCCGGTCTCACCGGTGGAGAAGGGCGGGAAGTTGTAGTGGTGCAGGTAGCGCTTCGTCGTCTCCGGGGAGAGGGAGTCGATCTGCTGCTCCATGCGCAGCATGTTCAGCGTGGTGACGCCCAGGATCTGGGTTTCGCCGCGCTCGAACAGCGCCGAGCCGTGCGCCCGCGGGATCACGGCGACCTCGGCCGCGAGCGACCGGATGTCGGTGAGGCCGCGGCCGTCCATGCGGATCTTCTCCGTGAGGACGCGCTGGCGCATGATCTTCTTCGTCAGGGCCTTGAACGCCCCGCCGATCTCCTTGTCGCGGCCCTCGAAGGCTTCGCCCTCGCCGAGGCCGACCTTCTCCAGGACGGCGGCCTTGACCTCGTCGGTCGCGGCGTCGCGGTCCTGCTTGCCGGCGATCTGCAGCGCGCGGGCGAGGTCGTCGGTGGCGATCGCCGCGACGGCCTCGTAGACGTCCTGCTCGTAGGCCGGGTACAGCGGGAACTCGCCGGTCGGCTTCGCGGCGGCGTCGGCCAGGCGCTGCTGCGCCTCGCAGAGGACCTTGATGAACGGCTTGGCGGCCTCGAGGCCCTCGGCGACGGCGACCTCGTCCGGCGCCTTGCCGCCGGCGGCGATCAGGTCGAGCGTGTGCTCGGTGCCCTCGGCCTCGACCATCATGATCGCGACGTCGTCACCGACGATGCGGCCCGCGACGACCATGTTGAAGGTCGCCTTCTCCAGCTGCGTCCAGGTCGGGAACGCGACCCACTGGCCCTCGATCAGGGCGACGCGGACGCCGCCGACCGGGCCCGAGAACGGCAGGCCGGCGATCTGGGTGGAGGCCGACGCGGCGTTGATCGCCAGGACGTCGTACGGGTCGTCCGGGTTGAGGCTCTGGACGGTGATGACGACCTGGATCTCGTTGCGGAGACCGTCGGCGAACGACGGGCGCAGCGGCCGGTCGATCAGGCGGCAGGTCAGGATCGCGTCGGTCGACGGGCGGCCCTCGCGGCGGAAGAACGCGCCGGGGATGCGGCCCGCGGCGTACATGCGCTCCTCGACGTCCACGGTCAGCGGGAAGAAGTCGAAGTGCTCCTTCGGGTGCTTCGACGCGGTCGTCGCCGAGAGCAGCATGGTCTCTTCGTCGAGGTACGCGACGACGGCGCCGGCGGCCTGCTTGGCCAGGCGGCCCGTCTCGAAGCGGACGGTGCGGGTGCCGAACCGGCCGTTGTCGATGACGGCTTCGGTCTCGTGCACGGTGACTCCGGTGGAGTCGGTCATAGACAGTTCTCCTCTTTGGTTCCTTCTACTGGCGCGAGTCTCCCACCCTGGGACCCGTTTCGCCTGAGGACGCTCGAGGAGTGAGGCCGGTCTTCGATCGAAGTTTCCGGGCCGTTTGCCCGGGAACCACTACCGAGGACCGGCGGACGGACCCTCGTGCGCGCTCGCGCCGTTCTTCTCTCTTTTGAGCCGAGGGGGAGCGACCGGACGGTCACTCCCCCTCGGTTGAAGCTATCGGCGCAGGCCGAGGCGCTGGATCAGCGCACGGTAACGCTCGATGTCCACCTTCATCACGTAGTTCAGCAGCCGGCGGCGACGGCCGACCAGCAGCAGGAGCCCGCGACGCGAGTGGTGGTCGTGCTTGTGTTCCTTGAGGTGCTCGGTGAGGCCGACGATGCGCTTGGTCAGCAGCGCGACCTGGGCCTCGGGGGATCCGGTGTCCGAGTCGTGCACGCCGTACTCGGCCAGGATCGACTTCTTCTCTTCGGTGGACAGCGCCACTTGTGTTGCTCCTCGAAATATCCAGTGCCGTGCGGCCCCGGACGCGGATTCACGCCGGGAAGACGGTCACGGCCGCCACGGACTGCAGCCGGACCCGATCGTCGAGGTTACCAGCCCGCTGAACTGGGTCTTCAGGCGCGGTCCAGCTCGAACGAGCGGGCGACCCGGTAGCGGTGCCCGCCCGGCTCGCGCTCGCTGGTCATCAGCGCCACCTCGGTGGCCTGCCAGCTCCGGCTCGCGAAGCTCGAGAGACGTTCCGTCCAACGCGCGGCGAGGCCCGGTTCTTCCCGGGGGAACCGCGCGAGCGTCAGGTGGGCCGTGTACGGCCTGGCTTCGGCGTCGGCACCCGCGGCGTGCGCGAGCGGCGTCAGCTCCGTTCCGGCGACAGTCAACCACAGCACCCCGGGGAACGTCGCGGCCTTTTCCAGCCGGACGTCGACCGCCGGGCGTCCGGCCAGCCGCTCGCCCAGCCAGGCGGCGCGGGTTTCGACGTCGTCCGGCCCGTAGTAGCCGAGCGTGACGTGCCAGCGCTCCGGCGGCTCCCAGCGGAGGCCGTCGCCGGGGTCGCCGAGCGCGTCGGCGAGGGCCTCGACGACGTCGTCCGGTGGGAGCAGCGCGCTGAACAGGACCGGCATCAGGAGCCGTTGCCGGCGCGCCGGAGCAGGTCGGCGATGGCCGGGAAGTCCTCGTCGAGCCGCTTGGCGGCCTCGCCCAGGTCCTCGTCCTCGGCCAGGTCGCGCAGGTAGGCGAGCACCTTCTGGTCCTCGTTGACCACCGGGATGTTGTCGCGGCCGACGGTGGGCCGGGAGTCGCGGACGTCCTCCATCGCGGCCAGCATCGCCTCGCGGTTGCCCGCGGCGACCTCGGGCACGAGGATCTTGCGCTCGAGCATGATCATCCTGGCCAGCACGACCGGGTTGCCGATCTTCGCCCGCCGCCCGCTCATCACCTGGCTGAGCATGGGGGCGCTGATCCCGAGGACCTCGGCCAGGAACGCCTGGGAAACGTCGAACGCGACGACGAGCCGGCGCACCCGGTCGCCGAGCGGTTCTCCGTACCACTCGCGCTGCAACGCGATGTTGCGCTGGACGATCTTGTGGTCCTCCACCAGCTCCCCGCTCCCCTTAACCGCTCAGGCACACCGTCCGTGCGCATTTTGCCACCGCTGTCACGAGCGTGACCGCGAATTCCCCTCTTCGCCCCCTTCGGGGAGCGCCTTGCGCGTCGCCACGACGTCCTCGTCGATCTGGGCGACCAGCCCGGCCGAATCGGCGAACCGCACCTGGTCGCGCAGCCGGGTCACGAAGTCGATCGCCACGTGCTGGCCGTAGAAATCCTCGTCGACGTCGAGGACGAACGCCTCGACGGTCCGCTCGCGCCCGGAGAACGTCGGGTTCGTGCCCACCGAGACCGCGGCGCGCAGCCGGCGTCCGGGATCAGCCGAGCGGGTGAACCACGCGCTGTACACGCCGTCGGCCGGGACGGCGGCGAACCGCGGCGTCGACAGGTTCGCCGTCGGGTAGCCCAGGTCGTGGCCGCGGCCGACCCCGCGGACGACGATGCCCTCCAGCCGGTGCGGGCGGCCCAGCGCCTCGGCGGCGGCCACGACGTCACCGGCGTCGATGCACGACCGGACGTACGTGCTGGAGAAGGTGATCGCCGACTGGTCCTCTTCGGACAGTTCCTTGCCCTGCAGTTCGGCGCCGTACGCGGCGAAACCGAAGCGGCGGCCGAGGGTGCGCAGGAGCGCGACGTCGCCGGCGGCCTTGGCCCCGAAGGTGAAGTTGTCGCCGACGATCACCGCGGCCGCGTGCAGCCGGTCGACCAGGACCTCGTGCACGAACTCCTCCGGCAGCAGCCGGGACAGCTCCAGGGTGAACGGCAGCACGCAGAAGACGTCGATGCCGAGGCCTTCGACGATCTCGGCCTTGCGCCGCAACGTGGTCAGCTGCGCCGGGTGGCTGCCCGGGCGCAGCACCTCCGACGGGTGCGGGTCGAAGGTCAGCATGACGCTCGGCAGCCCCCGCTCGGCCGCCGCGGCCACGGTCCGGCTGATCAGCTCCTGGTGCCCCCGGTGCACCCCGTCGAACACGCCGATGGTGACCACGCACCGGCCCCAGCTGCCGGGAAGGTCCCCCAGCCCACGCCACCGCAGCACGTCACACTCCCGTCTCTCTCACCCGCCACCCTAGGCGGGCAGCAACACGACCACTGCCCGGGACACGCCTTGTTCGTCGGCGGCCAGGGCGAGCACCCGGCCGTCGGGACCGAAGAGCCCGTAGGTGCCCTCGACGCCGGCCGCCGGGATGCGCTGGCCGTGGCGGACCGCTTTCGCCGTCGCGGCGTCGAGGTCGCGGCGCGGGAAGGCGGCGGCGACGGCGGCGTCGAGGTCGAGGCTCAGTTCGGGCTGTTCTTCGAGCTGGTCGAGGGTTTTCGCCTTCGCCAGGGTGAACGGCCCGACGGTGGTGCGCCGCAGCGCCTTCAGGTGGCCGCCGACGCCGAGGTCCGCGCCGAGGTCGCGGGCCAGCGCGCGGACGTAGGTGCCGGACGAGCACTCGACGACCGCGTCGACCTCGACGTGGTCGTCCTCGTGGCGGACGGCGAGGACGTCGAAGCGGTAGACGGTGACCGGGCGGGCCGGGATGACGACATCCTCGCCGGCGCGGACGCGGGCGTAGGCGCGCTTGCCGTCGATCTTGACCGCGCTGACCGCGCTCGGCACCTGCTGGATGTCGCCGGTCAGCTTCCGGACGCCGTTCGCGATGTCTTCGTCTTTTACGTGCGCGGTCCCGGCCTGCGTCAGGACTTCGCCTTCGGCGTCGTCGGTCGTGGTGCTGCTGCCGAGGCTCAGGGTGGCCAGGTAGGTCTTGCGGTCCAGCGCCAGGTGGCCGAGCAGCTTGGTGGCGCGCTCGATGCCGAGCACCAGGACGCCGGTCGCCATCGGGTCGAGCGTGCCGGCGTGCCCGACCTTGCGGGTGCCCATGATGCGGCGGGCACGGGCGACGACGTCGTGCGACGTCATCCCGGCGGGCTTGTCGACGATGAGCAGGCCGGGCGGCGGGGCGGGGCGGCGGGGCGGTTTGGGGCTCGACACGCGGGAACCCTATCGACCGGGTCAGGCCGCGACGATCGGTGCCTCCGGGAGGGCGGCGTCCCAGCGGCGGCGGGTGATGCGGACCGGCAGCTCCTCGCCGCGGGCCTCGGCCAGGAACAGGTGGGCGCGCGTCCGGCGCCACCACACGAGCATCCGGGACGTGCCGAACGCCAGCACCGCGACGATCGCCAGCAGCGCGAGCCGGAAGTTCCCGCCGGTCGCCTGCAGGAGGACGCCGACGGCGAGCGCGGCGATCGTCGTCGCCACGAACCCGCCGACGTTGACCACGCCGGTCGCCGTGCCCACGCGGCTGAGCGGGTTGTAGTCACGGGCCAGGGCGAAGCCGATCATCGACACCGGGCCACCGAGGGACAGGAAGGCAAACGCGGGCACCAGCACCGCCACCGGGACTTGTCCCGGCCAGCCCAGCAGCACCGCCCAGACCAGCGCGGCGCCGCCGATGTACCCGCCGACCAGCGGCATCCGCAGCGACGGGCGGCGTCCGATCAGGCCGCCCAGCAGCGGCCCGCCGGCCATCGACCCGAAGACGAACACCGTCAGCAGCGCGCTGGCGGTGGCCTTCGACTGGCCCTGCCCCTGGACCAGCCAGGGCACGCCCCACAGCAGCGTCAGCGCGCCGGGCGCGAACATCGTGCTGAAGTGCACCCAGAAGCCCAGGCGCGTCCCCGGCGTCCGCCACGCTTCGGCGACCTGGTGCGCGAGCTCGCGGGCCGGAACGGCTTCGCGGACGGGTGGTCGCGCTCCCGCCGGGACGTCGCGGACCCAGAGCGTCACGACCAGGGTGTAGAGGACCGTGACGGCGCCGACGGTGAGGAAGGTGGGCGTCCAGCCGGCGTCGTCGAGGACGAGGGCCAGCGGGACGGTCGCGACGAGGTTGCCGATATAGCCGACGGCCGAGGTGAACGACATCAGCAGCGCGTACTGGCCGCCCGGGAAGTGGGCCGCGACCAGCCGCAGCACGCTGACGAACGTGAGCGCGTCGCCGAGGCCGAGGACCCCGCGGGCGAACAGGGCGAGGCCGTAGGAGTGGGCGACGCCGAGCAGGAGCTGGCCGGCGCCGAGCACCAGCACCGCGGCGGTGAGGACGCGGCGGGGGCCGTAGCGGTCGACGAGGACTCCGGTGGGGATCTGCATCGCGGCGTAGACGCCGACCTGCAGCACGGTGAAGGTGCCGAGCGCGGCCGCGCCGACGCCGAAGCGCTCGGCCGCCTGCAGCCCGGCGACGCCGAAGGAGGTGCGGTGGAAGACGGCGAGGAGGTAGACGGTGACGGCGGCGAGCCAGATCAGCCAGGACCGGGCGGTGGCGCGCGGCACAGGTTCCTCCAGGGTTTCGGCGTGCGGTACGTGCGGACGCCGGCACTGCCGTCCCCACTACTTGTATCGCCTAAGCAACGTCGAAACATACCCGTGACCCGGGTGGCTTTCACCACAGGTCACCGGCATCACACGGACCTGGGGGGTCAGGCAGGGCGGATGGCGCCGGTTACCGCCCAGTTGCCCGAGCGCCAGCGGGCCAGGACCGCCGCGAGGCGGAGGAGCATGAAGAGGGAGAGGCCGGTCCAGATGCCCGTGAGGCCCCAGCCGAAGCCCAGGGACGCCCAGATCAGCGGGAGGAAGCCGAGGGCCGCGCTGCCGAGGGTCGCGTTGCGGAGGAAGGCCGCGTCGCCCGCGCCCAGCAGGACGCCGTCCAGGGCGAAGACCACCCCGGCGATCGGCTGGAGCGCCACGAAGAACCACCACGCGTGCGGGATCTCCGCCAGCACGCCCGGGTCGGACGTGAACGCGTGCGGCAGCACCCACGACAACGCCGCGAACAGCACGCACAGGAAGCAGCCCAGCAGCAGCCCGTACCCGGTGATCTGCGCCGCGACCCCGCGCGCCTGCCGGGCCGAGTTCGCCCCCAGCGCGGCCCCGACCAGCGACTGCGCGGCGATCGCCACCGAGTCCAGCACCAGCGCGAGGAACGTCCACAGCTGCAGCACCACCTGGTGCGCCCCCACTGCCTCGGTCGACGTCCGGGCCGCGACGGCCGCCGCCGAGACGAAGCACGCCTGGAACGCCAGGCTGCGCAGCACCAGATCCCGGCCGAGGCCGAGCTGGGCGCGCATCACCTTGAAGTCCGGCCGCAGCCCCACCTTTTCGCG
Organism: Amycolatopsis sp. NPDC021455; assembly: GCF_040640995.1. Classification (NCBI taxonomy): domain Bacteria; kingdom Bacillati; phylum Actinomycetota; class Actinomycetes; order Pseudonocardiales; family Pseudonocardiaceae; genus Amycolatopsis; species Amycolatopsis sp. NPDC021455. Next base: position 14,550 of record NZ_JBFACT010000028.1, on the reverse strand, counting down.
CACCAGCGCGGCGAAGAACAGCGACGCCGAGATCACCTGCGCGACGACGTTCGCGATCGCCGAGCCCTCCAGTCCCAGCCCGGCCCAGTAGACGAGCACCGGGCACAGCACGGCCGAGATCCCGTTGCCCGCCAGCACGTACCGCAACGGCTTCGCGGCGTCCTGCACCCCGCGCATCCAGCCGTTGCCGGCCATGGTGACCAGGATCAGCGGTGCCCCGAACAGCGCGATCCGCAGCCAGGACACGGCGGCGGAAGCGATCTCGTCACTGCCCGAGAGCGCCCGCGCGATCGGCCAGGCCAGCAGCTGCCCGGCGGCCAGCACGACGAGCCCGACCAGCAGCGCCAGCCACGTCGCCTGCACGCCCTCGCGGACGGCGTCGGCCCGGCGGCCGGCGCCGTGCAGCCGGGCGGTGCGGGACGTCGTGCCGTACGACAGGAACGTCAGCTGACTCGACACCTGCGCCAGCACGACCCCGCCGAGCGCGAGCCCGGCCAGCGACAACGCGTCGAGGTGACCGACGACGGCGGTGTCGACCAGCACGTACAGCGGCTCGGCGGCCAGCACCCCCAGCGCGGGCACGGCCAGGCCCAGCACGCGTTTCGCCGGAACCCGCTCGGTCTCCTCCACGTTCACCACGAACCGGACTCTAGCCGCCACCCCCGACAGTTCCGGTGGTCACAGCAGCGGCGCCCGCTCCAGCGCCTCGCGCAACCCGGCGAGGACCTCGTCCGCGGTGCCCGCGATCGTGCAGCCCGCGGCCTGCCGGTGCCCGCCGCCGCCGAACTCGGCCGCCACCGCCGAGACGTCGATTCCCGTGGAGCGCAACGAAATCTGCCACTGTCCCAAGTGCGCCAGGTCCTGTTTGAGCACCGCCGCGACGGCCGCCTCGCGTACCGAGCGGACGACGTCGATGACCGACTCGACCTCTTCGCCGCGGACCGTCCGCGCCGCCTCCGCACCGACCACCGCGTGCACGAAACCCCGGCCCCGGGCCGCATCCGGCTCCAGCCGGGCCTCGCGAAGCACCGACGACAGCATCGGCAGCCAAGCGAACGGCCGCTCGTCGACGATCCGCCGCACCACCGCTTCGGCGTCGACGCCCGCTTCCAGCAGCCGCGCCGCCATCCGGTGCGTCTCGGGACTCGCCCGGCGGAACCCGCTGGTGTCGGTGACGATCCCCGCGTAGAGCCCGCGCGCGATCGGCTCGTCCAGTTCGGCGCCCAGCTCCTCGAGAACCCGGCCCACGAGGATCGCGCTGGCCTCGGCGCTCTCGTCGACCACATGGCAGGTGCCGTAGAACGTGTTGGTCGCGTGGTGGTCGATCACCAGCACCGCGCCGGCGGCCCCGACGCGCCCGGCGAGCCGGCCGAGCCGCTGCGGCACCGGCGTGTCGACGCAGACCAGCAGCGCTTCGGTGTCCGGCAGGTCGTCCGGGTGGGTGAGCAGGCCGTCCTCGTCGAGCCACCGCAGCGTCTCCGGCGCCTCGTCGGGCTCGCCGAAGGAGACACGCACCTTCGCGCCGCGCTGCAGCAGCGCCCGGCCGAGGGCGAGCGCGCTGCCCAGCGCGTCCGCGTCCGGCCGGACGTGCCCGAGCACCGTCACGTCGGTGGCCGACGCGAGCAGCGCGGCCGCGTCCCGGATGTCCTGCGCCAAAGTAGGGGTCACGGTGCGTCACGCTACGCTCTGCGGGATGCCTGAGTACGCGATGCTGGTCTACCCCTCGGCCAACCGGGTCTACGCCGCCTCCTCCCCCGCGCTGCTGCGCGCCGAGCTGGCGGTGTTCGGCGCGGGCCTGGCGGCCGAGCTGTCCGCGATCGAGGAGGTCGAGCTCGGCGGCGTCGGTTACGTGCGCTTCACCAGTTCGGCACCGCTCGGCGAGCGCGACCTCGCGCTGCTGTCGAACGTCTCGTCGCTGTACGCGCTGTTCGAGCTGGGTGACGGCGTCCTGCGCCCCATCCGGGTGACGCCGCTGGCGAAGGCCGACTCGGACCTGCTGACCATCCAGAAGTACGCGGGCAAGACGAACGAGCTGTTCACCAAGCTGCTGGTGAACGTGACGCTGCTGGCGACCGCGGACCCGTTCTCGGACAAGCCGAAGTACCTGCTCGACCCGCTGTGCGGCCGCGGCACCACGCTCAACCAGGCGATGATGTACGGCCTGCACGCGACCGGCCTGGACGTCGACGCGAAGGACTTCGAGGCGTACGAGGCGTTCATCAAGACGTGGCTGCGGAACAAGCGCGTCAAGCACACCGCCGAGTCCGGGCAGCTGCGGCGCAACAAGGTCCGGCTCGGGCGGCGGCTCGACATCGAGTACGCGCTGGACAAGGAAGCGTACAAAGCGGGCGACACGCGCAAGCTCACCTACTTCAACGCCGACACGCTCACGACCGACGAAGTGCTGCGGGCGAACTCCTGCGACGTGATCGTCACCGACGCGCCGTACGGCGTGCAGCACGGCAGCCACCGCGAGGCCGGGCTGCAGCGGAGCCCGCGCGACCTGCTCGCCGCGGCCGTTCCCGTGTGGACGCGGGTGCTGAAGCCCGGCGGCGCGCTCGGTATTTCCTGGAACACGACCGTGCTGCCGCGGGAAGAGCTCGTCGAGGTACTGCGCAAGGCCGGGCTCGACGTCCGCGAAGGCGGGCCGTGGGAAGAGTTCGCCCACCGCGTCGACCAGGCCATCCTGCGCGACCTGGTCGTCGCGGCGAAACCGGCTTCCTGAGCTACTGGGTGAGCTCCGCCGGGGCCTGCCCGTTCGCTTCCGGAGCCACCGCGGGAGCAGTTGCCGGCGGCGTGCTCAGGCCGCGCTTCACCGAGTCCAAGATGGACAGTCCCTGGCCGACGAGCCCGGCGGCCATCTCGCCGAGACCGTCGGCACCGTTGAGGATGTTGACGTTCGCCCCGGACAGCCCGCGCCCGGCTTCCTTGACGATCTGCGGCAGCTGGTCGATGAGCATCCGGTCGAGCGCGACGCGGTTGTGCGACGCGGCGGCCTCCGCCTGGATGCGCATCTTCTCCGCCTCGGCCTGGGCCAGGATGCGGATGCGTTCGGCCTCCGCGTCGGCGGGCTTGATCACCTCGGCCACCAGCTGCTGCTGCCGCAGCTCGGCTTCACGCTGGGCCAGCTCGGTACGCGCGTCGATGACCTCCTGCTGCGCCTTCGCCTGCGCGAGCGGCCCGGCCTGAGCGGCTTCGGCCTGGGCCGCCTCGACCTCGGCGCGGTACTGCGCCTGCACGATCGACGTCTGCCGGGCGTACTCGGCCTGCGTCCGCTGCGACTTCTGCTCGGCCTCGGCCGCCGTCTGGTTCGCCACCGCCTGGGCGATCTGCGCGTCCCGCTGGATGGCGGCGTTGTGCGGCGCGGCCATCGCGGCGATGTAGCCGAGCTTCATGTCGTCGATCGACTGGATCTGCAGCGCGTCGACGGTGAGCCCGATCTTCGCCATCTCGACCGCCGAGCCGTCGAGGACCTCGGTCGCCAGCTTCTGCCGCTCGGTGATGATCTCCTCGACGGTCATCGACCCGATGATGGACCGCAGGTGGCCGGCGAAGATGCGGCCGGTCAGCACGGACATCTGGTCCTGGTCGGAGAGGAACCGCTGGCCGGCGTTGACGATGCTCTCGGTGTCGTTGCCGACCTTGAAGGCGATCACCGCCCGGACGGTGAGGGCGATGGCCTGCTTCGTCACGCACACTTCGGTCACTTCCGCCTCGCACATGGCGAGCGTGAGGAACCGGACTTTCCGGAAGACGGGCATGACGAACGCGCCGTGGCCCGTGACGACCCGGAACGGCGACGCGCCCTTGCTGTTCTTGCCCCCGGAGATCAGCATCGCCTCGTTGGGAGCCGGCACGCGATAACCGAACATCGACTGTCCTTCTGCAAGCTAGGAAGCAGGATCCGAGGCGTCCCACGCCACGACGTCGACCGTGCGCCGTCCCCGGGTTTCCACGACCAGGACGGTCGTGCCCTTCGGCAGCTCCGTGTCGGACCAGGCAAGGAAGGTTTCCAGGCCGCCCCTGATCCTGATCAGCACCTCCCCGGGGCCCCGCTGCCCGCGGGTGCCGACCAGGAGTACTCCGGTGCGGCCGGACGGGGAAAGGTCGGAGTGCACAGGTGCCGACCTCCCCTCGGTGGCCGTCTCGGTGCGGGTTCACCCCCGCTGGGAACCATTGTGCTCCCGGCGGACCCGCTCGGTGAGCACTGTGAGGTTCCGATCAGGGAGGCAACCGGACGGGCCGCCCGGGCGTACGGTCCGCGGCTATACTCCGGGGCGTGACCGTCGAGCAACGTCCCCTGCGCGCGGACGCCCGGCGCAACCGGGAGGCACTGGTCGCGGCGGCGCGGGAAGTGTTCGGCGCCAAGGGCGTCGACGCCCCGCTCGACGAGATCGCGCGGCGCGCCGAGGTCGCGATCGGCACCCTCTACAACCGGTTCCCGACGCGCGCGGACCTGGTCGAGGCGGCGTTCCTGCCGGTGCTCGAAGAAGCGCAAGCGGTCACCGAGCAAGCCCTCGCCTGCGAAGACCCGTGGGAGGGTTTCGTCCTGTTCGTCGAGCGGTCGGTCCGGATGCAGGTGACCGACCGCGGGTTCACCCAGGTGTGCGTGCGGGCGTTCGACCCGGCGTCCGGGCTGGAGAAAGCCAAGCACGCCAACGCTTCCCGGATCGAGCGGATCATCGCGCGCGCCCAGGAGGCCGGGGTGCTGCGGCCGGACTTCCGCGGCGAGGACCTGGCGGTGGTGTTCGCCGGGGCGTCCGCGGCGCGGGATTGGCGACGCGGCCTCGCCCTGGTGCTCGACGGGATACGCTCGCGGGCATGACCTGGCTCGCGGACACCGCCACGTCCTACGACACGGTGGCGGACAGCTACGCGGATTTCGTCTCGGGCGCGCTCGAGAAGGAGCCGTACCTCAAGGCGGCGCTGACGCTGTTCGCCACGCAGGTCGACGGCCCGGTGGTGGACGTCGGCTGCGGCCCGGGCCACTTCACGGCGTACCTGGCTTCGCTGGGGGTCGACGCATCCGGCGTCGACCTGTCGCCGGGGATGATCGACCTCGCCCGCCGGTCGCACCCGGGGCTGCGGTTCGAGGTGGGGTCGATGACGGACCTCGCGCTGCCCGACGCGTCGGTCGCGGGCGTGCTGGCGTCCTGGTCGCTGATCCACATCCCGGACGACTCGGTGCCGGTGACGCTGAAGCACTTCCGCCGGATCCTGCGACCGGGCGGCCTGCTGATGATCGGTTACCACGTCGGCGCGGGGACCCGGCTGAAGACCGAGGGCTACGGCGGGCACCCGATGCGGGTCCACATCCACCTCCGGCAGCCGTGGTGGCTGGCCCGGCGGGTGCGGGAGGCCGGGTTCACCGTGGACGCGGAATGGCTGCTGAACCCGGAAGCCCCGACGCCGCAGGCGGTTCTCTTCGCTTCGAGCTAGCGGACACAAACGATCACGGGTTACGCTCGCCCCATGCCACTGGGGGTTATGCGCCGGTTCGCCGCGTTCGCGGCTGTCGTCCTGTCCGTGCTCGCCTCGGCGCTGCTGCTCGGCGCGTCCGCCGCGCAGGCCGCGCCGACGCCGCTGGGCAAGCAGAACTGGGTGGTCAGCGTCGCCGGCTTCACCGAGGCCCCCGGCAGCAACTACCTGCGGCTCGGCTATCTCGTGTTCGACCCGTCGAGCAACGCCGTCCAGCACAACTTCTGGACCTGGAGCCAGCGCGACTTCCCGGTCCCGGTCAGCAGCGGGGACGTCTACTACTGCGGCCAGTTCCAGCCGGGCACCAACCCGCGCAACAACTGCCCGATCAAGACCGCGCCGGGCTTCACCGGCGACCCGAACGGCCACTTCACCGGCACCTACGCCTACAACGCCACGTCCGGCCGGGTGACGATCACCTGGACCAGCAGCACCATCAACGGCTCGACGACCGCGGTGAACCTCGGCGAGACCTGGGCGGTCTCCGAGCTGCACCCCGGCCTCGGCCGGATGGAGCTGGTGACCGACACGTACTCGATCACCGGTGGTTACGCGTACGGCAGCAACGCCTCACTGGCCCAGACCAGCAAGGCGCCGATGAGCACGATTCGCGCCACCCAGCGGTCGTACGTGTACGAGGCGCACAGCTGGAACAACGACAAGATCACCACCGTGGCCCGGGGCACCGCGGGCAGCTTCACGGTGAGCCCCAGCTGGAACGCCTGCACGGACGGTTCGTGTCTCGGGTACGTGCAGTACAACGCGGGCTGCGACGCGGCGTCCTGCTGCGGGAAACCGGGTACCGCGGGGTACGACGCCTGCGTGCAGAAGCTCGCCGACAGCGGTGACCGGCGGTTCTACTACCTGACCGGCGACCTGGGCGGGCGGCGCAACAGCTACGAGTTCTGGTGCGAATGCCTGTCCTACGACGGCTGCTACCTGGCGAACAGCCACGTGCGCCCGCTGCTCCAGGTGATCGACGACGCGGGGGCGTTCCAGGGCTGGGTGGGCGCCGAGGTCAGTCCCGACCGGAGCGGCACCCGGGTGCTGGACGGCGAGTACTACGGCGCCTTCGCGATGGTGGCCTGACGCCCGCGGGCCGGTCACGACAGGCGTGGCCCGACGAACTTCAGGACGTCCGGCAGGATCCCGCGCCAGTACGCGTCGTCGTGCTTGCCCGGCGAGAACCGGGAGACCTCCGGCGAAACCGCCCGCACCAGCTTGCGGTCCGCGCCCAGGAACGGGTCCGACTCGCCGCACCACACGCCCAAGCCGCCGGGGTGCAGATCGGCCGTGTGCAGCAGGGGTTCCTCGGCCCGCCAGCCGGCTTCGTCCGCGAACACCTTGCGGCTGCGGGCGTCCGGCCAGCTGACGAACAGCGCCGCGCTCGCCGTGGCCACCGCCTTCAGGTCCGGGTGGGCGCGGGCGAACCGGAGCGCGCCGAAGCCGCCCATCGAAATGCCGAACACCGCCGACGGCGGGCGCAGGTCGCGTCCCGCCAGCCAGCCCGGGACTTCGTCGGTGAGCATGCGCTGCGGGTCGTCGCCGGAACCGACGTTCACCCAGTAGTGGTCGCCGTCGAGCGCCGCGATCGCGAACGGCGGTGTTCCGGCGCGGATCGCCGCCGTCAAAAGCTCAGGGACGCCCAGGGACAGGAACGTGCGCGCCTGGGCACCACGGCCGTGCAGGGCCAGGCACACCGGCAGACCTGCGGCCGGGACGCCTTCGGGCGTGATGAGCACCAGGTCGACGTCGGTGCCGCGGGCCGCCGAGTGCATGCGCTGGACCGTCACCGGATCCCGCAACGCCGACGGGCGGGCCGGCTCCGGTACCGCGGGCGGGCCGGGTGGGGGTCCGGACGGTGGAGACGAGCAGCCCGCCAGCAGCGCGAGGGCGCTGCCGGCGAGCAGGCCGCGGCGGGAGAGCACGGGTCAGCCCCGGCTCTCCTCCTCCGCGAACTCGTCTTCTTCGGACGCTTCGCGAGGCGCCTTGTACGGGTCGGCGTCGCCCGCGTGCTGAGCACCCGTGGCGCGCCGCGCGACCTCCGCGTCGGCCTCGCGGGCCTTCGCGAGCAGGTCTTCGATCCGCTTCGACTCCTCGGGGATCGTGTCCGCGACGAACGTCAGCGTCGGCGTGTAGCGGACCCCGGTGCCCTGCCCGACCTTCGTGCGCAGCACCCCGCGCGCCGACTCGAGCGCGGCCGCGGCGCCGGCGAAGTCCGGGACGGAGTCCAGCTTCTCGCCGAGCACCGTGTAGTACACCGTCGCGTCGTGCAGGTCGCCGGTGACCTTCGTGTCCGTGATGGTCACGTAGTTCAGCCGCGGGTCCTTGACCTCGTGCTCGATCGCCGACGCGACGATCTGCGAGATCCGCTTGGCGAGCTTGCGAGCCCGAGCAGGATCGGCCATGTCGTTCTCCTAGGAAGTGCTAATCGTCCGGACCGAGCAGCCGGCGGCGCGCGGAAAGCAGTTCGAACTCCGGTCTGCTCGCCACGTACCGCTCACACGAGTCGAGCACGTCACGGACGTGCTCGCCACCCTCGGCGACCACGGCCACCCCGATGAGGGTCCGGCGGTGCAGGTCGGTGTGCCCGGCTTCGGCCACCGACACGGCGAAGCGCTTGCGCACCTCGGCCAGCACCGGACGGACCACGGATCGCTTCTGCTTCAGCGAATGGACGTCGCCGAGCAGGATGTCGAGCTCGAGAGCTCCGACGAACATAGGCAAGTGAGTTTTGGTGTAGTAGGGACCACCCGGGGGTCCAGGGGGCTTGCCCCCTGGCGGGGGTTTGGGGGTTCGACCCCCAAGGGGCACAGCGTGGTGTAGTAGGGAGACACCGGGTGCGCGCGAGAACGCGCACCCGGTGTCGAACATCCTTACGCGCGAGGCTTTTCGCGCTGCTCGTACGTCTCGATGATGTCGTCGACCTTGATGTCGCCGTACGAACCGAGCGTCAGACCGCACTCGTAGCCCTCGCGGACCTCGACCACGTCGTCCTTGAACCGCCGCAGCGAGCTGATCGGCAGGTTCTCCGCCACGACGGTGCCGTCGCGGAGCAGACGGGCCCGGGCGTTGCGCCGGATCTCGCCGGACATGACCAGGCAACCCGCGATCGTGCCGATCTTGGAGGACTTGAAGACCTCGCGGACCTCGGCGCGGCCCAGCTCGACCTCTTCGTACTCCGGCTTGAGCATGCCCTTGAGGGCCTGCTCGATCTCGTCGATCGCCTGGTAGATGACCGTGTAGTACCGGACGTCGACGCCCTCGCGGGTGGCCCGCTCGGTCGCCTTGCCCTGGGCGCGGACGTTGAACCCGAGGACGATCGCGTCGGACGCGGTCGCCAGGTCGATGTCCGACTCGGTCACGCCACCGACACCGCGGTGGACCACGTTCAGCTCGACCTCGTCGCCGACGTCCAGCTGGAGCAGCGAGGCTTCGAGGGCCTCGACCGTACCCGAGTTGTCACCCTTGATGATCAGGTTGAGGCTGTTCGTCTCCTTCAAGGCGGAGTCGAGGTCCTCGAGGCTGACCCGCTTGCGGCGCGACGCGTTGAGCGCGTTGCGCGTGCGAGCGGAGCGGCGCTCGGCGATCTGCCGGGCGACGCGGTCCTCGTCGACCACCAGGAAGGTGTCGCCCGCGCCGGGCACCGACGTGAAGCCGATGACCTGGACGGGACGCGACGGCAGCGCCTCGGTGACGTCGACGTTGTGCTCGTCGACCATCCGGCGGACGCGGCCGTAGGCGTCGCCCGCCACGACCGAGTCACCGATGCGCAGCGTGCCGCGCTGGACCAGGACGGTGGCCACCGGGCCGCGGCCGCGGTCGAGGTGCGCCTCGATCGCGACACCCTGGGCCTCCATGTCCGGGTTGGCCCGGAGGTCCAGAGCGGCGTCCGCGGTCAGCAGGATCGCCTCGAGCAGGCCGTCGATGTTGATGTTCTGCCGCGCGGAGATCTCGACGAACATCGTGTCGCCGCCGTACTCCTCGGCGACCAGGCCGTACTCGGTCAGCTGCTGCCGGATCTTGTCCGGGTTCGCGCCTTCCTTGTCGATCTTGTTGATCGCGACCACGATCGGGGCCTTGGCGGCCTGCGCGTGGTTGATCGCCTCGACCGTCTGCGGCATCACGCCGTCGTCGGCCGCCACCACGATCACCGCGATGTCGGTCGAGTTCGCACCACGGGCACGCATGGCGGTGAACGCCTCGTGACCCGGGGTGTCGATGAAGGTGATCAGGCGCGGGTTGCCCTCGAGCTCGGTCTCGATCTGGTACGCACCGATGTGCTGCGTGATGCCGCCGGCCTCGCTCTCGCGGACCTTCGTCTTCCGGATCGTGTCGAGCAGGCGGGTCTTACCGTGGTCGACGTGACCCATGATGGTCACGACGGGCGGCCGGACCTGCAGGTCCTCTTCCTCGCCGGAGTCTTCGCCATACGTGATGTCGAAGGTCTCCAGCAGCTCGCGGTCCTCCTCCTCGGGGCTGACGACCTGAACGTTGTAGTTCATTTCGCCGCCGAGCAGCTCGAGGATGTCGTCCGACACCGACTGCGTCGCGGTGACCATCTCGCCGAGGTGGAAGAGCACCTGCACCAGCGAAGCCGGGTTGGCGTCGATCTTCTCGGCGAAGTCGGTCAGCGAGGCACCGCGCGGCAGCCGGATCGTCTCGCCCTGGCCCTTGGGCAGGCGGACGCCGCCGACGCTGGGCGCCTGCATGTTGTCCATGTACTCCTGGCGCTTCTGCCGCTTCGACTTGCGGCCCTTGCGCGAGGGACCACCGGGACGCCCGAAGGCACCCGCGGTACCGCCACGGCCACCGGGGCCGCCACGACCGCCGCCGCCACCGCGGAAGCCGCCGCCACCGGCCGGGGCGCCGCCCCCACCGGGACCGCCGCCACCCGGGCGGAAGCCGCCGCCACCGCCGCCGCCACCGGGGCCGCCGCGGAAGCCACCGCCGCCGCCACCGCCACCGGGACCGCCGCGGAAACCGCCGCCGCCACCGGGACGACCGCCGCCACCGGGGCCGCCACGGGCACCGCCACCGGGACCACCGCGGGCGCCGCCACCGGGACCGGCGGGACGCTGCGTGCGGCCCGGCATCATGCCGGGGTTCGGCCGCGGGGGCATGTTGCCCGGGCTCGGCCGGTTGCCACCGGCGCCGCCACCCGGCCGCGGGGCCGGACGGTCACCGGCGCCCTGGTTGCCGCCGCCGGGACGCGGCGGGCGGTTGTCGCCGCCCTGGCCGCCGCCGGGACGCGGAGCCTGCGGCCGCGGGGCCGGGGCGCCGGAACCGACGCCGAACGGGTTGTTGCCGACGCGCGGGGTGCGCGGGCCGGGCTTGGGACCGCCGGGCTTGGGGCCCTGCGGCTTCGGCGGGACGACCGAACCGGTGCCGCCCGTGGGCGGCGCGGCCGGGGTGTCCTGCTTCGGAGCGGCCGGGGCCTCGGACTTCGCGGCCGGGACCTGCTCCTGGGGCGCGGGCGCGGCCGGGCGCGGGCCGGGCCGCGGACCGGGACGGACGCCCGGGGCGGCCGGCTTCGAGGCCGGTGCCTGCTGCTGGGACTGCTGGGGCGGGGCCGCCGGGGCGGCCTTCGCCGCGGGGGCCTGCTGCTGCGGGGCCGGCGCGGCGGGCTTGGGCGCCGGGGCGCCCGGCTTCGCGGCCGGGGGTCCGGGGCGCGCCGACGGGCCGGGGGTGGGCTTCTTGGCGCCCTTGGGGGCATACGCGTCACGAAGACGGCGGGCGACGGGCGCCTCGACCGTGGACGACGCGGATTTGACGAATTCGCCCTGTTCCTTCAACTTGGCGAGCACGTCCTTGCTGGTGATGCCGAGCTCCTTCGCGAGCTCGTGTACGCGGGCCTTGCCTGGCACAACTCTCCTCATCTAGGGGAGGCCAGGCGGAAAAACCCGCTGACCTCGTCCTTATTGTCTGACGCTCATGGCTTCAGCTTCACGGCTGACTCATGACGGGTCGACCTGCTTCCTTGCTTCCTCGCGAACCCGGGGACGTCCCGGGTTCGTGGTGCGTAGTGGTGCGCTCGACGTGCTCGCGGACCTCGCGGGCGTCGAGCGCCCCGGGAGCCCGCAAGGCCCTCGGGAAGGCTCGCCGCCGTTCGGCCTTGGCCAGGCAGTCCGGGTCGGGGTGCAGCCAAGCCCCCCGGCCCGGCAGCCGCCGACGTTCGTCGACGACCACCCGCCCGGCCACCGCGACCACGCGCAGCAGCTCACCGATCAATGCCCGCCGCTTGCAGCCGACACAAGTCCGCACCGGCGAATTCCGGTGGGGCTGGTGCTCGGCTACCCGCCGCGGGCGTTGAACCACTCCTGAGTCTAGCGCTTCGACCTTCACTCAGCCGAACCGGTTGTCGCGGCGGGCCGCGGCGGACGGGCGTGGTCTTGATCACCCTCGTCGTCCGCAGGCGCGGCGTCGCTGCGGATGTCGATCCGCCAGCCGGTCAGGCGGGCGGCGAGGCGGGCGTTCTGCCCCTCCTTGCCGATCGCCAGCGACAGCTGGAAGTCCGGCACCACGACGCGGGCGGTCTTCGCCCGCTCGTCCACGACTCGTACCGAAACAACCTTCGCCGGCGACAGCGCATTCCCGACGAAGCGGGCCGGGTCCTCGGAGTAGTCGATGATGTCGATCTTCTCGCCGGCCAGCTCGCTCATCACGTTGCGCACGCGCGCGCCGACCGGGCCGATGCACGCGCCCTTGGCGTTGACGCCCGGCACGGTCGACTTGACCGCGATCTTCGTGCGGTGCCCGGGCTCGCGCGCGACGGCGGCGATCTCGACCGTCCCGTCGGCGATCTCCGGGACCTCCAGCGCGAACAGCTTGCGCACGAGGTTCGGGTGCGAGCGCGAAAGCGTGATCTGCGGGCCGCGGTTGCCGCGCGAGACCGTGACGACGTACGCCTTGATCCGGCTGCCGTGCTCGTAGGACTCCCCCGCCACCTGTTCGGCGGACGGCAGCACGCCCTCGGTGTCACCCACCTGGACCACGACCATGCCGCGCGCGTTGGCGCGGGCGTCGCGCTGGATGACGCCGGCGACGATCTCGCCCTCCTTGGTGGAGAACTCGCCGAAGGTCTTCTCGTGCTCGGCGTCGCGCAGGCGCTGCAGGATGACCTGGCGCGCGGTGGTGGCGGCGATCCGGCCGAACCCCTCCGGGGTGTCGTCCCACTCCTCGTCCACCTGGCCGTCGTGGGTCAGCGTGTGCGCCAGCACGCGCACCAGCCCCGTCTTGCGGTCGATGTCGATGCGGGCGTGCGGCTGGTGGCCCTCGGTGTGCTTGTAGGCGGTGAGCAAGGCCGTCTCGATGGCCTCGATCACCGTTTCGAAGGGGATGTCCTTGTCCCGTTCGATCGCCCGCAGCGCGGCGATGTCGACGTTCACTTCGACCCCTTCTCCGTCTCGGCCTGACCGGCGCCGATCATGCCGGACGCGTCGTCTTCCAGCAGTTTCAGATCCTCGGCGGCGGGCTGCTTGAACTCGATCTCCACGACCGCCTTCGCCACGTCGGCGTAGCGGACGTCGCGGATCTTGCCGCCTTCGAGGACGCGGGCGGCGTCCTCGCCCGCGTGGCCGACCCGGCCGATGAAGGGCGCGCCGTCGGCCGGGGTGACCTTCACCAGGCGGAACCGCGCGCGCCGCCAGTGGCGCGGCTGGGTGAGCGGGCGGTCGAGCCCCGGCGAGGTGACCTCCAGCGTGTAGGCGCTCGCGAGCACGTGCTCGTTCTCGTCGAGCACCGCCGAGACCTTGCGGCTGATCTCGGCGACCTCGTCCAGCCCGACCCCGTCGTCGGAGTCGACGACGACCTTGACCAGCTGCCGCCGGCCGGCCTGCTGCACCTCGAACGAATCGAGGTCGAAACCCGCGGCGGTGACGGCTTCGGCCACTATCGGCTGAAGCCGGCTGGCGAGTTCTCCTGGCACGTGGGGCTCTCCTGTCTCGGTCGGGTCGGTGGTGGACCAGCTTATCCGGTCGCCCGGTCACCCCGCGCGAGCGGCGGGGGCGCCCCGGGGCCTGGCAGGATGGGGCGGCGTGACCGGAAGACCGACCGAGCTGACCCGTCGTGCCGCCCTCCGCGCGGGGGCGCTGGCCTCCCTGACCACGCTGGCCGTCCCGCTCGCCGCGTGCGGGCCCGGCTACGACGAAAGCCCCGACCCGCTTCGGCCCCTGCTGGCCGCCGCCGAAGCCGACGCCACCGCCGCACGGGCGCTGGCCGCGGGCAAGGACGCCGACGCCGCGGGCCAAGTCGCCGACGCGCGCGCGGCGCACGCGGCCGCGCTGAAGTCCGAAGTGGACCGCCTGAACCGCCCCGCGCCGTCGCCGTCCCCGGCACCGCCGGCGCCCGCGGCGCTCAGCGACCTGAAGGAGCGGCTGGCGGCCGCCCGCAAGCAGGCCGAAGACCTCGTCGCCGGGCTGCCGCGCTACCGCGCCGGCCTCGTCGCGGCGGTCGCCGCGGGCTGCGCGTCGCTCCAGCGCGTCGCCCCGGCGCTCGGGCCCGGCGAAGACGCCCCGAAGGTGGGAGCCGCACCGTCCGGCGCCGTGCCTCAGGAGGCGGTGGACCCGCTGCAGGTGGCGCTGGCCGCCGAGCACGCCGCGGTCTGGGTGTACGGGCTGGTCGGCGCGTTCCTGCCGGGCGACTTCGGCGACGCCGAGAAGAGCGGCGCCGCGGAGCACGCGCTGCGCCGTGACTTCCTGCAGACGCTGCTGTCGGCGTCCGGGGCGACCCCGGTGGCGCCGGAACCGGCGTACGTGCCGAAGAAGCCGGTGACGGACGCGGCGTCGGCGGCCCAGGTCGTCGCGACGGCCGAGGCCGACTGCGCGTCGGCGTGGCTGGCGGTGATCAACCACACCGACGACGCGGGCCTGCGCACGACGGCCCTGCACGCGCTGGTCGCGGCGTCGCGGCGCGGCACGCCGTGGCGGTCCGAAGCGGGCGAGAAGCCGGCGGCGATCGCCATGCCCGGTCAGGCGAGCTGACCCAGCGCTCATGCGCCCCAATGTGGCGTTGGTTGCGTCCAACGCACCCAATGTGGCGTTGGGGGGGGGGGCCCCCCCCCACCCCCCACGA
>NZ_JBFACT010000027.1:0-110549 GCF_040640995.1 Amycolatopsis sp. NPDC021455 | reverse complement strand
CAAGCAGGGCTTCACCGACGTGAACGAGGCGGTGTACTCGCGCACCATCACCGTGCCCGACTCGGGTCAGCCGCAGTCGACGTGGATCGAGTTCGGGGCGGTCAATCACCAGGCGACGCTGTCGGTCGACGGCCGGGTGGTGGCGACGCAGACCACGTCGTTCACGCCGTCGAATTTCGACATCACCGCCTACGCGGCCCCCGGTAGCACCCACACGATCAGCGTCGCCGTGAAGGGCCGCGGCGCGTTGAAGGCGTCCAACGGCCGGTACCTGGTGCCCGACGCCGCCGACTGGTCCGAGGCGGTACCGCAGGGGATCTTCCGGTCCGCGTTCCTGCGGACGTACCCGGCGGTGTCCGTCAGCGACACCTTCGTGCGTACGTCGGTGGCGAACAAGACGTTGAGCTACGACGTGTCGGTGCGCAACACGTCGGGCAGTTCCCGGTCGGTGACGTTGACCGGGTCGCTGTCGTCCAGCAACGGAACGGCTTTCAGCTACCCGGAACTGCCCAGCCGTACGGTCACCGTGGGGGCCCACTCGACCGTGACCGTGACCGTCGGGCCCGTCGCGTGGAACCTCGACAGCACCTCGTACTGGTGGCCCAACGTGCCGTACCGGCCGGGGTACCGGGCGCAGCTGCACCGGCTGACGGTTCAGGCCGTCACCGATGACGGGCACACCAGCGACGCCACGTACCGGTTCGGGTTCCGGGAGGCCACCCAGAACGGTGACTACTACTACCTCAACGGCGTGCGCGTGAACTTCCGCGGCGACAACCTCCAGGGTGCCGACTACGACCGGATCAACAACGGCGGCAAGGGCGACGCTTACGACACCCTGCCCGGCTTCCTGCCCCCGTCGGCCGGCAACGGCGGCTGGCCGCAGGCGGTCGACAACTACCAGCGGCTCAACTACAACGTCGTGCGGATCCACCAGGAGCCGGCCAGCCCGTACATGCTCGACGTTGCCGACGAGCTGGGCCTGATGGTCATCGGCGAGACCGCGATTCGCGGCTCCTCCGGCAAGCAGGATTGGATCGCCGGGCACGACAACATGGTCAACCACGCCCGTGCGCTGGTCCTGCGCGACCGCAACCACCCCGCGGTCATCCGCTGGAGCCAGGCCAACGAGCCGAACCAGAGCGGCCAGGATTCCGAACAGTTCGAGAAGGACCTGTACGCGGCGATCAACGGCAACGATGGCACCCGGCCGGTCATTGCCGAGGTGGGCGTCGACGGGAATCTCAACGGGTATCCCGGGATGACGTACGCCAACTTCGCGGTGATCCCGCACTACGTCGACGGCTTCGGCAGGTACGGGGAGGGCCTGAAAGCCGTGAACGGGCGGCCCGACGGTGAGGGCGAGTACATCTGGCCGGCATGCAACAACAAGCAGGGCTTCGAGTGGTTCGCCACGGCAACCCTGGCCAAGCGCGGCAAGAACGCCACCGACCTGCGTCCGTACACGCTGCTGTCCGCCTGGGCCGGCGTCGTGCCCGGAGTGCGGACCACCGACTTCACCCCGGAGGAGGGCGGTCGCCCCATCTACGGCGCGGACAACCTCCCGGCCCCCTGGAGCAACCCGCAGATCCAGCGCGTGCAGGCGGCGTTCAACCCGGTGGCCGCGGTTGACCTGCCGTTCTGGTCGGCCTCCGGCGCTTCGGACGCAGGCGGCACCTTCCCCCTGCCGCAGGCCGTGCCCAACTACGCCCGGAACGCCACGGTCACCCGCACCATCACCGTCTTCAACGACGACTTCGCCGACACCTCGGTGGGCTTCACCTGGACGGCGCGGCTCGACGCGCCGGACGGCGCGGTCGTCGCGTCCGGAAGCACGACCCTGACCGTCCCGCTCGGCTCGCGGGTCACCCAGCCGGTGTCCTTCACCACCCCGGCCACCGGCAACCGCGTGTACCTGCAGCTGTCGACCACGAAGTCCGGTAGCCCCGTCTTCACCGACGCGGTGGAGTACTTCAACCTCGCCGGAGGCGGCGGAGACGGACCCGCACCGGGCACTTACCGCATCGTCAACCGCAACAGCGGCAAGCCGCTCGCTGTCGCGGGCAACTCCACCGCGGACGGTGCCAAGGTGGTCCAGCAGAGCGGCACCGCCACCTGGACCATCGCCACGACCTCCGACGGCTCCTACACCCTCCAGTACGTCCCGAGCGGAAAGGTGCTCGACGTCAACGCCAACAGCAGCACGGCTGGGCTGCAACTGCAGCAGTGGACGGCCAACGGTGGCACCAACCAGATGTGGTACCTGCGGTCCACCGGAAACGGCTACTACACCATCGTCAGCCACGACAGCGGACTGGCGGCGGACGTCTACGGTGCGGCGACGAGCGACGGGGCGCAGGTCGTGCAGTGGGCCGCCAACGGCGGGGCCAACCAGCAGTGGCAACTGAACCGGGCCTGACCGGACGACCCGGTTTCTGGCCTGCTGCCGCGGCGTCGACCGCTATACGGCCATTCGACCCGGCACCCCGTCGTAGTGCGTCGCCTTCCTCGCCCGCCTCACCCGGATCTGGCTCGCTTTCATACGTCACGTCTGCGATCCCCGTCAGCAGAGTTCGTACGTCTTCGCTTGGCGCCACCCTGCAACGTGAGCCCTCGGTGGGTGAGGTGGCTGGTCGGGTTGGAGTAGAGGTGGCGGGCAAACCGACGCTGGCGTTGAGCACGGCGGCGACGGCCAGGACGAGCGTCGTGGCCCAATGCGCGGGCGCCCGGGCGAGTCAGCCCCTTGCTCCGGACGGTTTCGGGTGGTCAAAGGGGCGCTCAGATACCTCAACCTCGATGGTCAGCAACCGCCACCTCGTGTGTTTGTGACTCAGAGTCACGGTGTCATCTCACTGGGTCGGCGGTTGAGTGGAGTGCCCGACCCGGCCATGGTGGGATCTCTGCGTTCAGGGGGATGTACGCGAACCAGCGTCCGTCGCAGCGGATCAGTTATCCCAAGAAGATCGCCGGAATCGACTTCGCGCTCGCCGATCTAGTGGACTGGCTGGCGCGCGACCTGGCAACCGGCGGTGGCAGTCCGGTCGGAACGCCACCCGGAACCGAAAGTGGTAGTCGCCGCAGCCAGGGATCACCTGAACCGCTCGAGCGGGTGGTGGCTGCCCAGTCTGCCGGAGCGGTTTCCGGGACGGCTCGCGGCTTGGCGTCGGCGGATGTTCGATCACTGGCCCGGACTGGCCCGTCGATTAGCGGGCCCGTCGTCAACAGGGTTGAGCAATTGGGCAACGTTCTCGCCGAACGGACCTTGAAGGACATCGAACGGGCATACGCTGGTCCTGTTCCGCGAGAAGTAAAGGTGGCACTCGCTGATCATTTCTGGTGTTCGCCCAAATGGCGAACGTGCTCGCCGACGGCGTGAAGCTTTTCGATAAAGTGCCCGACAAGGTCACAGCCATGATCCTCGAAGCACGAAAAGAGCATGGTCGTCCGCCACTTCAGGAGTTTGTCGTAAAAACGGCGGTCAAAAGCGTCTGGACCTACGTAAAGGGTCTTTCCGTCTTCGGGTGGGTGATCCAGGATCGTAATTTTCTGCCCGTGATCCGTGTCCTCGCGGTGCTGATCTGCAAGGCGCCGGAACGGCACAGAGTCGTGGTCGAGTACTGCCTCGACCCTCTGAAGGACAGTTGATGTCGGAAACGAAGAAGCGCCTCGTCAAGGTTTTGCGGGAATGGTTGCCCGAAATCGCCACCGAGGTGGATGGTGGGCCGGCCGTCTAAACTTGGCAGGGCCCGCCGTCGGCCTCGCCTGCGTGGTGGTGTCTGGGCGACGTTGTAGATGTCTACGCCGGGGAGCTACACCTGTTGCGGGCTAACGCCTCGTTGGTCTCATCTTGGGTGCGGGAGGTTGTTGTGGCGTGGGTGGAGCAGTGTGGCGACAGGTTGTGGCGGGTGAGGTTTCGGCGGCAAGGTTTCGGTGTCCGGTCGGTTTCCGGGTTCGGTTCGCGGCGTGATGCTGCGGCTTATGCCGCGGGGCTGGAGGTGGATCGGCGTCGGCGGGTGTGGATCGATCCGGCAGACAGTGCGGTTACGGTGGCGGATTGGGTGGTGCGGTGGTTCCGGTCGCTGGATCTGGATCTTCGGACGATCGAGAGCTATCGGAGCCGGTTGCGGTGTCACATCCTGCCGAAGTTCGGCCACCTGCCGTTGGGCGCGATCACGGCGCTGGATGTGACCGAGTGGGTCCGCGAGCTAGAGCGGGCTGGGTATGCCCCGTCGACGGTGAGCTCGCAGCTGAACCTTCGGTCGATGTTGCTGACCGATGCGGCCGATGAGCGGCTGATCCCGTTCAATCCGGTGCGCCGGCGGAGGCGTCGTGGCCGACGGTCACGGCGGGCGGTGGGGGAGCGGGTGTGGGCGACGCCGGAGCAGGTGGTGCGGATCGCCGAGCAGGCCGGTCTGCTCGGTGGGCCTATCGCGCGGCTGCTGGTGATCACCGCGGCGTGGACCGGTTGCCGCTGGGGTGAACTGGCCGGCCTGCATCGGGACAACGTTGATCTCCGGCGCGGCGTGATCGCGATTGATCCGTTGGTGGGTGCGTTGCACGAGTCGGGGTCGATGCGGTGGCTGGGGCCGCCGAAGACCCGAGCTTCCGCGCGGACGATCGCGTTGCCGCCGTTCCTGGTCGCGTTGCTACGCGAGCACCTCGCCCGGCACCGGTATGAGTTCGTGTTCACCACGCCGAGCGGGACGTGGTTGTGGCGTTCGACGTTCCTCCGCCGCGTCTTCCGCCTCGCCGTCGACGGCAGCGACGCGTCCGGGATGAAGGCGAGCTGCGCGGCGGTCCTGCCCGGATCGACCTTCCATGGGCTACGGCACAGCCACAAGACCTGGCTGATCGCAGGCGGCGCACCGGAGATCGCGCAGGCCCGCAGGCTCGGTCACCACCTGGATAACCGGGTGATCGAGACCTACTCCCACGTCGCGCCGGAGGTCGAGCAGCGGTTGCTCGACGATCTCGAGCGCCGCTGGCACACAGCGGCCCCGCCACCGCCAACGCCGTCACCCAGTGTGGTCGACAGTGGGCGGGTGGCGCCGGTTGTCCCCCTCTTCGCCACGGTGGGGGTCACCCGCCGCCCAGCCGGGGAGCAGCGGGAACACGGCTTGGACGCCGTGTCGAGGCTGGGGCAGTGCTCCAGTTCTGCCCCACCAGGAGCACAAGATCACGCCGCACAACGATCACTAAAGATCGAACCCGGAACGCAGAAACCCCTCCGACCAGCCGCAACGGCTGAAACGAAGGGGTTCGTTGCG
The DNA here is from genome assembly GCF_040640995.1 of Amycolatopsis sp. NPDC021455. Lineage (NCBI taxonomy): Bacteria > Bacillati > Actinomycetota > Actinomycetes > Pseudonocardiales > Pseudonocardiaceae > Amycolatopsis > Amycolatopsis sp. NPDC021455. The sequence goes on along the minus strand of NZ_JBFACT010000027.1, from coordinate 105,282 downwards.
ATGTGGAGCTAAGGGGACTCGAACCCCTGACCCCCTCACTGCCAGTGAGGTGCGCTACCAGCTGCGCCATAGCCCCGGAGCGAAGTTCAACTCCGCATCTCGTGTGTCCATACACTACACCCCGCCCGGAGCCCCCTCGCGCGGGGGTCCCCACGGTGACCACAAGCCCGTGACCAGCAGGTTCACACCTTATTTTTAGCCGTGTATTGACCCTGGGTGTGGCCGCCGTTACATTTTGCGCGGTTGTGACACCGAGGTCCCCGCCCGTTACGCCGCGTCCACCTCAGACCGGGCACGCCTCTCGATGAACGCCGCGGATGGCGGCGGAGGAGGTTTCGCATGAAGACGAGACGGCGGGTGATGACGCTGCTCGCGGCCGCGTCGGTCCTGGTCGGAGGCGTGACGACAAAAGCGGCCGCCGCGGTCACTCCGGACGGCTGGTACACCGTGACCGCCGCCAACAGCGGCAAGTGCGTCGACGCGCGGGCCGCCGGCTCCGCGAACGGGACCGTCGTCCAGCAGTACGCCTGCAACCGGACGAGTTCCCAGGAGTGGCAGTTCCAGCCCACAGGTGACGGCTACTTCCGGGTGAACGCCCGGACCAACCCGGCCGCCGCCTGGGACGTCACCGGTGTCTCCACCGCCGATGGCGGCCTCCTCCAGCTCTGGACCTACGGAGGCGGCGCCAACCAGCAGTGGCAGGCCGTCGACGAGGGGAACGGCCGCTACCACTTCGTCAGCCGCAACAGCGGGAAGTGCCTCGATGTGCCCGGTGCTTCCGGAGCCGACGCCGTGCAGCTCCAGCAGTACACCTGCAACGGCACCGCCGCCCAGTCCTTCATGCTGACGCCCGTGAACACGAGCCAGCCCGACTTCGGCCCGAACGTGGTGATCTTCGACCCGTCCATGCCGAGCTCGACCATCCAGAGCCGGCTCGACAGCATCTTCTCCCAGCAGGAACGCAACCAGTTCGGCAGTCAGCGCTACGCCGTGATGTTCAAGCCCGGCACCTACGCCAACGACGTCAACGTCGGCTTCTACACGCAGGTGCTGGGCCTCGGCCTGAGCCCCGACGCCGTGAACATCAACGGCGCCGTGCACGTCGAGGCCGACTGGTTCCCGCCGCAGAACGCCACCCAGAACTTCTGGCGCGGCGCCGAGAACCTGTCCGTCACCCCGAACGGAGGAGCCGACCGCTGGGCCGTCAGCCAGGCCGCGCCCTACCGCCGCATGCACGTCCGCGGTGACCTGCAGCTCGACGACGGTGGCTGGGCCAGCGGCGGCTGGATCTCCGACACGAAGATCGACGGCCAGGTCCGGTCCGGCTCGCAGCAGCAGTGGATCTCCCGCAACTCGCAGTTCGGCAGCTGGAACGGCTCGAACTGGAACATGGTCTTCGCCGGGGTCCAGGGCGCGCCCGCCAACACCTTCCCGTCGCCGCCCTACACCACGGTCGGCCAGACGCCCGTCGTGCGCGAGAAGCCGTTCCTCTACGTCGACAACGGCGGCGGCTACCAGGTCTTCGTCCCCGGCCTCAGGACCAACGCCTCCGGCACGACCTGGGCGAACGGCGCCGCGCCGGGCACTTCGCTGCGGATCGACCAGTTCTTCATCGCCAAGCCGGGTGCCACCGCCGCCGATCTGAACGCCGCACTCGCCGCGGGCAAGAACCTGCTGGTCACACCCGGTGTCTACCACCTGAACCAGACGCTGCGCGTCACGCGGCCGGACACCGTCGTGCTCGGCCTCGGCATCGCCACGCTCGTCCCCGACAACGGCATCACCGCCATGTCCGTCGACGACGTCGACGGCGTCAAGGTGGCCGGCCTGCTGATCGACGCCGGGACGACCAGCTCGACCACGCTCATGCAGGTCGGCCCGGCCGGCTCGAGCGCGAACCACGCGGCCAACCCGACGTCGCTGCACGACGTCTTCTTCCGGATCGGCGGCGCCGCCGTCGGCAAGGCCGCGACCAGCCTCGTCGTCAACAGCGGCAACGTCATCGGCGACCACATGTGGATCTGGCGCGCCGACCACGCCGAGCGCGACGAGTACGTCGGCTGGACCACCAATACCGCCGACACCGGCCTCGTCGTGAACGGCAACGACGTCACCATGTACGGCCTCTTCGTCGAGCACTACCAGAAGACGCAGGTCGTCTGGAACGGCAACGGCGGCCGGACCTACTTCTTCCAGAACGAGATGCCCTACGACGTCCCGGACCAGGGGAGCTGGATGAACGGCTCGACGCCGGGCTTCTCCGCCTACAAGGTCGGCCCGAACGTCACCAGTCACGAGGCGTGGGGCCTGGGCAGCTACTGCTACTTCAGCACCAACCCGTCGGTCGCCAGCGCGCACGCGTACGAGGCGCCGAACACGCCGGGGGTCCGGTTCCACGACATGGTCACCGTGTCGCTCAACTACCAGGGCACGATCACGCACGTGATCAACTCCACCGGCGCCGCTACCCCGTCCGGGACCAAGCCGGTCAACCTGGTGAGTTACCCCTGAGCAACCGGCGTGCGCCGTGGTGGCGGCCGCGGCGCACGCCGGTCCTTTGTGGATACCCCCGAACGGGGTGTTCGGGGAGCCAACCGGGGGTGATCGCCGCGATACTGGGTTCCCCAATCGATTCGGGAGCGTCAGATGACCTCTTTCGCAGCGTTCACCGTCGTCGAACCCCGCAAAGCGGCGCCGCTGGTGGCCGTCCGCGGGGTGTTCGCCGTGCTCTTCGGCCTCTTCGCGCTGATCTGGCCCGGCGCCACCGTGCTCGTCCTCGCGATCCTGTACGGCGTGTACGCGATCGTCGACGGCATCGGCGGCCTGATGCAGGCGTTCCGCCCGGGCGACGCCGCCCACCGCGCTGCCTACGGAATCCTCGGCGTGCTCGGCATCATCGCCGGGATCCTCGTCCTCGTCTGGCCCGGCATCACGGTGCTGCTGCTGGCCCTGCTGGTCGGCCTGTGGGCGATCGTCACGGGCATCGCCGAGATCGCCGCGGCGATCCGGCTGCGCAAGCAGATCCAGGGCGAGGCGTTCCTCATCGCGGCCGGCGCGATCTCCGTGCTCGCGGGCATCCTCATCGTGATCAACCCGATCGCCGGCGCGTTCGGCATCGCGCTGCTCGTCGGGATCTACGCGCTGATCTACGGGATCGTGCTGCTGGTTCTGGCGTTCCGCCTCCGGAAGCTCGCCGCTTGAGTAGCGTGCGGGGGTGTCGACCCGCGAACTGGTGGTGCTGGGCACCGCTTCCCAGGTGCCCACGCGCCACCGCAACCAGAACGGCTACCTCCTCCGCTGGGACGGCGAGGGCATCCTCTTCGACCCCGGCGAAGGCACCCAGCGCCAGATGCTGCGGGCCGGTGTCGCCGCCACGGACATCACGCGGATCTGCGTCACCCACTTCCACGGCGACCACAGCCTCGGTCTCCCCGGCGTGATCCAGCGGCTGTCCCTGGACAAGGTCAGCCACCCGGTCCACGCGCACTTCCCGGCGTCCGGCGCGCACTACTTCGAGCGGATGCGGCACGCGACGGCGTTCTACGAGCAGGCGGACCTGCGGGAACACCCGATCGCCGAGGACGGCCCGATCGCCGGCGGGAAGGTCGCCCTCGAGGCCAGGCGCCTGAGCCACCCCGTCGAGGCGTTCGGCTACCGCCTGGTCGAGCCGGACGGCCGCACCATGCTCCCGGACAAACTGCGGGAACACGGCATCACCGGCCCGGACGTCGGAAAGCTGCAGCGGGAAGGCCGCCTCGGCGACGTCGGCCTCGAGGACGTCAGCGAGCTGCGACGCGGCCAGCGGTTCGCGTTCGTGATGGACACCCGCCTGTGCGACGCGGTCTACGCCCTCAGCGAAAACGCCGACATGCTCGTGATCGAAGCGACGTTCCTCGCCGAGGACACCCGGCTCGCGCGCGACTTCGGGCACCTGACCGCGCAGCAGGCCGCGCGCGTCGCCGCCGAAAGCGGTGTCCGGCAGCTCGTCCTGACCCACTTCTCGCAGCGCTACCCCGACCCGGCGCGGTTCGAAGAAGAAGCGAAAGCCGAGTTCGACGGCGAGATCGTGGTGGCCGAGGACCTGGAGCGGGTCCAGGTGCCGAAGCGGCGTTCTTCCCCAGCGGCGTGAGAAGCGCCGTAGGCTGCATCTCGTGAGCCAGCCGATCCTGATGACCGTCGACGACGATCCCGCCGTGTCCCGTTCGGTCGCCCGCGACCTGCGGCGGCGCTACGGGAAGGACTACCGCGTCATCCGCGCCGACTCCGGCCCGGACGCCCTCGACGCGCTGCGCGAGATCAAGCTGCGCGGCGACGCCGTCGCGGCGATCCTCGCCGACTACCGGATGCCGCAGATGGACGGGATCGCCTTCCTCGAGAAGGCGATGGACCTGTTCCCGCACGCCCGCCGTGCCCTGCTGACCGCCTACGCCGACACCGACGCCGCGATCCAGGCGATCAACGTCGTCGACGTCGACCACTACCTGCTCAAGCCGTGGGACCCGCCGGAGGAGAAGCTCTACCCGGTGATCGACGCGCTGGTCGAGACGTGGAAAGCCGTCGGCGACAAGCCCGTCGAAGATGTCAAGCTCATCGGCCACCGCTACAACTCGCCGTCGTTCCACCTGCGCGACTTCCTCGCGCGCAACGCCGTGCCCTACCGCTGGTTCTCCGTCGAGGACGAGGAGGCCGCCCGGATCCTGCAGGCCGCGGAGGCCACGGAAAAGGACATCCCGGTCGTCGTCACCCCGGACGGGACCGTCCTCAAGCAGCCGACCGGCGGCGAGATCGCCGACGCGGTCGGCCTGTCGACCCGCCCGGCGCAGGAGTTCTACGACCTCGTCGTGATCGGCGGCGGTCCGGCCGGCCTCGGCGCCGCGGTGTACGGCGCGTCCGAAGGCCTGCGCACGGTCCTCGTCGAGAAGAAGGCCACCGGCGGCCAGGCCGGCACCAGTTCGCGCATCGAGAACTACCTCGGCTTCCCGGACGGCGTCTCCGGCGCGCAGCTGACCGACCGGGCGCGGCGCCAGGCGCAGAAGTTCGGCGCCGAGGTGCTGACCGCACGGGACGTCGTCGGCCTCGAAGCCCGCGGCTCGGCCAGGGTCGTCACCTTCGGCGACGGCAGCGAGATCGCCGCGCATTCGGTCATCCTGGCCAGCGGCGTCACCTATCGCGCCCTGGACGCCGAGGGCATCGATGAGCTGAGCGGCCGCGGCGTCTACTACGGCTCGGCCGCGACCGAGGCGCCCGAGTGCAAGGGCGAGCACGTCTACATCGTCGGCGGCGCCAACTCCGCCGGGCAGGCCGCGGTGTTCTTCTCCCGGCACGCCAGCGACGTCACGATCCTCGTGCGCGGCTCCTCGCTGGAGGCGTCGATGTCGCACTACCTGATCGAGCAGATCGCGGGCATCGAGAACATCCACGTCCGCACGCACACCACCGTCAAGCAGGTCCACGGCGACGACCACCTCGAGCGGATCACGCTGTGCGAGAACGGCGTCACCGAGACGGTCGAGAGCGGGCACCTGTTCATCTTCATCGGCGCCGCCCCGCGCACCGACTGGCTCGGTGAGGACATCCACCGCGACGAGCACGGCTTCGTGTGCACCGGCCCCGACCTCCTGTCGGCCGGGCAGCGGCCGGCGGGCTGGCCGCTCGACCGTGATCCGCACTACCTCGAGTCGTCGATCCCCGGCGTGTTCGTGGCCGGTGACGTGCGGTCGCAGTCGGTCAAGCGGGTGGCGTCCGCGGTCGGCGAGGGCGCGATGGCCGTGACGCTGGTACACCGGTACCTGGAGGAACAATGAGCGCACTGCCGCGGGAAGAGCTTCGCGGCCTCTTCCTGTTCGAACACCTTTCCGAGGCCCAACTCGACTGGGTCGCCGCCAATGCCGTGCTCGAGGAGTACCCGGCCGACTCCACCGTCATCAGCGAGGGCGGCGAGGCAACCTGCTTCTACGTCCTGCTCAACGGCGCGATCCGGATGACGCGGCTGGTCAGCGGTACGGAGGTGGAGACCAACCGGTCCGACCAGCGCGGCGCCTACTTCGGCGCTACGCAATTCTTCGTGCACCAGGAGACCGAGCACACCTACAACGCGACGGTCCGCGCGCTGACCGATGTGACGTTCCTGACGCTGCCGTCGAAGGAGTTCTCCTTCGAGTTCCGCCGGTGGTTCCCGATGGCGACGCACCTGCTGGAGGGCATGTACCTCGGCTGGCGCAACAGCGACACGGTGATCGGCTCCCGCCGCCGGTTGCTCGCCCTCGGCGAACTGTCGGCGGGCCTGACGCACGAGCTGAACAACCCGGCCGCGGCCGCCGTCCGGGCGACGTCCGCCCTGCGCGAACGCGTCGCCGGGATGCGGCACAAGCTCGCCTTCCTGGCGAAGAAGGACATCGAGCCGGAGCTGCTCTACCAGCTCATCGACGTCCAGGAACGCCTGGTCAAGCAGGTCGCGCAGGCGGAGAAGCTGACCGCGATGCAGCAGGCCGACCGCGAGGACGAGATCGGCGACTGGTTCGACGACCGCGGCATCGACGGCGGCTGGGACCTCGCCGACATCTACGTCCGCGCCGGGCTGACCACGGCCGACCTGGACCACGTCCTCGAGCAGGTCGGCGACACCTTCATCGACGGTGCCGTCCGCTGGCTCGCCTACGCGCTCGAGACCGAGATGCTGATGGGCGAGATCGAGGACTCCACCACGCGCATCTCGGCGCTGGTCGGCAAGGCCAAGCAGTACTCGCAGATGGACCGGGCGCCGCACCAGTGGATCGACGTCCACGACGGCCTCGACTCCACGCTGGTCATGCTCGCGGGCAAGATCGGCCCCGGGATCCGCGTCGTCAAGGAGTACGACCGCTCCCTGCCGAAGATCCCGGCGTACCCGGCCGAGCTGAACCAGGTCTGGACGAACGTCATCGACAACGCCCTCGGCGCGATGAAGGGCGAAGGCACGCTGACGCTGCGCACCTGGGGGCAGAACGACCAGGTGCGGGTCGAAATCGGCGACACCGGCCCCGGCATCCCCGAGGACATCAAGCCGCGGATCTTCGAGCCGTTCTTCACGACGAAGCCGGTCGGCGAGGGCACCGGGCTGGGCCTGGACATCTCGTGGAAGATCGTCGTCGAACGCCACCAGGGCGACCTGCGCGTCGAGTCCGAGCCGGGGAACACCCGGTTCGAGGTCTGCCTGCCGACGGTCGAGCAGGCCTCGCTCTGATGGCTTCCGTCCCGACGGTCACGACCGAACTCGGGGCGCTGGTCGGGCTGGCGGGTGACGGCGTCCGCGTCTGGCGCGGGATCCCGTACGCCCGCCCGCCGGTCGGCGAGCTGCGGTGGAAGGCGCCGCGGCCGCCGTCGTTGTCGGGTGGCGTGCACGTCACGGCCGAGTACGGCGCGCACGCGATGCAGGCGCCGGACCCGCTGAACCCGTCCGCGGTGTGCGACGAGGATTGCCTTTACCTCAACGTCTGCGCGCCCGACGGGCCCGCGCCCGACGGCGGCTGGCCGGTGCTGTTCTGGCTGCACGGCGGCGGCTACCGCGTCGGCCACGGCGAGCAGCTCGGTGACGGCGAGGAGTTCGCGCGCGCCGGGATCGTCGTCGTCACGATCAACTACCGGCTCGGTTCGCTCGGCTTCCTGCACCTGGCCGGTATCTTCGGCGAGTCCGAAGCGGACGCCGGGGTGGGCGGCCTGCTCGACCAAATTGCCGCGCTGAAGTGGGTGCGCCGCAACGTTTCCGCGTTCGGCGGGGATCCCGCGCGGATCACCGTCTACGGCGTCTCGGCGGGCGCGAAGAGCGTCGGGAACCTGATGGGCAGCCCGCTGGGCGCGGGACTGTTCGCGCAGGCGATCAGCAGCAGCGGCGGCGCCGACCACGTGGCGACGCCCGAAGCCGGGACGGCGCTGGCCCGGCGGCTCCTCGACGAGGTCGGCTGCCACGACGTCGACGCGCTGCGGGCGTTGCCGGCCAAGGAGTTCGTGGAGGCGCAGGAGCGGATCCTGACCGGTTTCCAGGCGCTGTGGCTCTGGCGGCCGACACTGCATCCCCGGGTGCTGCCGGAGGTGCCGATCGAGCCGATTCGCCGCGGCAGCGCGGCCGGAATCCCGTTGCTGATCGGCAACAACAGCAACGAAGGCAGCACGTACGCGATGATGCTCGGCGACGACGTCGCGACGGCTCCTGCGTCCGGTGTGCTCGCGAGCATCCTCGGCGAGGAAGGCGCCTCGCGGCTGCTGGAGACGTATCTTCGCCGTGTTCCCGACCTCCAGGCCGCGAAGATCGCCGCGATGGGCGACGAACGGTACGGCATCCCGACGCAGCGGCTCGCCGACGCGCAGTCCGCGCACGCACCCGTCTACCGCTACCGCATCGACATCGCCGCGCCCGGCGTGCCCGAGCAGCTCGACGGCGGGCACGGCACCGAGACCACGATGGCGTGGAAAACCCCGCTGCCGCTGTACGCGCAGGCGACCGACGTGAACCCGAAACGCGAGCGCGCGGCTCTGCTGATCCACCGCGCCTGGGTGCGGTTCGTCCGCGACGGCGTCGCGGATGCCGACGGTCCCGAATGGCCGCCGTACGGCCCGGAACTGCGTCCGGTGCTGGTTTTCCGGGAAGACACGGACCTGGTGCTCGACCCACGAGCGGACGAGCGAAAAGCCTGGGGCGCCACCGAATGGGCGTCCGGGACCTGGTTCCCGGTGACCTGAGACCGTTCCTTCACCCGCTGTTCACTTCGAACCGGCTCGCTCCCGCGTCCAATGAGCGAAGACCCGTCGAGGGGAGTGGCTCAGTGAAACGCCGGGTGTCGATCGGACTGGCCGTGGTGCTCCTGCTGGCCGTCGTGGGCGTGATCATCTGGGGTGACGACTCCAAGCCCGACCTGACGACCGTGCGTGGTGTCATCGGCTCGGAGAAGCAGGCGTTCTTCACCGATCAACGCGTCGTGGACGCCTTCGCGCGCCACGGGGTGAAGGTCGAGGTCGACACGGCCGGGTCACGGCAGATCGCGACGACGGTGGACCTCGGGAAGTACGCGTTCGCGTTCCCTTCGTCGTCGCCGGCCGCGCAGAAGATCCAGCGCGACCGCAAGGTGACCACGGTGTACACCCCGTTCCAGTCGCCGATGGCGGTCGCGACCTTCGAGCCGATCGTGGCGCTGCTGAAGGCGAACGGCGTGGTGCGCAAGGGCGCCGGGGACTACGACGTCTTCGACATCGGGAAGTACCTGGAGCTGGCGAAGGCGGGAACGCGCTGGGACCAGCTGCCCGGCAACACCGCCTACCCGGCCCGCAAGAACGTCCTGGTCACCACGACCGACCCGCGTGAGTCGAACTCCGCGGCGATGTACCTGTCGATCGTTTCCTTCGTGGCCAACGGGAACACCGTCGTCAGCACGCCGGAGCAGGAGGCGAAGGTGCTGCCGTCGGTGGCGAAGCTGTTCCTCGACCAGGGGTACACGCAGAACAGCACCGAAGGGCCGTTCGAGGACTACCTCTCGGCGGGGATGGGCAAGACGCCGCTCGCGCTGGTCTACGAGTCGCAGTACGTCGGGCGGGTCGTGCGCGGCGACGGCTCGGTCCGGCCGGACATGCGGATGCTCTACACCGCGCCGACGGTGTACTCGAAGCACACGCTGGTCCCGCTTTCCGCGGACGGCGACAAGGTGGGCCGGCTTCTCGCGACCGACCCCGAGCTGGGCAAGCTCGCCGCGACCTTCGGCTTCCGCACGAACGACCCGAAGCTGTTCGCGGACGTCGCCGCGCCGGCGCACGCACCGGCGGACCTCGTGGACGCCGTCGAACCGCCGTCGTTCGAAACCCTCGAGCGGCTGCTCGACGCCGTCGGCAAGCAGTACTGACATGGACTTCGCGCTCACCCCACCCGGACCGGTCACGGCGATCCCCGCCGAACGCGCCGCCGGCCTCATCACGCTCAGCGAGGACACGCGGTCGGAAGTCGCCGTTCGCGCCGACGCCTTCGCCGCCCGGCTCGAGGCCCTGGATGTCCGCTCGCCGGAGTTCACCGACCTCCTGGACGAGCTGCTGGCCGTCGGCGAGGCCGACATGCGGGCCGCGGCCGGCGTCGCGGGATCGATGCTCGACCGGTCCTTGCGCAGCGCGGCGTCCCCGCAGGACGGCGTCACCACGAGCCTGGCGAACCTGCGCCGGACGGTCGCCGGGCTGGACCCGGCGAAGCTGCCGCTGACCGGGCGGAAGCTGCTTGGGATGTTCCCGGCCGCCGCGGGCGCGAAGCGCGCCCTGGACCGGTACCGCGCGGCGAACGAGCCGGTCAACGCGCTGGTCGTCGACCTCCGCGGCCGTCAGGACGTGCTGCGTCGCGACAACGCCGCGATCAAGGGCGAGCGCGAGCGGCTGTGGCAGGTCATGGGGAAGCTGGCCGAAGCGGCCGCCTTCGCCGAGGCGGTCGACGGCGCGATCGAGGCGCAGGCCGGGGTCTTCGACCTGACGGATCCCGCGCGCGCCAACGCCTTGCGCGGTGACGTGCTGTACCCGATCCGGCAACGCCACCAGGACCTGCTGACCCAGCTCGCGGTCAGCGCACAGGGCTACCTCGCACTGGACCTGGTGCGGCGCACCAACGACGAACTCATCCGCGGCGTCGAGCGCGCGGTGTCGACGACCGTGGCCGCGCTGCGGGTCGCGTTGCTGGTCAGCGGCGCCCTGGCGAGCCAACGCGACGTCCTCGACGAGGTGGCGGCGCTGCAGGCGACCACCGACGGGCTGATCCGGGCGAACTCGGAGCTGCTGGCGACGCAGTCCGCGGAGATCCGGAAGGCGAGCAGCGACCCGGCTGTCGCGACCGAGACGATCCGCCAGTCGTTCGACCGGATCTACGCCTCGATCGACGCGATCGACGGGTTCCGCGCCGACGCCGTCCGCTCGATGGCGGCCACCGTCGAGTCGCTGTCCGGCGAGATCCGCCGTGCCGAAGACCACCTGCGCCGTTCGCACGAGGGGGAATCGTGATCGGGAAACTGGGGGCGCTCGCTCTCTGCGCCTTGCTGCTGGCCGGCTGTTCCGGATCTTCTTCCGCGCCGCTGGGGGACCCAGAACCGGGGACCTTGCGGGTTCTCGCGGGCAGCGAACTGGCGGACATGCAGCCGGTGCTCGACGAGGCCGAGAAGGCGACCGGGGTCAAGGTCAAGTTCACCTACACCGGAACATTGGAGGGCGCCGAAGCACTGGCGAACGGCAGCGTCGACGGCAAGTACGACGCCGTGTGGTTCTCCTCGAACCGTTACCCGGCGGCCATTCCCGAAGCGGCGAAGCGGCTCGGGAATCAGGTCAAGATCATGAGCTCGCCGGTGGTGCTCGGACTCGCGACGCCGGTGGCGCGGCGGCTCGGCTGGGTGGGCAAGCCGGTCGGCTGGGGCGAGATCGCCGAGCAGGCGGGGAAGAAGGCGTTCAGCTACGGGATGACGGACCCGTCGGCGTCGAACTCCGGGTTCTCGGCGCTGGTCGGCGTCGCGTCGGCGCTCGCGGGAGCCGGCAACGCGATCGATGCCCGGCAGATCGCTTCGGTCACTCCGCGGCTGACGCAGTTCTTCAGCGCACAGGCGCTTTCGGCCGGGTCTTCGGGCTGGCTCTCCGACGCGTACACGCGGCGCGCCACCGGCCAGGACCCCGGGCAGAAGGTCGACGGGCTGGTCAACTACGAGTCCGTGCTGCTCTCGGCGAACGCGTCCGGGAAGCTGCCGGAGCCGCTGACGGTGATCTACCCGAGCGACGGCGTCGTCACGGCCGACTACCCGCTCTCCCTGCTGGCGGACGCCGGTTCCGACGCGCGTTCGGCGCACCAGCGCCTTTCGGACTACCTGCGGACGCCGGACGTCCAGAAGCGGATCATGGAGACCACGCAACGGCGTCCGGTCGTGCCGGGTGTCGCGCTGGGGGCGCAGTTCGCGGCGCACGACCTCGTCGAGCTGCCGTTCCCGGCGACGCGGCAGGCCGTCGACGCGCTGCTGGCGGCCTACTTCGACAAGATCCGCCGTCCTTCGCGGACGCTGTACGTGCTCGACACGTCCGGGTCGATGGAGGGCGAGCGGATCGACTCCCTGCGGACCGCTTTGGTGGGGCTGACGGGCGCGGACGACTCGCTCACCGGCCGGTTCCGGCGGTTCCGGAGCCGGGAGGAGGTGACGATGCTGCCGTTCAACACCGGTCCCGGGACGCCGCGGACGTTCACCGTGCCGGAGCAGGACCCCGCCGGGGAACTGGGGCGGATCAAGGCGTTCGCCGAAGGGCTGACCGCCCGGGGCGGGACGGCGATCTACGACAGCCTGTCCGAGGCCTACCGGGTGCTGGAACCCTTGGCCGCGCGTGATCCCGACCGGTTCACCTCGATCGTCCTGATGACCGACGGCGAGAACGCGAACGGTTCGTCGCTGGCCGACTTCCTGGCGTCGTCCGGTTCGCTGTCGCCCGCGATGAAGCAGGTGCCGGTGTTCACCGTGCTGTTCGGCGAAGGCAGCAGCGACGAGCTGACCCAGGTCGCGACCCGGACCGGCGGGAAGGTGTTCGACGCGCGCAACGTCCGGCTCGCGCAGGTGTTCCAGGAGATCCGCGGGTACCAATGATGCTGCGTTATCTGGGGTCGACGAAGAACCTCGCCGGCTGCGTCGGCGGGCTGATCGGCGTCGTGCTGCACCTGAGCGGCGTGGTCGGATGGTTCTGGCCGTTCGTGGTCGTGGCGCTGTACGCCGCCGGGGCGTTGCTCGCGCCGGGGGAGAAGGTCCGGCTGGTCCCCGACACGTCCGCCGAGCTGCGTTCGTCGCTCGAGACGCTGGTGCGCCGGGTCTCGGCGCAGGCGTCCCGGATGCCTCCGTCTACTGTGGACACAGTGGGGCGCATCGCCGAAGTGCTGCGGGATCTGCTGGCGCAACCCACGCGGCTTTCGGCCGATCCCGACCTGCGGCACGCCGTCGTCCGCCTGGTGCGGACGGATCTGCCGTTGTCGCTGGAAACGTACTTGAACCTCCCGTGGTGGTTCGCGGCCCGGCGGGCCGGCGCGGGCGAGGAACTGGTGGTACAGCTGGGTTTGCTCGAAGCGGAGGCGCATCGGGTGGCCGAACGGTTCTACGCCTCCGAGGTCGATCGCCAAGCCGACCATACGCGTTATCTGCGGGACCGGGATGCCTGAATTCCGGCTCTACCCTTGTGAGTGATGATGTTCGAACGAGCGTTCGAGTAGCGTTGCCCTTGTCCGGCCGATCGGCCGGCTCGTCAAGGGAGGCAGGTCATGAACGCGTACCGAGTTTCGGCAGGGTCAACGTCATCGCGGCGGTCGTCAGCCAGCTCAGCAGATCGGCGAGGGGAATGCGGGAAAGCCGTTCCGGCCATTCCTCCGCCACTGCGTGCAGCACGAGTTCGTCTTGCCGCGGCTCGACTTTCGTCAGCCGGATGCCCGGCGGGAGGTCCGGCAGTGGCAGCTCGATGGGCCGGAACCGCTTCGGGGCCCGCAGTTCCTTCTGTCCGATGTGGAGGGTCTGGGGCAGGAGCACCACGGCGTGGTCCGCGACCTGGGGTCGCAGGGTCAGGTGGCCCCAGTGCGGGTGCTTGGCCCAGTGGATCCGGAGCAGTCCGTTCCCGGCCGGGGCCGCGACGATCCCGGGCCGGACCGCCGCGACCCGTTCGCGCAGCACGTCCGCGGACACGGCGATCCCCAGGCGCACGCGGGCGGGAATGGCGGCCGGCGTGGGCAGCGAGCGGAGGCGGACGTCCTCGGCGATCACGGTGACCCGGCGCAGCGAAATGCTGCCGCCGTCCGGCTCGGGCCAGTCGACGTCCTCGGCGACGATCCGGACGTCGCCGATGCGGCCGGTGGCCAGCCGGAGGCTGTCGGCGGGATAGTCGAGTTCGGCGAGGGTGAAGCGGACCTCGCGGTCGCCCACGACTGGGTCGCCCAGGTTCCCGTCGCTCAGGTTCTGGTCGCTCAGCTTGGCTGTGAGCCTGCGGCCGACGAGCTGCTCGGTGACTGTGCGCGCCAGGGCGGCCGGGGTGACCGGGAGGTTCGGGAACAGGGAACGCCCGGCCGCGGCCAGCCCGGCCAGCTCGGGCCAGGGCGACCAGCCGTCGAACCACCCGCCGTCGCTCATCCATCCAGTGTCGCCGAAGGACACCGGGGGCGGCGAGGGCGGGTGGTTCCCGAGGCGGGTGCGGACAGCGGGTCGCTCGCCGTCACCGGCCCGCGAAGCGGGCGATGATGCCGGTTACGACCAGCCAGAACACCGCGGCCAGACCGTAGTCGAGGATCACGGCGAGGCTGGGGCTGTCCACCGGGAACAAGCCAGGCCAGAACAAAGCGAGAGGAACCGCCAGTGACTTGATGAACTGGAAGAAGGCGTTGCCCGCGTTCGCGCCGGCCAGCACCATGATCATGTAGAGAATTTCGATCCCCGCGAAGATCGCGCCGATCGCCGTGATGACCCGCACGGCCGTGTTCCGTCTGGTGGTGGTTCGCCAAGGAGACATGTCCGGAAAATTCCCGGATCGGGTGACTGATCAAACGCATCCGCCCGCAGATTGGGCCGTTCGGCCGCTTCTGTTGCTCTCCGGCGCGGCACGAGCACGCTCAGTCCTTACCGAGCAGCTGGGCGATGGCCCAGTCTTGCACGGCGAGGCCGACGGACTTGAACACCGTCCGCCCGGTCACCGCCGGGGGCGTGCGCAGGGCGTGGCCCAGCTCCAGCAGGTCGGCTCGTCCGAGGAGCCCGGTGTCGACGGCGTGGATCACCTCACCGGCCTCTTCGAGCGCGGCGTCGACCTGGTCGACCACGACGCAGCTCGCCGTCCGGAGAAGCTCCGCGGGAAGTTCCCGCATGGACGGCAGGTAGGAACCGATCGCGTTGACGTGAACCCGTTCGGGCAGGGCTTCGGCCGGGAAGAGAGGAGTACTGGATGAAGTAGCACAGCAGACGATCTCGGCGTCCGACACCGCGTCCGCCGCGGACGGAGCAACCCGCGTCACGACATCGGGGAGCTCCGAGCTCAGCCGAGCCGTGAAGGCCAGCGCGCGCTCGCGGTTACGGCCGAAAACGGCCAAGCTGCGCACCGGGCGAACCGCGGCGACAGCCCGGACCTGGTCGGCGGCCTGGGCGCCGGTGCCGAGGAGCGCGAGCCTGCTCGCGGCGGGCGGGGCGAGCAGATCCGTGGCGACACCGGAAACGGCACCGGTGCGCAAGCTGGTGACCTCGACGGCGTCGGCGACGACCTGACCGGCGGCGGTGTTCCACACGAGCGTGCCCAGGATCATCGGCGTCCGCCCGGGAGCGAGGTTGAGCGTCTTCACCACGGTCGTCGACGACGGAGTGTGGCAGGCACTCATCACGAGCGTCGTGCCACCGCCGAAGGACAACCGCTGCGGAACGACGAAAAGCCCGGCGGCGAGCTCGAGAAACGCCTCCCGGACCGCCCCGACGGCGGCGGGCATCGACACGGCGTTCCGGACAGCATCGGCGTCGAGCATGGGCGGCCCTCCGTGATCGGATGTGCCGTCAGCCTGACGCGGCGCCCGATGCCACGCAAGATCGGCCATCCGCGGGCGTGGGCCGACGCCTGCTCTTCGGCAACTGGTGGTGGGTGGGCGGAGGGGGTGGGGCGGGGAGGGGGAGGGGAGGGAGAAGGACGAAGCTGACCGACGACGGATCGGCGCTCGCTGCCCCCGACGAACGACCGGCCGCCGCCGGTGACATCAGCAGGCCCTTCACAAGTGCGCGCGGGCCGATCTCGCCGGTGCGCCTGTGCGGACTGTGCCCGTGGGGTGCACGCGGAGCTGCCCCCAGCGACGATGAACGCCGAGCCGATCGGCGCGTCGCGTCACCCGGACCGCTCGCTCACCCGGATAGGCTGCGTTGCTCGTCACGTCGCTACGGCTGCGGGTCCGGGCGTAGGCTCGCCGGGACCGGGAAGCGGACCGGGAAAGGGAGTGCCGCATGGGTGTCGTGACACCGGGTTTCCAGGGCCGGGCGCGCGGCGGCAACCCGCGCCTGCCGCCCGGGCAGTACCTCGCCGAGGACTTCCCCGTGCTGTCGGCGGGCCCGACCCCGCGCGTGCGCACCGAGACGTGGGAATTCACCGTCACCACCGAGACGGGTGACAAGCACAGCTGGAGCTGGGCCGAGCTGATGGCGCTGCCCAGCGAAAAGCCCACCGTGGACATCCACTGCGTCACCCAATGGTCCAAACTGGACACCCGGTGGCGCGGGGTCTCGGTGGACACGCTGGTCGGCGGGCTCGACACCGAAGCCGACTACGTCATGGTCCATTCCTACGGCGGCTACACGACGAACTTGCCGCTGGCCGACCTGCTCGACGGCCAGGCCTGGATCGCCTACGAGTACGGCGGCAAGCCGCTCACCCCCGAACACGGCGGCCCCGCGCGGCTGCTCGTCCCGCACCTGTACTTCTGGAAGTCCGCGAAGTGGGTGCGCGGGCTGGAGCTGAAGACCCGGGACGAGCCGGGCTTCTGGGAAAACGCCGGCTACCACGACTACGGGGATCCATGGCGCGAACAGCGGTATCAGGGCGACTAGCCTGGCGGGTCGCCCGCCTGGCCGGCTTCCGTGACGAGACGCCGACGGCGCGCACGCTCGTCTTCGACCTGCCCGGCTGGCCCGGGCACCTCGCGGGGCAGCACGTCGACGTCCGGCTCACGGCCGCCGACGGCTATCGCGCGCAGCGGAGCTATTCGCTCGCCGCGCCGGCCGATGGTGACCGGGTCGAGCTGACCGTGCAGCGCGTCGCCGACGGTGAGGTGTCCGAGCACCTCACCGGTCCGTACGCCGTCGGTGACCCGGTCGAGATCCGCGGCCCGGTCGGCGGCTGGTTCGTCTGGCGGCCGACGGACCCGGCGCCGGTGCTGCTCGTCGCGGGTGGCTCGGGCATCGTGCCGCTGATGGCGATGGTCCGCGCCCGTCGCGCGGCCGGTGTCCGGACGCCGTTCAAGCTGATCTACTCGCTGCGCACCCCGGCCGAGCTCTACTACGCCGAGGAACTGCGCACACCGGTGGCGGGCCTGGACGTCACCTACGTGTACACCCGCGAACTCCCCGAAGGCCGTCCCGGTCTTCCGCGGCGCATCGACGTGGCCACGCTCAACACGGCGGGCTGGCCGGCGGAGTTCGGCGCGTCCTGCTTCGTCTGCGGCCCTACCGGCTTCGTGGAGACGGTGGCGGACATCCTCGTCGCCCTCGGGCACGACCCGCACCGCATCCGCACCGAACGCTTCGGGCCCAGCCGAGATTGAACCTCCCGACCGCGGCCGGCTCGGTGCTCCTGGTGCGCAAGGTGAATGCGCGGCTGTGCACTACGATCATGAGGCGTTGCGAGTCTCGCGTACAAGATTCGACCGTTGCGCTGACCATCTGACGACCGAGGGAGGACGCAGCTCGTGAGCGTCATCGGTAATGTGATCACCGCAGTGGTGGCCTTGCTCGGCGTCGTGCTTGGTGGATGGCTGACACTCCGCAACCAGGACCGATCTTGGAGTCGCGAGCATGCTCGCCAGTGGCGAGACATCCGACTTGAGACCTACAACGAATTTCTGGCTGCCTACCGTCAGTACGTCGCGTTCACACTCGAGCCGACCGCGAAGATCGCCGCAATTCCTCATCCGAGGTTGCCTGATCAGATGATGCCGTTCTTCGACGAAGCCGGGCGGCCTTACAAGGAGAAATTCGAGTCCGCTTTGACAGCGGTTCGGCTTGTGTCTGATCTGCCTGACACAGTCAGGACGTGCGTCTACCTGGTCCGCGCCGCGCGCCAGGTCGCCGCCGCGAGAGCCACGCTTTCCGAAGCCGATCTCACGTCGGATTCATTCGCGAATCTCTGGTCGGCAGAAAAGGAGTTCCTCGCGGCGGCCCGGGAAGAACTCGGCCTGTCCGCGATGCCCCGAACCCCAGGATACGAGTGACCTGACCGCTGTAGCTGCGACGCTCGATGGACGATCGCCTGCTCGCACATCCAGTCCTGCGGCGACACCCGCGGTCCCGATACCAGCCGGCTCGGCCAACGAACCGGCCCCTGTCATCCGATGAATAGGTGACGTTGTGCCCCGCTGAGCGGGAAATTGTCGACATGGACGCCGAGAGATCCTATGTTTCGTCCATGCTGACCAAGTGGGGCTCGAAGCGGCGCCGCACCGCGGTGGTCGTTCTCCTGGGGGTGGGCGCGCTGCTCGCCCCGACCGGCCCGGTGGCCGCGGCGGATCCGGACGCCGCGAGCCAGGACGTCTACGTCTCGCCCGCCGGATCCGACCGCGCTCCGGGCACCGCGCGCCGGCCCGTGCGGACCCTCGACAAGGCGCGCGACCTCGTGCGGCAGCGTGCGCCGCACCTCACCCGCGATCTCACCGTGCACCTCGCCCCCGGCGTCTTCCGGCTGGCGCAGCCGCTGCGCCTCGACGCCCGGGACTCCGGCGGCAACGGCCACCGCGTCATCTGGCAGGGCAGCGGCGACACCGAGCTGAACGGCGGCCTGCGGGTCACCGGCTGGCGGGCGGTCCCCGGCCGTCCCGGGCTGTTCGCCGCGCCCGCGCCCGCCGGCCTCGACAACACCCGGCAGCTGTACGTCGACGGCGTCCGCGAACAGCGCGCCCGGGGCCCGCTGCCGGTGACCGTCAAGGCGACCGCCACCGGATACACCGCGAGCGCCGACACCCTGGCGCACTGGCGGAATCCGAAGGACGTCGAATTCGTCTACACCGCGGGCGAAGCGCTCTGGAACATCCAGCGAGACGGCCTCGGTCAGTGGACCGAGCCGCGCTGCCCCCTCGCCGCGGCCGAGGGCACCACGATCACGATGGCCCAGCCGTGCTGGGACAACTCCACGAAACGCGTGCTGTTCCCGGACATCCCGGGCCGCAGCGTGAACATGGTCGGTCCGGCCGACCTCACCAACGGCCGGCACCCCACCTACGCGGAAAACGCTTTCGAACTGCTCGACACCCCCGGCGAGTGGTACCTCGACCGGGCTGCCCACGTCGTCTACTACCTGCCTAAACCGGGCCAGGATCTGCGCCGTGCCGACGTCGAGGTGCCGGTGCTCGAGAAGCTCGTCGACGCACAAGGGATCCACGACGTCGCCTTCCGCGGGTTGCGCTTCTCCTATGCGACGTGGCTGACGCCGTCATCGCCGGAGGGATTCTCCGAAATCCAGGCGGGGTACACGATCACCGGCGCCGACGGCTGGGCGGTGCAGGGCCTGTGCCAGTTCGTCCCCGGCGGCACCTGCCCCTACGCGTCGTGGACGCGGGAACCGGCGAACGTCTCGGTGTCGCACGGCCGGCGCGTCGAGTTCAGTGACAGCGTGTTCGCCCACCTCGGCGGTGCGGGTCTCGATCTCATCGACGGCACCAAGGAATCCCAGGTCCGCGGCGACGTCTTCACCGACATCTCCGGCAACGGCGTCCAGGTCGGCGGCGTCGACAAGCCGGTCACGGACACCGACGCCGACGTGGTCCGCGACGTGGTGGTGACCGACAACCACCTCTACGGCCTGCCGCGCGAATTCCACGGCGGGGTGCCCATCGTCAACGGCTACACCGTGCGGAACACCATCTCCCACAACCAGATCGACCACGTCGGCTACTCGGCGATCTCGCTCGGCTGGGGCGGCTGGCCGGACAAGATCAAGAAGCCGGCGACGCCGAACCTCTCGCACGACAACGCCGTCTCGGACAACCTGATCTTCGACTACATGCTCATGCTCGACGACGGCGGCGGCATCTACACGCAGGGCATCACCGGCACTTCGCTGGAAAACGGCGAAAAGGTCACCGGCAACGTGGTGCACGACCAGTGGGGCCTCGGCAAGGCGGTGTACACGGACAACGGCAACACGTACGAGACGGTCCGCGGCAACGTCCTGTACCGCACGGCGTACTTCAACGTCGGCACGGTGCACGTCGACTACCGCGACGACCTGGGCAACAACGACCCGACACTGGTCGAGGACAATTACTGGGAGCAGGGCGACCGCGACAAGACGGACAAGGGAGCGATCACGCGCGGCAACAAGCTCCTGGCCCACCCGTCCGACGCCCCGGCGGCGATCGTCGCGAACGCGGGTCTCGAACCGGCCTACCGCGGCCTGCTGTCCCGCCGGGTTGGCGGAGGAGCACCGGCCGAAGCGCCATCGCGAGTGGGCACGTTCGCGGCGGATGGCAAGCTGTACGCGACCTGGAACCCGACGTTCGCCTTCAACAACGCCCCGGTCACGGCCTACGTGGTGACGGCCAGCGGCAACGGCCGGACGCTGACGGCGACGATATCCGCCGTCGACTTCGCGAAGCGCGCGTACGCGGAGATCTCGGGCCTGACGAACGGAACGCCGTACACGGTGACGGTCGCGGCACGCAACGCGTACGGCACCAGCGAGCCCTCGTTGCCGGCAGCCCCGGTGACACCGGGCCCGACGCCGGGCGCACTCCCCGGAGCACCGACGAGCGCCCGAGCCCTCCCGAGCGCGACAGCGGCATCCATCCGCTGGAACCCGCCGGCGGCAACGGGCGACACCCCGGTACTGGCCTACACGATCACGGTTTCGGACGGCCGCACGATCACGGTGGAAGGCCGCGACGCCCTGGTCACCCAGCCGACGATCAAGGGAATGACCAGAGTGGTGGACAACTTGAAACCGGCCACGGCGTACACGTTCACGGTGGCGGCGGTAACGGCAACGGGCACAGGCCCGTCAGCGACCTTCACAGCCACGACGCCGACGGCCTGACCCAGACTCCTATAGCACACCGTCAAGTGCGTGCGGCGGCACTCGAGCTGGTTGTCCACAGCCCGATCCGGATGTGGACAACCAGCCCCGGCGGAGGCTTTTCCCGGCTTTCCGTCGGCCGGCCCCGATACACTGGGTGCGGGGCCGGACCCCCGGAGAGGGCGGGGGAAGCTTTCGGGGCGAGCTTTCGGGACGCTCCGCGGAGATGCCTCCCCGTCGTGGACCGCACGCTGAGGCATGACTGGCGCCCCACCCAGACCTCCTCCGCCGCCCCGATACGAAGCCAGAACACGGCCGGTAGTGCCGGGTCAAGGCACGCTTTCCCGCCTTGACGCGGTGCTGCCGTCCGTTGTCACAATCCGGCTTCGGGGTGGTGGGATCCTTGAACCACTTGTCCACTGCCTGCACCGACAAGACTTCGCCGGGATGGGCGGGGGCTGCTCTACGGGGCCTCGGGCCGCGAAAGCAACTCCCGCAGCGTCGCCAGCAGCTCCCGCCGATCAGCCGCGCCCAGCTTGCCGCGGATGCGGGCCATGTGGTGCTCCACCGTCTTGCCCGAAATGAACAGCTTGCTGCCCGCCTGCTTGTACGTCAGCCCCTCGACCACCAGCCTGGCCACCTCGAGCTCCCGCTCGCTCAACGCCGCCAGGCCCGTGCCCGCCGCCGGTTCCGCCGACATCCCCGGTTCGCGGCGGGCCGCCGTTCCCTGGAACTGGCGGGCCGCCTCCAGGAGCTGGACCATCGCCTTGCGGTCCGATGTGCGGATCGCCGCCTGGCCGGCCAGGCGGGCCGCGTCCCAGCGGAGGCCGAGCTCGTGCAGCTCCGCCGCGGCCGCCGATATCACCGCCGGGTCGAATGTTCCGCTCAGGACCGCCAGCCAGCTCTGGGCCGCCGTGGCCAGTGCGTGCGGGTGGCGGCCGCAATGTGCGTGCCGCGTCAACGTCGCCAGGTGCGCCTTGGCCGCTTCCGCGTCCTCCAACGTGATCGCCGCGTGGAGCTCGTGCCAGACCAGTGAGACCGTCCACAGTGGAGGTTCGCCGAGGCGGGTCAGGAGGCCGTGGGCGCGTTCGAGCTGGCCCGAAAGCTTGGCGAACGCGCCCGTGCGGGCCGCCGCGATCGCCAGCTCGCCCAGGGGCAGCAACGTGAACAGGTCCGTCTGCTGCCGCATCGACGCCTGGTACGCGCGGTTCCACGACCGCTGCAACCCCACCAAGTCGCTCGCCCGGCGGGCCAGGCCCAGCTCCAGCGTCGCGAAGAACAGCTCGTCTCGGGCTTCCAACTCGACACCCGCCACGGCGTCGCGGTGTTCCGCCGCCGTCGCCAGGTCGCCCGCCGTCATCGCCACCCAGCCCAGGAGCAGGCGGTGGCGGGCCGCCAGGAGATCTCCGCCGATGCGGCCGTCCAACGCGCGGGTCAGCACCGACTCCGCCAGCGCCAGCTCGCCGGTGTGCAGGGCGACGAGCGCCGCCAGCGCGGCCGGGCTGTCCGGCAGCAGCGTGCCGCCCAGTGCCGGCTCCAGCATCGCCGCCGCTCCGAGCAACGTCGACAACGTCTCCGTCGCGCAGCCCGACACCGAATCCACGATGCCGCGGGCCATCCGGGTCGCCGCGCCCGCGAACAACGTCGGCGCGACGCCGGGCGTCGGGGCGTCCAGGAGACGGCGGGCGCCTTCGAGGTCGCCCGTGCCGACCAGCGCCGTCGCCGAGAACGCGTCCGTGCGGCCCGCCCAGTGGTACAGCTCCGCGCTGCGGGCCAGCTCGCCGCGGTGCGCCAGGACCGTCGCGGCGATTTCCGCGCCCGCCGCGCGGGTTTCCGCGTCGGCCGCGCCGAGCATCCCGTCGCCGAGGCGCAGCGCGGTGTCGAGATCTCCCGAGAGCGCCGCCGCGCGGGCCCAGCCCGCTGTGACGGCGGTGGAGCGGTCGCCCGCTTCGGCGGCGGCTTCGAACAGCCGGGTCGCCAGCCGCGCGTCGGTCGGGAGCGCTTCGCCCGCCGCCGCGGCGAACGCGGCCGCCGCCGACGCGCCGGAGCTGCCCGTGCCGAGCAGTGAGCGGGCCAGGTCGAGCACCGGGAGCCCGTTCGCCAGCTGCAGCTCGACCAGCCGCTGCACCGTGGTCAGCCGGCGGGCGGGCGGCCCGAAGTCGCGGACGGCCACGGCCGCCAGGGGCAGCAGCGTGTCGTCGGGGGCCAGCAGGCCGGTCGCGCGGGCGCCCTCGACGATGCCGGGCAGCTGGTCGGCGTCGCGGTCCAGCAGCGCGCACAACAGGTCCAGGTTGCGTCCCGCCCCGGCTTCGGCCGCGATCAGGTAGCGCAGCACGTCGTCGTCGAGCTCGTCCAGCTCCGGCCGGAACTCCTCCAGCCGCCCGAGCAGCGCGCGCTCGGCCAGCCGCGGGACACCGCCGCTGCGGGCGTGCAGCTCGGCCGCGGCCGCCGGGTCGGCGGGCGAACCCGTCGCCGCGGACATCAGCTGCGCGACGTCTTCGACGCCGAGCGGGCCGAGCGGCAGCAACGTCCAGCCGGGCGCCACCGCGGCCGGGCGGTGCGCGACGACGATCGGCCCGTCCGCGCCGGTGAGCAGCTCCTCCAGCTGGTCGGGGGCGAGCCGGTCGGCGTCGTCGACGAGCACGGCGTCGACGCCGGCCTCCCGGAAGCGGCGGTCGAGCGCGGCGAGCAGCACGCTCTTCCCGTACCCGCCGGGGGCGACGACGGCGAGCCGCAGCGGCGCGGCCGGATCGGCGGCGACGCGGTCGAGCAGCCGCCGCGCCGCCGGGTGCACGGGGATGGTGCGAAGCGGGGCGACCTGCGTGAGCAGTGTGTTCAACAGTGACCTTCACCGGAGGGGGCGCAGTGGCCAGGCGTGGGGACAGGAGGGGGACCGGCGTTGGCTTCGCGGGCGGTGAGGGTGATCACCCCGGCCGAAACGGCCGCGGCGAGCACCAGGACCGCCGCGGCGAGGGGACGCTTGCGCCGGAACAGGTTCAGCGGGCTGCTGCGCTCGGGCAGCTCGAACGGCGTGATCTCGACCGGCGGCCGGGGCGGCCGCTCGCCGAGCTCACCGAGCGTGTCCACCTGGGGGAGCAGGGTGGTCTCGACGGCGGGGGGTTCGTGCGGCGTCGCCCGGCCCTCGGCGCGCAGCGCCGCGAGGGCGGCCGCGCCGAGGGCGGCGGCCGCCGGCGGAACCGGTCCCGCGAACATCGGGCACGGCGGCCGGGCCGGCAGCGCGTGCGGGGGGACGTCGCCGCAGAACACCACTCCGGCGAGGCCCTTGGGGGACGTCGAGGCCGCACCGGCCAGGGCGAACAGGGTGCTGAGCGCGGCCGCCGGGGCCACGCCCTCGGCACTCGCGCCGAGTTGCCAGCCGCTCGCGCCGGACGCCGTGGCCAGCGTCACGTGCACGCCGTCGGCGCCGAACTCGCACACCCCGGCGACCTGGGCGCCGGGACCGGGGACGGGCAGGTGCGCGCCGAGCGCCGCGATCGGGCCCGGGACCAGCGTGACGTCGGGGAACCCGGCGTCGGCCAGCGCCCGCCGCAGCACGTCGCGGCGGTAGGAGCCCCAGTCGCCGGGGTGGGTGAGCACCAGGTGGTCCGGGGCGCCGCCGAAGAGGTGCGCGGCGTGCTCGGCGATGCCTTCGACGAGCACGGCGGTGAGCGTTTCGGGCGGGAACGGCTCGCCTTCGACGATCATCGGCACGTCGTCGCCGATCCGCCGGTGGAAGCCGGTGAGCAGCCGGGACGGGACCTGGGCGCCCGCCTGCGCGGCCGCGTCCCCGGTGAGCAGGTACCCCTCGTCGTCGAGGAACAGCGCGGACGCCGCGGCGGGGGATCGCTCACCCAGCCAGAGGGGTTCGGGGTCGCCCCAGCCGGGGCCGAGACGCCGGCGGGTGGCGGCGTGGGTCCGTCCCTGTGCCACATCGATCCCGAGGACGTAGGGCAACGGCGCTTCCTCCTCACCTCGTGGGGCCGAACAGGGGCAGGGAATCCCCCTAGGGCTCGGGGCATCCTCACCCAAACGGGTTAGTCAGGCAAGGGTCTGGAGGGATTTAACCCAACTGAGCGCGTCTCGGATGAGCCCCTAACTCCCTAACGATGACATATCGATCCCCTATCGGCTGACTGGACTGCGACTCGGAGTGATCCCCGATGTGCGCTGGGGGACGGTCTCCCTACCTTGATCACGGAGCACCGGTCGTTGCGGCCGATGCTGTCCCCCGAACCACCGGACCAGGAGAAACTCCATGGAATCCGTGCAGACCTTGCACGACTTCGCCCTGAACCTGCTCAACGACCCGACCGCGCTCGCGGCCTTCGGGACGGACCCGCAGGGCGTCCTCGCCGCCGCCGGCCTCGGCGACGTCAGCGCCGCCGACGTGCACGAGGTCCTCCCGCTGGTCCTCGACTACGTGCCGGTCGACAGCCTCCCGGCCGTGGGCGCGCTCCCCGCCGTCGGCGACCTGACCTCGGTCGGCACCGATGCCCCGGGCATCCAGGGTGCGATCGACCAGCTCACCGCCCTCACCCAGGGTCTCGGCCTGCCCGCCACCTCGGCCCTGCCGGGTGTCGGCGAGCTGGGCACCGGCGAGCTGCCGGTCGTCGGCGACCTCGGCCTGCCGGCCGTCCCGGGCGTCGGCTCGCTGCCGGCCGTGAACGACCTCACCAACACCGCCGCCGGCGTGACCGCGCTGGCCGGCGACCCGACCGGCGCCGTCTTCGGTGCCACGGGCGACCTCGGCTCGAGCCTGGACGCCGTCCAGGTCGCGGGCAACCTGGTGTACTCGGTCACCGACGTCGACCACAGCGCGGCCGTCGGCGCCCTGGGCGAGGCGAGCAGCCTCGGCGAGAGCGTGCTGGGCAACGTCTCCAACAACGCGACCGCCCCGGTCTACGAGGCCACCTCGCACGTCGGCGACGTCAGCGGTGACCTCACCCACACGGTCAACTCGGTCGTGGGCAACGTCGGCGACTTCTCCGGCATCCTCAAGGGCGCCGGCGACCTCGACGTCCAGCACGTGACCGGCGAGGTCACGAGCGCGGCCCACGGCCTCGGCCTCGGTGAGGTCACCAACACCGTGACCTCCGCCACCGGCCTCAACGTGGACCACAACGTCGCGGGCCAGGTCGGCGACCTCACCAGCGGCAGCACCTCGGCTGTCCACGACGTGGTCTCGGATGTCGCCAACGTCAGCCACAACGCGCTGGGCAACCTGCACATCGGCGACATCGCGTCGAACAACGACATCCACATCGGGCACTGATCCCCGAGCGCCTCACGGGTGCCCGTCCCACGGTCTGGGTGCGACCGCGGGACGGGCACCCGGTGTGCGTACGGGGAGTGAACCGGGGAAACTCCTTGGCTGTGAACGCCCCTGCTTGGCTCGACGTGCTCAACGAGACCCTGGACGCGTGCCGCACGCACGGCCGCGCCGATCTCGCCGAGCGCCTGCGCAGACGCCGGGACGCCCCGCCGGGGCAGACCCGGCTCGGCGTGCTCGGCTTCCCCAAACAGGGCAAGGGCTACCTGCTCAACGCCGTGCTGAACGCGCCGGTGTGCGCGGTCGGCGACGCCGCGACCCCCGCCGTGCCCACGGAGATCGCCTACTCCGCCGAACCCGCCGCGACGCTGGTCGGCCGATCCCTCGAACGGATCCCCGTCGCGGTCGAACGGCTCACCGGCGAGCTCGGCGCCCGGCCCGCCGGGTCGCTCAGCCGCGTCGAGGTCGGCGTGCCGCGCGAACTCCTTTCCGCCGGTCTCGTCCTGGTCGACACCCCGCCGGTCGGTGACCCGCGGTCACCGCGGACCGCCGCCGCGCTGGATTTCCTCGCCGAAGCGGACGCCGTGATCCTCGTCTCGGACGCGACCGCGCCGCTGAGCGCCGCCGAACTCGCGCTCGCGCGGCATGTGCGTACTTGGTGCCCGCATGTCGTGTTAGCGCTCACGAAGATCGACGCCTGTCCCGGGTGGCGCGCGGTCGCCGAACGTGACCGCGGGATGCTCGCCGAAGCGGGGATCGATGCGCGCGTTCTGCCGGTTTCGGCCGTCGTGCGCCAAGCCGCCGCGAAGACCGGTGACGCGGATCTCAACGCCCGCTCCGGATTTCCCGAGCTGCTGGGCTGGATCGCCGAGCAGGCCGCGCGCCCGCCCGAGCAGTCGCGCGCGCTGCTCGCCGCCGTCGGCGTGCGCGCCGCCGCAGCCGAGCTGGTCGAGTCGCTGCGCGATCGCATCGACGCCGCCGGGCAGGACGCGGGGCTCGGCCAGGCCGCGCTGCTGCAGCGGGCGCAGCGCCGCGCCGACGACCTGCGGCGGCAGAACACCCGGTGGCAGAACCTGCTTGCCGACGAGATCGCCGACCTGACGGCCGACGTCGAGTACGACCTGCGTGAGCGGACGCGCAAGATCGTCAACTCGATCGACCAGACCTTCGACGAAGGCGATCCGGCCAAGTTGTGGGACGAGTTCGCGCCGTGGCTCGACAACGCGCTCGCCGAGGCGGTGGAGACGAACTACGCGTGGCTCACCGAGCGGGCGCAGTGGACCGCCCAGGCGGTCGCGGCGTGCTTCGGCGCCCAGTACGACCACGCGCTGCCGGAGCTGCCGCTCGACGGCTCGGGCGTGGAACACCTCGACGACGTCCGGCGCCCGAAGATCGAGAAGTTCAAGATCGGCCAGCAGGCCTTCACCGGGCTGCGCGGTTCCTACGGCGGTGTCCTGATGTTCGGCCTGGTGACCAGCCTGCCCTGGCTCGGCCTGCCGCTGATCAACCCGGTGTCGCTCAGCGCCGGCGCGGCGTTCGCGGTGAAGACGATCCGCGACGAGGGCGGGATGCGGCTGCAGCGCCGCCAGGCCGTCGCCAAGCAGGCGGCGCAGCGGCACGTCGACGACGTCTTCCTGCGGTTCAGCAAGGATTGCCGGGACGCGATCCGCGTCGTGCAGCGGCGGCTGCGCGACCACTTCACCGGACTGGCCGAGGACCTCGCGGACGAGCTGACCCGCGAGCGCGAGACGATCCTGGCCGGCACCGCCGAGCGCGAGCGGCGGACCGTCCACATCAGACGCGAGATCGACCGGCTCGCCGGGCTGCACCAGCGCGCGGGCGAGCTCGGCACGATCGCCGGGCGGCAGCAGCGGCGGGAGCTCTCGGCGTGACCCAGGACGTCCGCGACCTGCTGCACGCCGCGGCCGGGCTCTACCGGGACGACCCGCGTGCGTCGGCGCTGCTGCACGACTGCCTGAACCGGCTGGAGCAGCCCCTGCGCGTCGCGTTCACCGGCGCGCCGTCGTCGGGGAAGACGACGCTCGCCGCCGCGCTGGGCGAATGGCCGACCCGGGCGCTGCGCGACCTCGTGCTGCAGGACGACCCCGGCCCGGGCGACGACGTCCCGGACGCGACGGTCCGGCTGGTCCGCCACCTCGAGCCGGACGAGCTCGCGGCCGCGCACCCGCCGGGCGGCTCGCCGTTCGCGCGGCAGAGCGCGGTGAACTCGGTGCTGGTGCTGTCACGGGCCGACGAGGTCGGTGCGGGCCGGATCGACGCGCTGCTGACCGCGAAGCAGCTCGCGCGGCGCGCGTGGCGCGAAGACCCGCTGTGCACCGGGTTCCTGGGCGTGATCGCCGTCGCCGGGCAACTCGCGTACGGCGGCCGGTCGTTGCGCGACGACGAGTTCGACCTGCTGGCGGCGTTCGCCGCGGTGCCGCGCGAAGAGCTGGAACGGCACGTGCTTTCGGTGGACTCGTTCACCGATCCGGCGTTCCCCGGCCCGATCCCGGTCGAGACGCGGCGGTCGCTGGTCGTGCGGTTCGGGATGTTCGGCGTCCGCCTGGCGCTGACGTTGATCCGCACCGGCTGCGACGACCGCGTCAAGCTCTCGGCGGAACTGGTGCGCCGCAGCGGTCTCGGCGAGCTCCGGGACACCCTGGCCGGCTGTTTCGTGGCGCGGGCCGAGGCGCTGAAGGCGCGGACGGCGATCATCCGGCTGGAAGCGCTGCTCGCCGCCCAGCCCCGCCCGGGCGGCGACCGCCTGGTGTCCCGGGTGGAACGGTTCGCCGCGGCCGCGCACGACTTCCGCGAACTGCGGCTGATCGCCGACATCCGCGGCGGCCGGACGGCGTTGTCCGGCGAGCCCGCCGAGGAAGCGGTCCGGTTGCTGGGCGCCCAGGGCACGGCCCCGGCGGACCGCCTGGGGCTGGACCCGGACGCGGACCCGGGCGAGATCTACGACGCGGGTCTCGACGCGTTGCGGCGCTGGCGGCACGAAGCGGAGCGGCCGGACCGCCCGCACCCGGAACGCGCGGCGGCGCACGTGGTCGTCCGGTCGGCCGAGGGACTGCTGGCGCTGTTCGCCTGAGCCGGGTTCGGTATTGACGCCGGCCGGGCCGCGGCGCACCATAGAGCAGTCTATGGTCCAGCGCCGGTCCGAAGGGGAACTCCCATGCCCGAAGACGTCCGCCCCCGGGTCCGGCTGTTCGGTGAACTCCTGGCGCACTGGGCGCGGGAACGCCCGGCGGACACCGCGCTCATCTTCGGCGACAAGGCGTGGACCTGGGCTGAGTTCGACGAGCGGGTCCGGCGGCTTTCGGGCGCGCTCGCGGCCGCCGGGGTCGGCCGCGGCGACCGCGTCGCCTTCGTCGACAAGAACCACTCCGCCTGCCTGGAGACGACCTTCGCGGCGGCCGGGATCGGCGCCGCGAACGCCGTGGTCAACTGGCGGCTTTCCGGCGAGGAACTGGCGTACGTGCTGAAGGACGCGGGCGCGAAGATCGTGTTCGTCGGCGCCGAGTTCGTGCCGGCGCTCGACGCGATCCGCGACCGGTTGCCCGCGGTGGAACGCGTGGTGGTCGTCGGCGACGAGTACGAGTCCTTCCTCGCTTCCGGTGAGCCGCACGTCGGGGCCGACGTCGACACCGACGACGGCGTCCTGGTCCTGTACACCAGCGGCACCACCGGCTTCCCGAAGGGCGCGGTGCTGACCCACCGCAGCGTCCTCGCGCACGGCCTCGCCGCCGGGACCGCGTTCCCGATCGGCCCCGGCGACGTCAACCTGGTCGCGATGCCGCTGTTCCACGTCGGCGGCAGCTGTTACGCGGTGTCCGGGTTCCTCTACGGCGAGCCGTCCTACCTGACCCGCGAACCGGACGCGGCGTCGCTGTTCGCGGCGCTGCGGGCCGGGATCACGCACGCCTTCCTGGTGCCCGCCGTCGTGGCCGGGATCGCGCAGGCCGGCGAGGCCGCGCTCGAGGCGTTCGCCAAGCTGAAGTACCTCTGCTACGGCGCTTCGCCGATGCCCCTCCCGTTGCTGCGCACGGTGCTCGCCGCATGGCCGGACGTCAAGTTCGCCCAGGTCTACGGCATGACCGAGCTGTCCGGCGCGGTCACCGCCCTGGACCCGGAGGCGCACCGGGACGCCACGCGCCCCGAGCGGCTGGCCTCGGCGGGCACCGCACTGTCCGGAGTGGACATCCGGATCGTCGACCCGGTCACCGGGGAGGACGCCGACGTGGGCGAGGTCTGGGTCCGCACCGAGCAGCGGATGGCCGGGTACCTCGGCAAGCCCGAGGCGACCGCGGAGACCATCGTGGACGGCTGGGTCCGCACCGGCGACGTCGGGCGCCTCGACGACGGCGGGTTCCTGTTCCTCGAAGACCGCGTCAAGGACATGATCATCACCGGCGGCGAGAACGTCTACTCGCCGGAGGTCGAGCGCGTGGTCGCGGAGTTCCCGGGGGTGGCCGAGGTGGCGGTGATCGGCGTGCCGGACGACAAGTGGGGCGAGCAGGTCAAGGCCGTCGTCGCCGGCGACCAGCTCGATCCCGAGAAGATCGTGGAGTTCTGCCGCGAGCGGCTGGCCCACTACAAGTGCCCGCGCAGCATCGACGTCGTGGACGCGTTGCCGCGCAACGCCACCGGCAAGATCCTCAAGCGCTCGCTGCGCGAACCCTACTGGCGGGACCGGGACCGGAACATCTGATGCCGGCCGCGAACCGGCAGGCCTACTTCGCCTGCGCGTTCAGGCTGCTGGCGGAGCAGGGGTTCACCGGGCTGAACGTCGGCGCGTTGTGCCGAGACCTCGGCGTCACGAGCGGCTCGTTCTACCACCACTTCGGCGGCTGGCCGGGGTTCGTCGAGCAGCTGCTGGACCACTGGGAGAACCGGCAGGTGCTCATCCTGCGCGAGGGGAACTTCGGCACCGGCGGCCCCGCGGCGGATTTCGCGGCGCTGATGGATCTCACGCTCGGGCTGCCCCACGAGGCCGAGGCCGCGATCCGGGCGTGGGCGATGAACGACGAAACCGTGCGCGCGGCCCAGAAACGCGTCGACTCCGCGCGGCTGCGGACGGTCGGCAAGGCGGTCGCCGGCATCGTCGGCGACCGCGCCCTGGCCCGGACGCTGACCGCGCTCGGGATGGCGATGCTCGTGGGGCACCAGCAGCTGGCGTCGGCGGGGGAGCACGGCGAGCTGACGGAGCTGCTGGGGGAGTACACGCGGCTGGTGCACTCCCGCGCGGGCGGAGCTTTCCCGTGAAAGTTCCGGCTCGCGGCCCCGGGGTCGTCAGGCGAGCTGGGACTCGATGGCGTTCACCAGCTGCGTCAGGGAAGCCCCTTCGGCCGGCGCCGAATGCCGGACGAGGTCCACGGCCGGGTAGAACCCGATGTGGCCGAGGTCCGGCGAGCCCTGGGCGATGGCGCGCGCGAATTCGCGTTCGGCGGTGGCCCGCTCGGCGGTGGCCAGCCGGGTGACCGCCCGCCACACGGCCACCGCGCAGCTGAGTGGCTCGACGGGCATGAGCGGTTCGAGTTCGGTTCCGGGACCGAGGTTCTGGGCCGCCGATTCGATTCGGTTCACGTTCGTCCCCTTTGGTCGGTTGCCTCAAGGTAGGACGGGCGAGGTCCGGCGCGGAATCGGCGATGTGCGGAAGTGGGATCGTGCGATCGCGGACTACGCGTTGCCGAGCACCCGGGTCACGGTGATCTCGATGACGACCCGCTGCGGGTTCGGCTTGGGCTGCCGGTAGCGGGCGGCGTACCGGTTTTCGGCGTCCCGCACCGACTCCGGGTCGTCGCGCAGCACCGCTCGTCCCTCCAAGGTGGACCACTTGGGGCCGTCGAGCTGGCAGACGGCGACCGGGATGCCGTCGTCGCCCGCGGCCCGGACCAGCCGGGCCTTGACCGAGGGGGCGAACGTGATCACGCGGGCGAGGCCGGCGTCGAAGTCCACGGTCACGCCGACCGCGACGACGTGCGGGGTGCCGTCCGGGCGGACCGTGGTCAGCGTGGCCAGCCGTCGCTCGGTCCAGAACGTGCGGAAGTCCGGCCCGCGGCCGTCGAGGTCGATCTTCATGACGTCCACGCTAGTCCGTCCGGGTGCCCGGGCCGCCGGAGGACCCACTCACGGTAATAGTAAGGAAAGTTTCCTAACGCTCTTGACCTGGTCTTGAACCTTCTGTCAGGCTCTGATCACCTTCGCCGCAGCCAACGATGTCTCAACGGAGGAGCCATGAAGAGAGTCGTCCGCGCGGTGGTGGTTTCGGCCGCGCTCGCCGCGGGGCTGCTGAGCGTGCCCACGACCGCGTCCGCGGCCGGCACGCCGTACGTGCCGGGCACGCTGCGGCCGTCCGTTTCGCAGGCCACGCAGGATGCCGCGCTGCAGAAGTACTACGACTTCTGGAAGAAGAACTTCCTGACGACCAAGTGCGGCGCGGGCACCTACGCCGTGCTGTCCAAGGACGCCGACCACGCCTTCGTCGCCGAGGGCGAGGGGTACGGCATGACGATCTCGGCGATGATGGCGGAGAAGGACCCGCAGGCGCGGTCGATCGTCGACGGGATCCTGAAGTTCGTGAAGGCGCACCCTTCGGTCAACGACAAGGACCTCCACGCGGCCGAACAGGACTCGAACTGCAAGAGCGTCAACGGCAGCGACTCCGCCACCGACGGCGACCTCGAAATCGCCTACGGCCTGCTGATCGCGGACAAGAAGTGGGGCAGCGCGGGCGCGGTGAACTACCACGCCGAGGCCGTCCGGATCATCAACGCGATCAAGAAGAGCGAGGTCAACGGCACCACGAAGTTCACCCTGCTCGGCGACTGGGGCAACGACGCGGAGTACAAGAACAGCTCGCGCTCCTCGGACTGGATGCCGCGCCACCTGCGCGCGTTCGCCGCGGCGACCGGGGACAGCTTCTGGACGTCGGTCCGCACCCGCGCGGAGACCGCGGTGTCCCAGCTGCAGTCGTCGTACGCACCGAACACGGGGTTGCTGCCGGACTTCGTGGTCAGCACGAACACGACGCCCAAGCCGGCTCCGGCGGACTTCCTGGAGGGCCCGTACGACGGCAAGTACAGCTGGAACGCCTGCCGCGACCCGTGGCGCCTCGGCGCGGACGCGATCTCGTTCTCCGGCAGCGCGGCCGTCGCGCAGGTCCGCAAGATGAACACGTGGATCAAGTCGGCCACGGGCGGCGACCCGTCGAAGATCCAGAGCGGGTACTCGTTGTCGGGCTCGAAGACCGAAAGCGGCCGGCACCCGTGTTTCACGGCGCCGTTCGCGGTGGCGGCGATGACGGACCCGGGCAGCCAGGCCTGGCTGGACCAGCTGTGGACGGCGGTCTCGTCGTGGTCGCCGGACGCGACGGACTACTACGGAACGGGCATCACGCTCCAGGTCCTGCTGATCCTGAGCGGCAACTACGTGGCGGCCTAGGGGCTGGTCCCGCACCCGGGATATTTCGGGTGCGGGACGGCCGTCGCGTGGGTGAGACTGGCGGCATGACCGGTCACCCGCGCAGTGTCGAGGAGCTGACCCGCGCCCTCGACGCGGGACAGCGGTTCAAGTACGTGTACTTCTGGGGCCACCAACCCCCGCGCGGTGGCGGCGTCGGGGCCGGCTGCTTCAGCCAGTGGTGGCCGGCGCCGTTCGAGGTCGACGAGGTCCGTTTCGCCACGGCCGAGCATTACATGATGTGGCGCAAGGCGAAGCTCTTCGGCGACGAAGAGGTGGCCGCGCAGGTGCTCACCGCGGTGCACCCGAAGCAGGCCAAGGACTTCGGCCGCCGCGTGCGCGGCTTCGACGAGCGAACGTGGGTGGCCCACCGCTACGGCATCGTGGCCGACGGGAATGCCGCCAAGTTCGCTCAGCACCCGGAGCTGGGCAGGTACTTGGCGGGGACGGGAAACCGGGTGCTCGCCGAGGCGAGCCCGGTCGACCGGGTCTGGGGAATCGGCCTCGCCGCGGACGATCCGCGGGCCGGGAAGCCCCGGGCGTGGCGGGGCTTGAACCTGCTCGGTTTCGCGCTCGCCGATGTGCGGGCTCAGCTGGGTTCGCGCAGCGGGAGCCCGGCGGCGCGGTAGATCTCGTCGATCACCGTCATCGTCTCCACCGCGTCCGCCGCCGAGGTCTTGACCGGCTCGCCCTTCAGTACCGCCGCCGCGAACGCGTCCAGCTGGTACGCGTACGACGCCCGGCGCGGGAACTTCTCCGTCCGCCGAGCTTCGCCGACCCGGACCGACAGCCGGTGGTAAGCCTGCGGGCCCACCGGGTTGAGCGCCGTCAGCGACCCCCGCGAACCGATCACCTTCGCGCTGATCTTCAGCAGCGACGACGACCACATCGAGCACTCGATCCGCCCCGTGTGGCCCGAGGGGAACCGCAGCTCCGCCGTCATCGCCCGGTCGACCGAAGGCGACCGCAGCTTGGCCGAAGCCGAAACGACCGACGGTGTCTCGCCGCCGAAGATGCGGGCCATGTGGACCGCGTAGCAGCCCGCGTCCATCGTCGCGCCGCCCGCCAAGGCGTAGTTGTAGCGGATGTCCGAGAACACCGGCAGCGGGAAGCACAACGCGGTCTCGACCCGCTGCAACGTGCCCAGCTCGCCCGACGCCACGATCTCCTCCACCCGCAACGCCAGCGGGTGGTAGCGGTAGTGGAACGCCTCCATCACCACGCGGTCCGACCCGGCGGCCAGCGAGGCGATCTCCCGCGCCTCCGCCGCGTTGGCCGTGAACGGCTTCTCGCACAGCACGTGCTTGCCCGCCTCGAGCGCGGCCCGGGTCCAGCGTCCGTGCAGGCCGTTCGGCAGCGGGTTGTAGACGGCGTCGAGGTCCGGATCGGCGATCAGTGCTTCGTACGACGAGTGCACCCGTGGCACGCCGTGCTTGGTCGCAAACGCTTGCGCGCGCTCGGGGGACCGGGCCGCTATCGCGTCGACCGACACCGAGGGGTGCGCGGAAGCGGGCTTGATCAGGGCAGCCGGGGCGATGCGAGCCGCCCCCAGGACGCCGATCCGCAGGCTCATGCCGCGAAGTTAGCACCGAACCGGGATTTCAACTCGCAGTTGACCTCTTCAACAACGAGTTGTAGCGTTCCGGCCAGCCGAACAGTGGAGGTCCGTTATGTCCCGTTCTCGTACCGTGCCGGCGGTGTTGCTCGCGAGCGTCGTCGCCGTGCTGGTGGCAGCTTGCGGCGGTGGTCCGGACGGCGCGGGCGGGACGTCGCAGGCCGCCGGCGCGGCCGCCTCGGGCATCCCGGACACCGCGGCCATCGTCCAGGGCGTGCGGAAGGACGCCCAGCTCAACGCGGCCCTGCCGGACAACGTCAAGCAGGCGGGCCTGCATCTGGCTTCGAACCTGCAGTCCGCGCCCAACAACTTCTACGCCGCCGACGGCAAGACCCCGATCGGCTACGAGGTCGACCTCGCCAAGGCCATCGCCGCCAAGCTCGGCGTCACCGTCGCCCACCAGGACATGGCGTTCGGCTCGCTCATCACCAGCCTCCAGTCCGGCCGCATCGACCTGACCATGGCCGGGATGAACGACACCAAGGCGCGCCAGCAGCAGATCGACTTCGTCGACTACTTCACCTCCGGCATCACGATCATGATCCGCAAGGGCAACCCCGACGGCATCACCGGCCCGGACACCCTGTGCGGCAAGAAGGTCGCCGTCGTGCAGGGCACCAGCCACCAGAAGTTCGCCGCCGAGCAGAGCACCAAGTGCGCGCAGGCCGGCAAGCCCGCGATCGACGTCACCGCGACCGACAGCGACAACCAGAACCAGAACCAGCTCCGCACCGGCCGCGTCCAGGCGATCCTCAACGACCTCCCCAGCGCCGTCTACATCTCGCGGACGGCCGGTGACGGCAAGTTCTTCGAGGTCGTCCCCGGTGAGCCGATCGACGGCGGCCCGTACGGCATCGGCGTCAACAAGGCCAACACGGCCCTGCGGGACGCCGTCCAGAAGGCGCTCCAGGCGCTGATCACCGACGGTACCTACGGCAAGATCCTGCAGGCCTGGGGCGTCGAGCAGGGCGCGATCAAGGAGGCCACGGTCAATGGTGGATCGTGAGGTGGCGGCTCCTGAACCGCTCCCGATCGTCCGGCTGCGGCACTGGGGCCGGTGGGTCGCCGCCGCGATCATCATCGCCCTGCTCGTGCTGCTGGGCATCGCGCTCGGCAACGCGCAGATCGAGTGGAACCAGGTCCCGGACTTCGTCTTCTACAAGGTGATGGCGACCGGCCTGCTCAACACCGTCGTGCTGGCCGTGCTGTCGCAGGCCGTCGCGATCGTGCTCGGCATCGTCATCGCCCTGCTGCGCCGCAGCGCCAACCCGGTCGCCCGCTGGTTCGCCGCCGGCTACATCTGGATCTTCCGCGGGTTGCCCGTCCTGCTGCAGATCCTGCTCTGGTACAACCTGGCGCTCGTCTTCCCGGTGATCGACATCCCGTTCCTCGTCCACGAGCAGACGAACGTGCTGATCAGCGCGTTCACCGCGGCCTTCCTCGGCCTCGCGCTCAACGAGAGCGCGTACATGGCCGAGATCGTCCGGGCCGGGCTGAACAGCGTCGACAGCGGACAGACCGAGGCGGCCAAGTCGATCGGCATGACGCCGGCGGCGACGCTGCGCCGGGTCGTGCTGCCGCAGGCGATGCGCGTGATCATCCCGCCCACCGGCAACGACTTCATCAACATGCTCAAGGGCACGTCGATGGCGTCGGTGATCGGCGTGACCGAGCTGATCCACGCGGCCAACAACATCTCGTCCAACAACCTCCTGGTCATGGAGACGCTGCTGGCCGCGGCCGTCTGGTACATGGTCGTGGTGACCGTCGCCGGCGTCGGCCAGCACTACCTGGAACGCGCCTTCGGTCAGGCCGACCGGGGCCCGCTCGCCCGCGCGGGCAAGGCGTTGCGCGGCGTGCCGCTGGTGAGGAGTGCCCGTGTCTGAGCCGCTGCTGCGTGCCGTCGGCGTCCGGAAGTCCTACGGCCACACCGAAGTCCTCGGCGGGATCGACCTCGAAGTCCACAAGGGACAGGTCGTCTGCCTGCTCGGGCCGTCCGGTGCCGGGAAGAGCACGTTCCTGCGCTGCATCAACCACCTCGAGACGATCGACGCGGGTCAGATCTGGGTCGACGGCGAGCCCATCGGCTTCCGGCAGCGCGGCGGGAAGCTGTACGAGCTGCGCGAACGCGACGTCGCCCGCCAGCGCCGGGACATCGGGATGGTCTTCCAGCGGTTCAACCTCTTCGCGCACCGGACGGCCCTGGAGAACGTCGTCGAGGGGCCCATCCGGGTGCTCGGCGTACGACCCGACGAGGCGCGTAAGCAGGGCCTGGACCTGCTGGACCGCGTCGGACTGGCGCACCGGGCCGACGCCTACCCGGCGCAGCTGTCCGGCGGGCAGCAGCAGCGCGTCGCGATCGCCCGGTCGCTGGCGATGAAACCGAAGCTGATGCTGTTCGACGAGCCGACGTCCGCGCTCGACCCGGAGCTGGTGGGGGAGGTTCTCGAGGTCATGAGTACGTTGGCGGGGGAGGGGATGACGATGGTCGTCGTGACGCACGAGATGAGCTTCGCCGCGGAGGCCGCCGACGAGGTGGTGTTCCTGGCCGACGGCGCCGTCGTCGAAACCGGGCCGCCTTCGGAAGTGCTGAGCACGCCGAAGCACGACCGTACCCGGCAGTTCCTGGCGAGGATCCTCGCGTGACGCGGATTTCGCCCCGGTACCTGCTCCAGTTCGACGAGCCCGCCGGCTACCTCGACTTCGCCCGCTTCGGCCCGCCGTCGCACGCGGTCCTCGACACGACGGCCGCGCTGCTGCACCAGGCCACCACGGCCGGCCCGTCCACTGTGGACGAGCTGATGCGGCAGGAGGTCCGGGCCAAGGCCGCCGCGGCCCGGCTGTCCGGCTCGGACACCGACCACACCGTGCTGCTCCCGCACACCAGCCTCGGCCTGTTCCAGGCCGCGTTCCACAGCACCGGCGAGGTCCTCGTTTCGGCGGGGGAGTTCCCGGCCAACACCTACCCGTGGGCCCGCGCCGAACAGGCCGGCCGCCTGCGCGTCCGCCGTCTGACCAGCGGTTATGTCACGGCTGAGCGCGTGGCCGAGGCGTTGACGCCGGAGATCACGACGGTCAGCGTCAGTGCCGTCGACTTCCGCACCGGCTACCGCGCCGACCTGGCGGCGCTGCGCGAGGTCGTCGGCGACCGGCTGCTGGTCGTCGACGGAATCCAGGGCTTCGGCGTGGCCGACGAGCCGTGGGAGGTCGCCGACGTCCTGGTCGTCGGCGGCCAGAAGTGGCTGCGCGCGGGCTGGGGGACCGGCTTCGCGGTGCTGTCCGACCGGGCGCTGGACCGGATGGATCCCGTGCTGTCCGGCTGGACCGGCGCCCGCGACCCGGGCCTGTTCGACGACGAGATCCACCCGCCGGACGCCACCGCCCAGTCCTGGTCGATCTCCAACCTCAGCCCGATCACGTCCGGCGCGTTCGCCGAGGCCTTGGAGCTGGTCGAGGAAGCCGGGGTCGGCGCCATCGCGGCACGGATCGCCGAGCGCCTGGGTGAGTTCGAAGAGGTGCTGGCGTCCTGCGGCGCGGAGGTCGTCTCGGCGGTGGACCGGCGGGCCGGGATCCTGGCGTTCACCCTGCCCGGCCACCCCGCCGAGCAGGTCGGGGCGGCGTTGACGAGCGCGGGGATCGCGGCGACCGTGCGGCCCGAGCACGTCCGGCTCTCGCCGCACGCGTCGACCCCGGCGGCCACCGCGGACCTGCTGCGGGATGCCCTGGAGACGTTGACCAGGCCGCGGGAGCCGTTGCTCGTCCCGGCCGCGGGCGCGACCACGCACGAGGTGCTCACCGCGCTGGTCCCGGCGATCCCGGGGCTGGCGGCGATGCTCGGCCCGGGCAACGAAGTCCTGCTGCACGACCTGAGCCGGCTGCCGGACTCGATCGTCGCCATCGCGGGTGACCTGACCGGCCGCAGCGTCGGCGGCCCGATGACCGACCTGCTGCTCGGCCTGGTCCGCCGCGGCACCACCCAGGACCTGACGAACTACCGCACGCACGGCCCCGACGGCCGCCCGATCCGCTCGTCGACGCTGTTCCTGCGCGACGCCGACGGCGTCGCGGTGGGCTGCCTGTGCGTCAACAGCGTCGAGGAGGCCGCTTCCGCGGGAAGCAACGGGGAGCCGGAGACTTTCCCACCGGACGTCGACAGCCTGCAGCGGTTCCTCGTCGACCGGGCGGTCGCGAAGGCGGGGATCCCGGTGGACCTGATGAAGAAACGGCACAAGGCCGCCGTGGTGCGGGAGCTCGACGAAGCCGGTTATTTCCTCATCAAGGACGCGGTCGACCACCTGGCCGGGCGGCTCGACGTCACCCGCTACACGATCTACAACTACCTCAACGAGATCCGCGCCTGATCGGCCGCTTGCCACCCGCGCTTTCCGGGCGGACCATGGCGCGCATGACCGAATCGGACACCCGGGCCCTGGTCCGGCTCGAAGCGGACGGCGAGGCGGACGCCGAAGAGTTCGACCTGCTCGCCCGCCGGCTGCGCGCCGAGCTGGGGGAGCTGGACGTCGACGTGCTGCCGGTCCCGGGCGAGCTGCCGCCGGGCGCGAAGGCCGCGGACCCGGTGACGATCGGCTCGCTCATGGTGGCGTTCAGCGCGGCCGGCGGGGTGTTCCCGGGGCTCGTCGAAACCCTGCGCGAATGGCTCGGCAGGCAGGGCGGCAAGCACAAGATCAAGGTGACGATCGACGGCGACACCGTCGAGCTGGAACGGGCGACGTCGGCGGAGCGGCAGCAGCTGATCGAGGCGTTCGTCCGGCGCCATGGCCGGTAGGCACGCGCTGCTGATCGCGACGGAGACGTACACCGACCCGGCCCTGGGGCGGCTGACCGCGCCCGGCGGCGACGCGCGGGCCCTGGCGGAGGTGCTGAGCGACCCGTCGATCGCCGGCTTCGAGGTCACGACGCTGATCGACCGGCCCCACCACGTGGTGGGCGAGGCGATCGGCGAGTTCTACCGCGGCCGCCGCCGCGACGAGCTGACGCTGCTGTACTTCACCGGCCACGGCCTCAAGGACGACGACGGCAGCCTCTACCTGGCGATGGCCAACACCCGCCGGGACAGCCTGATGTTCACGGCGCTGGCGGCGGAGCTGGTCGACCGCGCGATGGCGGGCTGCCCGTCGCGGCAGAAGGTGCTGGTGCTCGACTGTTGTTACAGCGGCGCGTTCCCGGCGGGAAAACTGGCGAAGGGCGGTACGGACGTCCACACGCTGGAACGGTTCCAGGGCCGCGGCCGCGCGGTGCTCACGGCGTCGGACTCGACGCAGTATTCGTTCGAAGGCGACGCGGTGGTGGGCTCGGCGGCGCGTTCGGTGTTCACCAGGCACCTGGTGGCGGGCCTGCGCGACGGAAGCGCGGACCTCGACGGCGACGGCGACGTCACGGTGGACGAGCTGTACAGCTACGTCCACGAGCGGGTGGTGGCGGAGATGCCGCGGCAGCGGCCGAAGCACCAGTCCGATGTGGAGGGACGCATCGTGCTGGCGCGGAACCCGCGGTGGGAGCTGCCGGAGTACCTGCGGCACGGTTTGGCCAGCCCGATCGCTTCGGACCGGATGAACGCCCTGGAGGGACTGAAGCGGCTGAACCGGGTGGGCAACGAGCTGGTGCGGGAACGGACCTCGGCGGAGATCAGGCGCCTGGCGGACGACGACAGCCGCACGGTTTCCGCAGCGGCGGCCGCCTGAGCGGCGGAGGTGGATGGGCCGCCGGTCGTGGTCGAGTCTGGGCCGGAGTCGGTTGCCGCGGTGGCCGGGCCGCCGGTTGCGGCCGAACCGGCGCCGGTCGTGGTCGAGCCTGGGCCGGAGCCGGTTGCCGCTGTGCCCGAACCACCCGTTGCGGCCGCGCCGCCGCCGAGGCGACCCGAAGCAGTGCCGGGAGCCGGGAAGCCGCCACCCCGGCCGAGGCAGGTCCGCGCTGAGCCTCCGTCGCCGCGGAAGGCTGCGAGCGGCCGGCGCGACAAGCCGTTCGCCGACCCGAAGGTCTATTTCATCGAGGCGGGGGTGCTCGGCTTCCTGATGATCGTGGTCCTCGTCGGCGGCATCGCGAACGGCTGGATCTTTTCCCTGATCCTGGTGCTTTTCGCGTTCTTCCTCGGCCGGGGGCTGTTCCTGCTGGCCCGGCAGTCC
Source organism: Amycolatopsis sp. NPDC021455 (assembly GCF_040640995.1). NCBI lineage: Bacteria > Bacillati > Actinomycetota > Actinomycetes > Pseudonocardiales > Pseudonocardiaceae > Amycolatopsis > Amycolatopsis sp. NPDC021455. Next base: position 64,061 of record NZ_JBFACT010000027.1, on the reverse strand, counting down.
AAATAGCGGCGATTTCCACCTTTCGTAGGGCATTCGGTGCCGTGCCGCCGTTTGCCGTTCCCGGAAGCTCTCGGCGGGACTAGGGTTCACCCGCTCTGTGCAGGAGCCGAAAGGGGAGAAAACAGTGAGACGTGCCGTTTTCGCCGGGGTGGCCGCTGCCGCGATGGCGACCGCGCTCGTGGCCGCACCGGCCGCGACCGCCGCGCCCGCGGACCAGGCGTCGATCGGCTGGGGACCGTGCACCAACCCCGCGCTGGTCGCCGCCGGCGCCGAATGCGGGTACCTGGCCGTGCCGCTCGACTACCGCAAGCCGGAGGGGGAGAAGATCCAGCTCGCGGTCGACCGCGTCAAGCACAAGGTGCCGGACGCGCAGTACCAGGGCGTCATGCTGACCAACCCGGGCGGCCCCGGTGGCTCCGGGCTGCTGCTGGCGACCCGCGGCCCGCGCGTGCCCAACCGCGCCGGTGACGCCTACGACTGGATCGGCTTCGACCCGCGCGGTGTCGGCGACAGCAAGCCCGCGCTGAGCTGCGACCCGAACTACATGGACTACAACCGGCCGCAGTACGTGCCGTTCACGCCGCAGCTGGAGAAGACCTGGCTCGACCGGTCCAAGGGCTACGCCGAAGCCTGCGCGAAGAACAACTCGCGGGCCCTGCTGGAGAACATGAAGACGACCGACACGGTCAAGGACATGGACTCCATCCGGAAGGCGCTCGGCCAGAAGCAGCTGAACTTCTACGGCTACTCCTACGGCACCTACCTCGGCCAGGTCTACGGCACGCTCTTCCCGCGGAACGTGCGCCGGATGGTGCTCGACTCCACCGTCGACCCGCGCGGGGTCTGGTACGGCGACAACCTCAACCAGGACATCGCCTTCGACAAGAACATCCAGATCTGGTTCGGCTGGGTCGCCCAGCACGACGACGTCTACCACCTCGGCAAGACCCAGGCCGCGGTGCGGCGGGTCGTCAACGAGCAACTGCTCAAGACGTCCTTCAACCCGGCAGGCGGTGTGATCGGGCCGGACGAGATCATCGACGTCATCCAGCAGGCGAGCTACTACCAGCTGCGGTGGACGCTCCTGGGCGACGCGCTCTCCCGGTTCGTCAACAAGGGTGACTGGCAGAACTGGAAGACGCTCTTCGAGGCCTTCGGCGGCCGCGGCGACGACAACGGCTACGCCGTCTACCTCGCCGTGCAGTGCACCGACGTCCAGTGGCCGCAGAGCTGGAACCAGTGGCGGCGCGACAACTGGCAGACCTTCGCCCAGGCGCCGTACTTCACCTGGCAGAACGCGTGGTTCAACGCGCCCTGCCTGTACTGGCCGGCGAAGGCGGGCAAGCCGACCAAGGTCGACGGCCGGGGCGTGCAGAGCGTCCTGATGATCGACGAGACACTCGACGCGGCCACGCCGTACGAGGGCAGCCTCGAGGTCCGCAGCCGATTCCCGGGCGCGTCGCTGATCGCGGAGCCGGGTGGCACCAGCCACGCGATCACCCCGCGCGGCAACGCTTGCGTCGACACCAAGATCGCCGACTACCTGGCGACGGGCGCGCTCCCGGCCCGCAGGCCGGGCCGCACGGCCGACGTCGAGTGCGCCCCGCTGCCGCAGCCGACGCCCCCGGCGCCGACGGCGGCCGCGGCTCGCGCGGACACCCAAGGCCTCGCCTCCGGGCGGTTCCTCGGCTGACCTGCGGTAACCGCTGAAACGGGGTGTCGGGGCGCGTAGCCCGGCACCCCGTTTTCGTCGCCGTGCACTTTGCAGCCGAGCGAGGTTTGTGTTACAAAGTGCGAGTCGAGTTTGCGTTTCAAAGTTGAGAAGGGGAGGCGCCATGACTGGGGGACCGGCGTTCGCGCTCCACGGCCTGACCAAGCGGTTCGGCCGCGTCACGGCGGTCGGCGGCGTGTCCGTCGAGGTCGCGCCGGGCGAGGTCGTCGCGCTGCTCGGGCCGAACGGCGCGGGCAAGTCGACCACCGTCGACATGCTGCTCGGCCTGACCGAGCCGGACGCGGGGGAGATCACCGTCGCCGGGGGTACCCCGCGCGAAGCCGTCGACCGGGGGATCGTCGGCGCGATGATGCAGAACGGCGCGCTGCTGCCGGACGTCACCGTCGGCGAGATCGTCGGCCTGGTCGTCTCGACGCACGCCCACCCGCTGCCCGCGAGCGAGGTGATCGCCCGGGCGGGCCTCGAACACCTCGTGAAACGCCGCTGCGGCAAGCTTTCCGGCGGCGAACGGCAGCGCGTCCGGTTCGCCCTCGCGCTGGCGGGCAACCCGCGGCTGCTCGTGCTCGACGAGCCCACCGCGGCGATGGACGTCGACGGCAGGCGGGCGTTCTGGGCGGCCATCCGCGAGTTCGCCGCCGCCGGCCGGACCGTCCTGTTCGCGACGCACTACCTCGCCGAGGCCGAGGACTACGCCGACCGCGTCGTGCTGATGCGGCACGGCGCCGTCGTCGCCGACGGCCCGGTCGCCGAGGTGCGGGCCGCCGTGTCCGGGCGGGTGCTCAAGGCCGTCGTGCCGGGGGCCACCGAGACGGACCTCGCGCGGCTGCCCGGCGTCACGTCCGTGCAGCTGCGGGCCGGCCGCGCCGAACTCGCCTGCGCCGACTCCGATGCCGCGATCCGCGGCCTGCTCGCGGCCCACCCGGCCGCGTCCGACATCGAAATCACCGCGCTCGGCCTCGAAGAGGCCTTCCTGGCGCTGACCGCCGAGGAGGCAGCCGCGTGAACACGACGTACCTGACCCTGGAGATCAAGCGGATCCTCCGCAGCCCGCAGTTCACGATCTTCACCATCGGCATGCCGGTGGCGATGTACCTGCTGTTCGGCGCCATCTGGGGAGACGTGGTCCTGGACAACGGCCTGCGTTCGAGCACGCAGACGATGATCGGCATGGCCGCGTACGGGGCCAGCGGCGGCGCGTTGTTCACCGGCACCCGGGTGGCGCAGGAACGCACCGACGGCTGGCAGCGGCAGCTGAGGCTCACGCCGATGCGCGGCCCCGGGTACCTGGTCGTGAAGGTCGCTTCGGCGATGGCCGTCGCCCTGCCGGTGCTGCTGGCGATCTTCTTCGTCGGCTTCCTGCGCGGCGAGCCGCTCACCATGGCCGAGTGGGGCAGGCAGCTGGTCCTCCTGTGGGCGGCCACCCTCCCGTTCGCCGTCCTCGGCCTGGCCATCGGCCTGTTCGGCAAGGGCGACACGGTCGGCGCGGTCACCGGCGCGCTGATGATGCCGCTCGGCCTGCTCGGCGGCCTGTGGATGCCCCTGGAGTTCCTGCCCGGCTGGATGACGACGCTGGCGCACTTCGTGCCGACCTACTGGCTGCGCCGGGTCGGCCTCGACCCGCTGACCCACACCTCCGGGGCGTGGGTGGCGACGATCGTCCTGGCGGGCTGGCTGGTCGTCCCGGCCCTGATCGTGGTGCGCCGGTTCCGGCTGGACACGGCCCGGCTGTGAATGCGTGTTAACTTCCGTGCAGTGATGAGGGGTCTGCACGGGAGGAGGGCGAACAGGGTGGACGACGAACCGTTGTCGGCGGAGGAGTCGCTGAACCTGATCGCCCAGCAGAACCGGCGGACCCGCCGGGAACTGGGCGGGGGCCCGGCGCGGATGCTCGCGGCCTGGGCCCTCGCCTGGATCGTCGGCTGGGGCTTCACGTACGTCACGACGCTGCCCGGCGTGGGCGTGCCCGGCTGGGTCGCCGGCGGCATCGTCGTCCCGCTCCTGTTCCTCGGCGCCGTCGCGTTCACGGCCTACACCAGCATCCGCACGGGCCGCGGGATCCGCGGACCGTCCCGCACGGCAGGCGCGATGTACGGCTACGGCTGGGCGCTCTCGTCGATCGGGCTGATGGTCGTCGACATCCGGATCACGCAGTTCCAGGCGCTGTCGAACGACCAGGTTTCGCTGCTGTGGACCGGCACGTGGCTGCTGCTGACCGGCGTGATGTACCTGGCGGGCGGCATGGTGTGGCAGGACAAGCTGATGTACGGCCTCGGCGCGTGGATGATCGTGTCGGCCGCCCTCAGCGTGCTGGTCGGGTACCCGGCGAACTTCCTCGTGCTCACCGTCTGCGGCGGTGGCGGGTTCCTGCTCGGCGCGATCGTCTACTTCGTGCGCGAGAAGACCGGTCGATGAGCGAACTGCCGCAGCTGGACCCCGTCATCCACGCCCAGGCGCGGCTGCGGGTCACCGTCGCGCTCGCCGGGCTGCGGGCCGGCGACCAGATCACCTTCCCGCGGTTGCAGCAGCTCCTGGACATGACCGCCGGCAACCTCTCGACGCACCTCCGCAAGCTCGAGGACGCCGAGTACGTCGAGATCACCAAGGCCTACGAGCACCGCACGCCGGTCACCCTGGTCCGGCTCACCGCGGCCGGCCGGGCCGCGTTCGAGAGCTACACCAAGGCGCTCCACCAGCTGCTGGACGCCACCGGCGGGGACTGACGTGGCCCGCTGGGTCATCCACCTCGACCTCGACGCCTTCTACGCCTCGGCCGAGCAGCTCACCCGCCCGACGCTGGCCGGCCGCCCCGTGCTCGTCGGCGGCACCGGGCCCCGCGGCGTCGTCGCCGGCGCGAGCTACGAGTCCCGCGTGTTCGGCATCCGCTCGGCGATGCCGATGTCCCAGGCGCGGCGGCTGCTCCCGGCGAACGGCGTGATCGTGCCCCCGCGGTTCCGCGTCTACGAACGGCTCAGCCAGGAGGTCTTCGCGGTCGTCACCGAAGTCGCGCCGGTGCTGGAGAAGATCTCCCTCGACGAGGCGTTCGCCGAACCGCCTTCGCTCGCGGGCGCCGCCCTCGACGACGTGACGGCGTTCTGTACGACGTTGCGCGAGCGGATCCGCGCGGAAACCGGCCTGGTGGCGTCGATCGGCGCGGGCAACGGCAAGCAGATCGCGAAGATCGCCTCCGACGAGGCCAAACCGGACGGGCTGCTGGTCGTGCCGCAGGGCACCGAACGGGAGTTCCTCGCGCCGCTGCCGGTGCGCGCGCTGTGGGGCATCGGACCGGTCGCCGAGGGCAAGCTGCGGTTCATCGGCGTCCAGACGCTCGGGCAGCTGGCGGCCCTGTCCGAACAGGACGCCGTCGCCACGCTCGGCGGCGTCGTCGGCCGCGACCTGCGGCGGCTCGCGACCGGCGCCGACGACCGCCCGGTGGCGGGCCGCGCCGAGACCAAGCAGGTCAGCGCCGAAACGACGTTCGACACCGACATCATCGACCTGGCCACCCTGCGCACGGAGGTGCGCCGCATCGCCGCGGGCGCGCACCAGCGGCTGCTCAAGGCCGAGCGCGTCGCCCGGACGGTGGTGATCAAGCTCCGGCACACCGACATGCACACGGTGACCCGCTCGGAGACGATCTCCGCCCCGACCGACGACCTGGCCGAACTGGCGGCGACGGCCGAGCGCCTGTTGCTGGACCCGGCGGAGTTCGGCGGCATCCGGCTGGCGGGCGTCGCCTACAGCGGCCTTTCGGTACCGCACCAGGACGCGCTGTTCAGCCTGGCCGCCCCTTCGGTGCCCTCCTCGACGGTGGTCTCCGCGGCCCCGGCCGCCGCACCGCCGCCGTCGACGTGGCGGCAGGGCGACGACGTCGTCCACGAGGAGTTCGGCACCGGCTGGGTCCAGGGCGCGGGCCACGGCCGCGTGACGGTCCGGTTCGAGACCCGCTCGAGCGGCCCCGGCGTGGCGAGGACGTTCGAGCAGGCGGACCCGGCGCTGCGCCGCGGCGACCCCGGTGACTGCCTGAAATGAGCGTCGACCGGCCGGGTGTGACATTCTGGGTAGCCGTGTCGCCAAGGGGGGTGGTCCGTGTCGGGGGAAGCGGCGAAGCTGGTCAGGTGCGCGCGGGCGGTCATCTTCGACTGCGACGACACCCTGATCGCCACCGCGCGGACCCGCTGGCGGCTGCTGATCAGGACCGCCCGGACGTTCGGCGTCACGCTCACCGCCGAGACCATCCTCGAGGCGTGGGGACTCCCGTTCGACCGGTTCGTCGCGGCGATCGTGCCGTCGATCGACCCCGGGGCCTTCGTCCGGCGCTACCGGCTCGCGATGCGCGTGAACCGTCCCCGGCCCACGGCGGGCGCCTATGAGCTGCTCGAGCAGCTGGCGGCCCGCGGGACGCGGATGGAGATCCTCACCTCCAGCAGCCGCGCGCTGATCACGCAGGACCTGGACGCGCTGCGGCTCACGCCGTACTTCGCGTGGATCCACGGCCACGAGGAAACCCCGTTCCACAAACCGGATCCGCGGGTGCTCGACGTCGTCGTCGAGCACCTGGCCCGCGACGGTTACGCGCGCGAGGAGCTGGTGTACATCGGGGACAGCGTCCGCGACTTCCGCGTGGCGTCGGGCCGGGCGGTGCCTTTCGTGGCGGTGCTCAGCGGCCTCGAGCCGGCGGCCGACTTCGTGGCGGCGGGGCTGAGCGACGAATGGATCGTCTCCGACCTGACGCAGCTGCTGACGGACTGAAAGGGGGCTTCCCGCGCCGGAAGCCCCCTTCGCCTCACGAGGCCGAACAGCCCTGGAGCTTCGCCACCTGCTGACCGGCGAGCAGGAACGCGCCGACGCCGTAGGCCGCGGTGTCCGCCGGCTTCGCCGTGGCCGGGCGGTCGCCGACCGGCTGGACGTAACCGACCAGGCCGCTCGGCTGCAGGGCCTTCGTCGACAGCGCCGTCCACGCCTTGTCGACGACCGGGCGGAACCGGGCGGCGTCGAGGATGCCGGCGTTGACGCCCCAGCCGATGCCGAACGTGAACAGCGCCGTGCCGCTCGACTCGGGGCCGCCGTGGTCCCACGGGTTCAGCAGGTCGGAGTTCCAGAAGCCGTCACGGCGCTGGACCAGAGCCAGTGTCGAGGCCATCTTCTTGAACACCCGCAGGTACTCCGGCCGCCGCGGGTCGTCCGCCGGGAGGACCTGCAGGACCTTCGTCAGCGCCGCCAGGGCCCAGCCGTTGCCGCGCGACCAGAACACGCCCGTGCCCTTGAACCGCGCGTCGCGGTACCACAGGCCGGTGAACTCGTTGTACAGCTTGTGCTCGGTGTACGAGAAGAGCTGCTGCATGGTGTCCAAATAGGACGAATCGTGGTCGATCAGGCTCATCCGGGCGAACGACGGCATCGCCATGTTCAGCGCGTCGACGTAGTTCCAGTAGTCCCGGTGTCCCGCCTGGACCGAAGCCACTTCGTCCTTGATCCGCGTGCGGATCGATTCCAGTGAGATCTCGGGGTGGAAGTAGGTGTACAGGTCCAGGTACGCCTCACCGGCGGCCTGGTTGTCCGGGAAGAACGGCCGCTTCGGGTCCTCCGGCAGCAGGTACTTGTTGGCCTGCGCCCAGGGGAGCGTCTTGTGGTTCGACTGGCCAGTGGTCCGGACCAGTGCGAGATTGCCGACGTGGAACGTGGCGTTCTGCCAGTCCGGCGCGGCGAGGTTGGTTCCGTTGGCGACCCAGTAGTTGCCCGCGGCGACCATCTCGTCCGAGACAGCGCAAGTCGCGGCGGTGGCCACCGGGGCGGTGAAGAGACTGCCCGCCAAGGCCGCGGCCGCGAGCACGCCGAAACCACGAATTCCCGGGAAACGCATGAAAAGCGTCCTCCTCAGCACTCATGGCGGCGGGTCATCCGCAGCGAGTCAAGCGCGTCCCGCTGGGCGTGTCAAGGTACCGATCACCGGTACGCCGCAACGGTTTCCAGCAACCGGCGGGCCGCGGACTCGGCACCGTCGGCGTCCTTCGCCAGCACCAGGGTCAGCACGCGGGAATGCGCGACGAGCGTGCCCGCCGGTTCGCCCTGCGCCCGCAGGGCCGCCACCACCGGCACCTGCAGCTGCGCGATCAGCGCGTTCCCCGATGCGCGAACCAGTGCTGCGTGGAACTGCGCGTCGGCGGCCCGGAAGGCCGCGGTGTCGGTGGCGTCGGCCATCAGCGCGTACGCCGCCGCCATCGCCGCCAGCTCGTCGGGACGCCGGTGCCGCGCGGCCATCCGCGCCGCCTGCGGTTCGATCGCCAGCCGCAGCTCGAACAGCTCCCGCAGGTGCTCCCGGCCGTCCGGGCCGCCGACGCGCCAGGCGATGACGTCCGGGTCGATCGCGTCCCACGCCTCGGGCGGCAGTGTCCACGTGCCGACCCGTGGGCGCGCGGTGACCATGCCCTTGGACTCCAGCACGCGCAACGCTTCGCGGACCACCGTCCGGGACGCCGAAAACCGCCGGCCGAGCTCCTCGGGAACGAGCGGCTGCCCGTCCCCGAGGACGCCTTCGACGATGAGCCTGCCCAGTTCGTCGACGATGCGCGCGTGGAGGTTCCCCACCGCTACTCGGGCAGGCCGACGCGCCGTTCCCCGCTGCGCAGCTGCTGCAGCACGACCGCGATCACCAGCAGGGCGCCGTGGGCGACGTTCTGCCAGAACGGGTTGATGCCCAGCCCGGACATGCCGTTGTCGAGCACGCCCAGGATGATCACCGCGAGCACGGTCGAAATGATCGACCCGCGGCCGCCCTTGAGCATCGTGCCGCCGAGCGCGGCGCCGGTGACGGCCTGCAGTTCCAGGCCCTCGGACCCGGACGTCGGCTGGCCGGAGCCGGTGCGCGCGGTGATCAGCACGCCTGCGATCGCGGCGACCACACCGACCAGGGCGTACACGCCGATGATGTACCGGTTGATGTTGATGCCGGCCAGCCGTGCGGCGGTGTCGTTGCCGCCGATGGCGTAGACGTTGCGGCCGATGTCGGTGTACTTGAGCAGGAAGTGCAGCAGCGCCGCGACGATCAGGAACACCCACACCAGCGACGGCAGCCCGAGCACGGATCCCTTGGCCAGGAAGATGAACAGGTCGTCGCCGCCGGTGTAGCCCTGCGCCTTGCCGTCGGAGATGACCTGCGCGATGCCCTTGTAGGTGGCGAGCATGGCCAGCGTGGCGACCACCGGGTTGACCCGGCCGAAGATGATGATCATGCCGTTGACCAGGCCGCACAGGATGCCGACGCCGACCGCGGCGAGGATGCCGACCTCGGAGTTGCCGGTCGAGGTGAACACCATCGCCGAGACGACCGAGGCGAGCCCGGCCATCGAGCCGACCGAGATGTCCAGCGCGCCCAGGATGATCACCAGGGTCTGGACCAGGGCGAGCAGCCCCATGATGGTGATCGCGCTGCCGATGAGCAGCAGGTTGTTGGTGCGGAAGAAGTTCTCGTTCAGCACGCTCAGCAGGATCACCAGCGCGATGAGCGTGATGATCAGGCTGGAGTTCTGCACGCCGATGCCGGTCAGCACCCGGCGCGCGGCGCTGGGCTGCGGTGGTGCGGCGGGCGCCGTGGTTTCCTTCGTGGGGGTGCTCATGCGCCGGCCTCGCTGACGCTCAGCGCGGCCTGAGCGGCGAGCGCTGTGTTGAATGATTCGTTCGCAAGCTCACTCATGCGCCGATCTCCTGGGCTTCTTCGACGGCGGGTTCGGTTTCGGGGATGGCGAGGGTCAGCACGGCTTCCTCGGTCGCTTCTTCGCGGCCGATCTCGCCCGCGAGACGTCCGGCCCGCATGACGAGGATGCGGTCGGCCAGCGTCAGCACTTCGGGCAGGTCGGAGGAGATGACCAGCAGTGCGATGCCTTCCGCGGCGAGGCCGTCGATGATCCGGTAGATCTCGGCCTTCGCGCCGACGTCGACCCCGCGCGTCGGCTCGTCGAGGATCAGCAGTTTCGGCCGCCGCGCGAGCCAGCGCGCGAGGACGGCCTTCTGCTGGTTGCCGCCGGAGAGCTTGCGGACTTCCTGTTCCATCGACGGCGTTCGCACGCGAAGCTCGCGTACGTACTCCTCGACGAGCGCGCGTTCCTTCGCGCGCTTCACGACACGGAAGCGGCGAAGGCGGTCGAGGACGGCGATGGAGACGTTGTCGCGTACGGACCGCTGCATGAGCAACGCGTCCGTCTTGCGCTCTTCGGGCGCGAAGCCGATCCCCGCCTTTACGGCGTCACCCGGGTTGTGCGCGCGTAGCCGTTTGCCGTCGAGTTCGACGGTCCCGGACCGGATCGGCAGGTCGCCGACGATCGCGCGGGCCAGCTCGGAACGTCCCGCGCCGACCAGCCCGGCCAGGCAGACGACCTCGCCCGCGCGGACCTGCAGCGAGATCCCGGTGACGTCGTCGGTCGTGACGTCGTCGAGCTTCAGGACGACGTCGCCGGTGTCCTGGGTGACCCGGCGCTCGAGCGCCGAGAGGTCGCGGCCGATCATCATCCGGACCAGGCTCGCCTCGTCGGTCTCCGCGGCCTGCTGGACGCCGACGAGCTTCCCGTCCCGCAGCACGGCGACGCGGTCCGCGAGCTGGAAGATCTCCTTCATCCGGTGCGAGACGTAGACGACCGCGACACCGCTGTCCCGCAGCCTGCCGATCAGCCGGAACAGCGCCTCCACCTCGTGTTCCGACAGCGACGACGTCGGCTCGTCGAACGCGATCACGCGGGGTGGCGTGGCCGCGGTGAGCACGCGCAGGATCTCGACGAGCTGGCGCTGCGCGGCGGACAGCGCGGCGCCGAGCGTCGCCGGGTTGAGCACGCCTTCGAAGCCGTACTCGGCGAGCGCGTCGTGCGTGGCCTTCATGAGCGTGCGGCGGTTGAACACGCGCGCCTTCGCGGGGAGTTCGCCGACGAAGACGTTCTCCGCCACCGAAACGTGCGGGATGATCTCGGGTTCCTGGTAGATCACGCGCACCCCGGCGGCCATCGCCGCGCGCGGGGTGTCGAAGGCGACCTCGGTGCCGTCGAGCAGCAGCCGTCCGTCGTCGGGCCCCTGGTCACCGGACAGCACGCGCAGGAGCGTCGACTTGCCGGCGCCGTTCTCGCCCATCAGGGCCAGGACTTCGCCGGAGCGGAACTCCAGCGAGACGTCGTCGAGGGCGGTGACGCCGGAAAAGCGCTTGCCGATGCCCTCGACGGCCAGCGCGGGAGGTGAGGCGGACATGGTGGCCCTTTCCTACGGCGGCAGACCCGGGCACTTTCACGGGAAAGTGCCCGGGTCCGGGGGAGCGGTCAGGTGCAGTTGACGCCGGCCTGCTTGTAGTTGTCCTTGTTGACGATCGTGGTCTTCGCGATCGTCTCCGCGGGCAGCTCCTTGCCGTTCTTCACCTTGTCGACGAGCACCTGGATCGCCGAGCGGCCGACCTCGGCGCCGGAGATGTAGAGCGCGGCCTTGTTGCCGGTGTCCTTGCCCGCGGCCCAGTCCTTGCAGTCGAGGTACGCGCCGAGCCCGACGCCGATGATGTTGTTCGCCTGCACGCCGGAGTTGGCCAGCGCGGTGACGACGCCGGTCTCGTTCTCGTCGTTGCAGCCCCAGACGACCCAGTGCTTCACGCCCGGGTTGGAGCCGATCACCGCGCCGGAGCGGTTCTGCGCGTCGACGGGGGAGTTGTCGGTGCCGACGTCGATCACCTGGACGTCGGCGCCCGCGGCCTTGGCGAACGCGGACTTCGCGGCGTTGACGCGGTCGGTGCAGACGGTGAGGTCCTGCTTGTAGGCGCTGATGATCTTCGTGTCGGCGGCGGCCCAGCCCGCGGCCTTGAACAGCTTCCCGGCCTCGGTGCCGACCGAGTCGCCCATCTGGCTGCCGTTGAAGCCGACGAACGGCGCCTTCGCGCCGGTGCCGTCCTTGATGACGTCGTCGGAGGCGATCAGCGGGATGCCGGCGCTCTTGGCCTTGTCGATCACCTGCGGGCCGATGGCCTGGTCGGGGACGACGATCGCGACGCCGTTGGCGCCCTGCGCGACCGCCGCGTCGAGTTCGGTGATCGCCTTGTTGGCGTCCTGGCCGAGGTTGACGACCTTCAGTTCGACGCCGAGCTCCTTCGCCTTCTCCTGCGCGCCCTGCGCCTGCTCGACGAAGTACTGCTGGTCGCCCTGTTTCTGCAGGTAGTACAGGGTGATCTTGCCGTTCGATGGTGCCTGCTGCTGCGGGGCCGCGGTGTCCTTGCCCGAGGAGCAGGAGGCCATCAGGACGCCGGAAATCAAACAACAACCAACAACGCTCCAGGTACGCAGCCTGTGCGAGTGTGGGGACATCGTTGCTCCCAAGGAGGCCGGGGTCGAGCGGCGCGCGCGGGCGCCGCGGAGTGACTCGTATTACAAAACACCCTTTCGTGCAGCGTCAAGGCGCAGTTAGCGGAGTGAGACCTACTCTCCGTAGTTAGGCGGTGGCACTTGTCGGGGTCATTTATCGTATTTTTTCCCCGCTGCGCTGGGCGTTGTCCGGTTTTGTCCTGTGGGAATGTTCTGATCGGTGTTGTCGACTGTGGTGGAAGTTTCATGGGAGCCGGGAGGCCGTCCGTGCCGGGTTCGTCCGGATGGGAGGATGGCCGGACCACGTCGAAGGGGGACCGATGTCGAAGCTTCGCGTCGCCGCGCTCGCCGGTGTCGCCGTCCTGGTGGCCGCGTGCAGCGGCCCGCCGCAGTCCTCCGGGCCGGCGCCGACGCCGTTCCCGGAGACGGCGGAGTCCTCGTCGGCGGCTGCCGCGCCCGAAGGGTCATTCAGCGTCGTCGCGACCGGCGACGTCCTGATTCACCCGGCGCTCACCGAGCAGGCCGAGGCCGACGGCCACGGGAAGATCGACTACCGGCCGCTGCTGGCCGGGATCAAGCCGCTGATCTCCGGCGCCGACCTCGGGATCTGCCACCTCGAGACGCCGCTGGCGCCGGAAGGCGGGCCCTACAGCGGGTATCCGTCGTTCAGCGCGCCGCCGGAGATCGCCGACGCGATCAAGGACACCGGCTACGACACCTGCTCGACGTCGTCCAACCACACCATCGACCAGGGCGCCGACGGCGTGAAGCGGACGCTGGACAAGCTCGACGTCGCCGGCATCAAGCACACCGGTTCGGCCCGGTCGGCCGCCGAAGCCGCGAAACCGCTGATCCTCAACGTCCACGGCGTCAAGGTCGCGCAGGTGTCGTACGCGTTCGGGTTCAACGGGATCAAGGTGCCGGCCGGGAAACCGTGGCTGGCCAACCAGATCGACGCCGACGACGTCCTCGCTGCGGCCCGCAAGGCGCGCGAAGCGGGCGCGCAGGTCGTGATCGCGAGCCTGCACTGGGGCGTCGAGTACCAGCACGACCCGACGGCGGAACAGCGGTCGCAGGCCAGGAAACTCCTGGCGTCGGACGACATCGACCTGATCGTCGGCCACCACGCCCACGTGGTCCAGCCGTTCGAGAAGATCGGCGACAAGTGGGTCGCCTACGGTCTCGGCAACAGCGTCGCCCGCCACTCCGAGCCCAAGGGCGACACGGAGGAAGGCGCCGCGGCCCGCTTCCGCTTCGTCCGCGACGGCGACCGCTGGAAGGTCGACAAAGCCGAGTACATCCCGACCCTGATCAAGCTGGACACCCCGATCCGCCTGATCGACTTGTCGACATCCCCGAAGTCTCCCCAGGTCACCAAGGCCCTGGAGGACACGGACAAGAACATCCTGAGCCTCAACGCGGACAAATCCGGCCTCACCCGCCCCGGCAAGTAAGGGTCGACACGCGTGATTGAGAAGTCGACACGCGTGATTGAAGGGTCGACACGGCGGCACCGAACCTGCCGCGGCGTGTCGACCCTCCAATCACGCGAGTTGGCGTTCTGATCACGTGAGTTGGCGTTTCCCGCACGGGTTCAGTGGGTGCGGGTGGTGATCAGGCGGGCCAGGGCCGCCAGTTCGGCGGCTGGGCGGCGGGCCGGGTTTGCCGCGGCGAGGTCGCGTAGCGCCTTCGCCAGCAACGCGTCCGCCTGGGCCTGGCTCCACTGGCGTCCGCCGGCGGCCTCCACGAGGGAAGCCGCGCGGGCCAACGACAGTTCGTCGAGGGGTTCGCGGCGGGCGTAGAGCGTGGCCAGGTCCGCGCCCGCTTCCGTGCCCGAACACAACGCCGTCACCACCGGCAGGGACTTCTTGCGGTTCTGCAGGTCCGAGTACACCGGCTTGCCGGTGACGGCCGGGTCGCCCCAGATGCCGAGCAGGTCGTCGATGTGCTGGAACGCCAGCCCGACCGCGCGGCCGAACGCGCCGAACCGGTCGTCGCCGGCCGCCCCGAGCGTGCACGCCGCGCCGAGCAGGGCCGCCGTCTTGCCCTCCGCCATCCGGACGCACTCGCCGGGCGTGACGTCGTCGCGCTGCTCGAAATCCAGGTCCGCGGCCTGTCCCTCGAGCAGGGCCAGCACCGCGGCCGACAGCAGCCGCGCGTTCGGCGCCCCGGCCGGCGCCAGCACCTCGAACGCCAGGCTCAGCAACGCGTCCCCGGCGAGCACCGCCGGCCCGGTGCCGAACACCGTCCACGCCGTCGCGCGGTGCCGCCGGGTCGTGTCGCCGTCCATGACGTCGTCGTGCAGCAACGAAAAGTTGTGCACCAGCTCGACCGCGACGGCGGCCGGGACGGCGTCCGCCGGGTCGCCGCCGGCCGCTTCCGCGCACAACAGCACCAGCGCCGGCCGCAACGCCTTGCCGCCGTCCGCGGACGACGGCCGCCCGTGGGCGTCCGCCCAGCCGAAGTGGTACGCGGCGATCCGCCGCATCGCCTCGGGCAGCCGCTCGGCCGCGGTGCGCAGCGCCGGCTCGACCAAACCGCGGCTCCACGCGAGGACGTCGGCGAGGGGCCGGGCCGCGGTGCGCGTGTTCATGGTCGTCATGAGCGGCCGGTCTCGACGTCGTCGAGCACCCCGAGCGCGTCCGGCACGAGGACGGCGGCGGAGTGGTACGCGCTGACCAGGTACGAGGTCACCGCGCGTTCGTCGGTGCCCATGAACCGGACGTTCAGCCCCGGCTGGTATTCGTCGGGCAGCGCTTTCGGGCGCAGGCCGATGACCCCGGCGTCGTCTTCGCCGGTCCGCATGGCCAGGATGGACGTCGTCCCCGCCGCGCTGACGGGGATCTTGTCGCACGGCAGGATCGGCACCCCGCGCCAGGCGGCGACGCGCTTGCCGTCCAAAATGGACGGCGCTGGATACACCCCGCGTGCGGTGCACTCCCGGCCGAACGCGGCGATCGCCCGCGGGTGCGCGAGGAAGAACCGCGTCTTGCGACGGCGGCTGAGCAGGTCGTCCAGGTCCAGCGGGGTCGGCGGGCCGGTGCGGGTGGTCAGCCGGTGCTTGAGGTCGGCGTTGTGCAGCAACCCGAACTCGGTGTTGTTGACCAGCTCGTCCTCCTGCCGTTCCCGCAGGGCTTCGACGGTCAGCCGCAGCTGCTGTTCGAGCTGGTTCATCGGCTGGTTGTAGAGGTCGGTGACGCGGTTGTGCACCCGCAGGACGGTCTGCGCGACGGCCAGGTCGTACTCGCGCGGCGAAGGGTCGTAGTCGACGTAGGTGCCGGGCAAGAGCGGTTCCCCGTCGTGCCCGGCCGCCAGCTCGACACTCGCTTCGCCGGCCTTGTTCGCCGGTTTCCGCGGCCGCGTCAGCGCTTCCGCGACGTGGGTCCGCAGCGCTTCGGACCGGCCGTTGAGCCGGGCGTAGGCCGCGGCGGGCAGCACCAGCGCGACGACGCGGGTGGCGGCCCGCGCGGTGAACGCCCACGTATCGGTGTCGCGGCCGAGGAGCTCCTCGCCGAAGTGGTCGCCGTCGGTGGCGGTGCCGAGGTGGACCTCGTCGCCGTACTCGCCGGTGCCGTGGCGGGTCACCTTGCCGTGGGCGATGAGCACCAGCGTGTCCAGCGGCGTGCCCTCGGCGAAGAGCGTCGCGCCGGGTTCGTATTCGCGTTGTTCGAAGGCGTCGGCCAGCGCGCCCAGCGCCTGTTCGTCGCCGAAACCGCGGAGCAGCGCCAGTTCCGTGAGCTCGGCGGGGACGACCTGCACGCGGGCGCCGGTGTTGTAGAAGCTCACCTTGCCGTCTCCGACGGTGTAGGTGAGGCGCCGGTTGACCCGGTAGCTGCCGGCGGGGACGTCGACCCAGGGCAGCTGCGACAGCAGCCAGCGGGTGGTGATGCCGCGCATCTGCGGCAGCGACTTGGTCGTCGTGGTCAGCGTCCGCGCCGCTCTGACGCTCAGCGAAAGCGTGGTTTCTTCGGTGACTGTCAAGGTTTCACGCGCCGATCGGGTTCGGGTGCTTCGGGAGGACGGGTGCCCGCGGGCCTCGGCACGACGCGGGCGGCGGCCGTGCCGAGCCCGGTCGGCCCGAAGGCCGACGCGGGTAAGGCAGGCGGGCGCCCGGGCGCCTCCGGCTCGCGGGGCGGGGTGCCGGGCACTACTCCTCCCGGCCGAGCTCGGCGGCTTCCAGGACGGCGAGGGCGTCGGGCACCAGCACCGCGGCGGAGTAGTAGGCGGAGACGAGGTAGGAGATGACGGCCTGCTCGTTGATGCCCATGAACCGCACGTTCAGTCCCGGCTGGTACTCGTCCGGCAGCCCGGTCTGGTGCAGCCCGACCACGCCCTGGGCTTCTTCGCCGGTGCGCATGAGCAGGACCGAGCTGGTGCGGGTCTCGGTGACGGGGATCTTGTTGCAGGGCAGGATCGGCACCCCGCGCCACGCCGGGACGTGGTGCCCGCCGAGGTCGACGGCGTCGGGGTAGACGCCGGCCTTCGTGCATTCGCGGCCGAACGCGGCGATCGTCTTGGGGTGGGCGAGGAAGAACCCGGGGTCCTTCCACACGAGCGAGAGCAGCTCGTCGAAGTCGTCCGGGGTCGGGGGACCGGTGCGGGTGGGGACGCGCTGCGCGAAGTCGGCGTTGTGCAGCAGGCCGAAGTCGGCGTTGTTGACCAGCTCGTGTTCCTGCCGTTCCCGCAGGGCTTCCACGGTCAGCCGCAGCTGCTGCTCGATCTGGTTCATCGGCTGGTTGTAGAGGTCGGCGACGCGCGAATGGACGCGCAGCACGGTCTGCGCCACGGACAGCTCGTACTCCCGCGGCCGGGCCTCGTAGTCGACGAACGTGCCCGGCAGCACCGGCTCCCCGTCGTGCCCCGCCGCCAGCGAGATCTCCGCCTCGCCGTGGTCGTTGCTGGGCGCCGCACCCCGCGCCACGTAGCCCTCGAGGTGCGCCCGCAGCGTCTCCGACCGGGCCAGGACGTCCTCGAAAGCCCGGCGTGGCAGGGAAAGCACGGTGCAGGCGGTGACGGCCTTGGCGGTGAACTCCCAGATGCCGTCCCCGTCAACGAGCGCGTGTTCGCCGAAGTGGTCGCCGTCGGCGAGCGTGCCCAGCACGACCTGGTCGCCGTAGGCGCCGGTGCCGACCTTGGTGATCTTGCCGTGGGCGAGGAGGAACACCTGGTCGGCCTGGCTGCCGAACTCCACCAGGGCGTCGCCCGGATCGTACTCGTGCTGGGTGAACCGGCCGGCCAGCTCGGCGAGGACGTCTTCGTCGTCGAACCCCCGCAACGGCGCCAGCTCGCCGAGCTCCGGCGGGACGACCCGGACCTGGGCACCGGTCGTGGTGAACGTGACCTTGCCGTCGCCCACCGCATAACTCAGCCGCCGGTTCACCCGGTACGCGCCGCCGGAGACCTCCACCCAGGGCAGCAGCTTCAGCAGCCACCGCGAGGAGATGCCCTGCATCTGCGGGACCGACTTGGTCGTCGTCGCCAGGGTCCGGGCCGCGGCCCGGCTCAGGCTCGACAGCGTTCGCTCGTCCGCGTTCACGGAATCCACCGGGTCGGTGACAGTCACAGCGAGAACCACCCCATCATTCGCGTCGGAACGCGCCCCCTCGGGCACGCCGGTCATGAGCTGCTATTTCGCGAGGAATTCGCGAAGCCGCGAAATCAACATAGCAACCGCGTTCGGCGGCACAATGCCACGATCGGGTCATGCGGATGATCGCCAGTTCGTTATTGATCATTTGGCGGCCTGGCCGAAAGAAGTGGTCACCGCGTGTTTCCGGCCGTCACTCGGTCGGGAGGATCGCAGCTCGACGCGGCCTTCGGTGGTCGCGGTCGGGACGCCGGGAGTGGTCGTGGTGCGCTCAACTGCGCCGAACCGGCGATTCCTCCAGGTGTGATACGGCCACCCGGATGAATTCGGCAATTGCGGTTGTACGCCGGTCAACGGATTAGTAACTTGGCGGTTCCCGGTGGCGGAATGCGCTGGGTGACACTTCCCGCGGCTCGCGGGCGAAAGGACTCTGGATTGAACATCTTCGTGGCCGGCGGTCTGTGGGTGGCCGGCGCGGCACTGGCCGGTGGCGGGATCGCCTACCTGGTCCGCAGGCTCGGCGGCGACGGCGAGGGCAGGGCCGCCAACAACGACGCGGCGGGCCAGGTGTTCACCATCGTCGGCGGGCTGCACGCGGTCCTGGTCGCGTTCGTGCTGATCTCGCTGTACGACTCGGTGAACGCCGCGGGCCAGGACGCGCGGACGGAAGCCGACAGCCTGGTCGCGGCCACCTGGGCGGCCGACGCGCTGCCGGCGGACACCAAGGACCGGGTGCACCAGCTCGCCGTCGCCTACGCGCGGACGGTCGAGGACCAGGAGTGGCCGCGCCTGGCCGACGGCGGCGAGGTGCCGGCCACGGGCTGGCGGCAGCTCGACGAGATGCGCCAGGCGGTGGCGGCCGCGCCGGTCGACGGCGACTGGCAGATCGACCGCAAGACCGAGGCGAGCAACCAGCTCTGGGCGGTCTACCAGGCCCGTCAGCAGCGGCTGGCGGACTCCGCCGGCGGCGGAGTCAGTGCGGTCGTCTGGTTCGCGCTGGTCCTCGGCAGCCTGATCACCGCGATCCTCCTGCCCAACCTCTTCGGCGGCACCCGGCTCGCCGCGCACGTCGTCATCGTGTCCACGCTGGCCGGCACGATCACCTTGCTGCTGTTCGCCATCCACGAGCTGCAGAACCCGTTCAGCGGCGGCGCACGGGTGCCGCCGGAGGCGTTCACCTCGGCGCTGGAAAGGCTGGTTTGACCGGCGTGCGGGCCCGCTGGGCGGCGATGATCGGTGTGGTTGCGGCGGTCGCGGCGGTTTCGGCGCTGCTGGCGGCATCGGGCTGGCTCGCGCCCCCGGCGTCCGGGATCGACGCGATGGGGTACGCCCGGCAGGACATCGACCACGGCGCGCACACGGTGCGGATCGACTTCGACGGCACGGGCACCGGCCTGGGCGTGGCCGGCCGGGCGGGCGCGCGGCGTCCGGTGTTGTGCCTGGTCATCGGCGCACCGGCCGTCGCGGTCGCGATCGGGCTGCCACTGGCGAGCTGCGACGCGGCCGGGTGCGGCTGCCTCTGCTGCGAACCCCCGCCGCCGTCCTCGCCGCCGCCTCCTCCGGAACCGCCGTCCTCGCCGCCGCCCACTCCGTCACCGACCACATCGGCGGCACCGCCGTCGTCCCGGCAGGAGCCGCCGCCTCCACCGTCGCCGGTCAAGCGGCCGGTCATCCTGCCTCCGGCGACACCGACGCCGACACAGACACCGGCACGGTCACCGGCACCCGCGCCGCCGCCATCGGTGACACCCACGCCGTCGGCCCCACCGACGTCCCGGCACGCGCGCCCGGCGCCGAAACCCCGGCCGGTGGCCGAGGACACCGGCCGCCGGACCGAGGAGAAACGCCGCTGGGGACTGACGGCGCTGATCCTGGTTCTCGGCGGCGGTGCGGCGGTCGCCCACGTGCGCCGGCACCGTTAACGCCCCGGCCTCCTCGAAGACGGGCGTTGTCCACCTCGGCCGCCCAGACTCCTCCTCCGGCGCGTTTTCCGCGCCGGAGGAGGAGAAACGGATGAAGCGGGTACGAATCGCCCTCGTGGCCGGGGTGCTGGCCCTGCCGCTGGCCGCCGCCGGGCCGGCCGCGGCCCACGGACACGACCTCCGGGCGGCCGACGACCACTACCGGGTCCGTGCGGGGCAGCCGCTGCGGGGCCGCGTGCTCGGCAACGACCGGGGCGCCACCGCCGTCGTGCGGCACACCGCCGCCGCGCACGGGACCGTCACGATCGGGGCCGACGGGACGTTCCGCTACACCCCGGCGCCCGGCTTCACCGGCCAGGACACCTTCACCTACACCGTTTCCGACGCGGTCAGGCTCTACCCGACGGATCTGCCGCCGCTGGCGACGATCGGCGGTGTCGAGGTCAAGGCCGGTGCGTACGGCTCCGCGCTCACCCCCGTGCCCGGCGAGTGCGACGAGTTCTACGGCCTCACCGACCGCGGCCCGAACGTCGACGCGCCCGGCGGCGGCAAGATCGAGCCACTGCCCGGTTTCACCCCGGCGATCGGGAAGTTCGGGCTCCGCGGCGGGAAAGCCGTGCTGGAGAAGACGATCCCGCTGCGCGCGGCCGACGGCACGCCGTACAACGGGCAGGTCAGCACGCTGGCGAGCACCGGTGAGCAGATCGTCGACCTGAACGGGGACGCACTGCCCGCGTCGCCCTACGGCTACGACCCCGAAGGCCTGGTCGCGCTGCGCGACGGCACGTTCTGGGTGTCCGACGAGTACGGTCCCTTCATCACGCACTTCGGGCGCGACGGCCGCGCGCTCGAGCGCCTCTCGCCGTTCGACGGCTCGCTGCCCGGGGAGCTGAAGTACCGGGTGCCCAACAAGGGCATGGAAGGCCTGGCGGTCACCCCGGACGGCCGGACGCTGGTCGGGATCATGCAGTCGGCGCTGCAGCAGCCGGACCTGACGAAGAAGCCGGGCAACGTCACCACGCTCCGGATCGTCACCGTCGACCTGCGGACCCGCGCCACGCACGAGTACCTCTACCTGCTCGACGACCCGGCCACGACGAGCACCGCGGTCAGCGAGATCACGGCGTTGTCGGCGACGCGGTTCCTCGTGGACGAACGGGATGGCAAACCCGAGCCCGGTGCGGTCAAGAAACTGTTCGAGATCGACCTGTCCGGCGCCACCGACGTCGGTCCGCGAGCGGCCGGCTACGACGCCGTCAAGGGCGGGCTGCTCGTCGCGGGGAAGAGCATCGACGCCTACGTCGGCAAGGACACCACGGCCGAGGCGCTGAAGGACCTCGCCGCGGCCGGGATCACGCCGGTGGCGAAGAAGCTCCACCTGGACCTGGGCGCCCTCGTGTCCACACTGGACCCGAGCGGTGGTTTCTTCGGCCACGACAAGGTCGAAGGCGTCGCGACGACCGACGGCGGCCGGACTGTCGTGGTCAGCAACGACAACGACTTCGGCATCGACGGCGTGACGAACGCGGCGCCGCCGTACGCGCTGCACCCGAAGACGCTGCCCGACGGCCGCCAGGACGACGGCGAGTACCTCGTCGTCGACACGACACGGCTCCCGGCGGCGACGAGCACCGCGACGGTGACGATCGACGTGCGTTAGTACTTGAACTGGTCGACGTTGTCGGTGGTGATGAGCAGCGGGTCGCCCAGCAGGACGGTCTTCGACGCCGCGTCGTACTTCACCGCCGGCAGCTCCAGGCTCACCTTGTTGACGGCCTGGAGCGGCTTGCCGTCGGCGATCTGCTTGGCCGTCCACGCCGTCAGGTAGCCCAGCGACTCGACGTTCCACAGCACCGACTGCGAGCACGAGCCGTCGAGCAGGAACGGCTTGATCGCCTGCGGCGTGCCGACGCCGACGGTGAACACCTGGCCGATCTTCTGCTCGTCGCGCACGGCCTGCGCGACGCCCGGCGCCGACGTCGTGCACTCGCCGATCAGCCCGGTCAAGCCGGGGTGGCTCGCCATGATGCCCTTGGCCAGCTTCGTCGCGGTGTCCTGGTCCTCGCCCGCGTACACGGTCTCGACGAGCTGGGCCTTCGGGTAGCGCTCGGCCGCGTACTCCTTCTGGACGGCGATCCACGAGTTGAGGTTCGCCGCCGCCGGGCCGCAGGAGACGATCGC
Source organism: Amycolatopsis sp. NPDC021455 (assembly GCF_040640995.1). Classification (NCBI taxonomy): domain Bacteria; kingdom Bacillati; phylum Actinomycetota; class Actinomycetes; order Pseudonocardiales; family Pseudonocardiaceae; genus Amycolatopsis; species Amycolatopsis sp. NPDC021455. The sequence continues at coordinate 42,323 of NZ_JBFACT010000027.1, read as the reverse complement.
GTACTGGCCGGCGCCGCCCGTTTTCGCCATCAGCGCGTCGACGACCGCGGTGCCGATGCCCTGGGCGCTGGCCTGGTTGACGAACACCTCACGCTGCGTGCCCGGCGCGTCGGTGTCCGAGGTGAGCACGTGGATGCCCTTCGCGCGCGCTTCGGCGATCACCTGCGCGAGCGCGGCCGGGTCGTTGGGCGCCACGACGATGACGTCGGTCTTCTTCGCGATCAGGTCGCGCACGATCTTCACCTGGGCGTCCGGGTCGACGCTCCCGGGGCCGGTCGTGGACCATTCCACGCCCAGCTGCTTCGCCGCTTCGCGGCCACCGGTGTCCATCGCTTCGAAGTACGGGATGCCGCCGATCTTGGGCACGAACGCGATCCGGGTCGGCGACGTCGGCGCCGAAGCGCCGCCCCGCTGGTCCGAGCAGCCAGCGAGCGCGATCACCGCGCCCAGCAGCAGCGTCGCGACCAGCCGGAAGGTCTTCGTCGGCCCTCGCATCCCCACCCATTCCTCAGGACTTTCGAACGGTCTGCGCACGGTGGAGACCAAGGGCGAACGTAGGGCCCCGGGTAACTGTGGTCAACGGGATGTGCGCAAAGGGTTACGGAAGTGAGTTCTGCTCCGCGGGCGTCCTGGGGAAATACGGCGGATGGCGGTGTCGGACACATAGTGTCACAAGATCGAACACGGTGTGTCACGGCGTGTTCGGGGAGGTGGCGGCCTCCCCGGACGGGTGCTACACGCTCGAAAGGTCGATCGCCCGGTCGACCTTCGGCCGGTCGAGCACCCGCAGGATGCCTTCCAGGAGGTAGTAGTCGGCGTAGGGGAGCGACACCTCGACGCCGTCCTCGTTCGGCCGGTTGCGGGTGCAGCGCGCGACGCTCGCCTCGGCCCGGGTGGACTTCGTCGTCAGGCACGTCCGCGACACCGCGGTGAGGATCCGCAGCGCGCTCTCCCGGTAGTGCGGGCGGTGCGTGAGCTCCGCCAGGTCCAGCAGGCCGCACGCCATGATCACCCCGGCGGAGGCGTCCTTGACGTCGTCCGGGGCCTGGGGCGCCAGGTAGTCCCAGACCGGCACGTGGTCCGACGTCAGCCGGGACAGGGCGAAGTCGGCCAGGCGCCGGGCCGTGGCCAGGAACTCCGGGTCGCCGGTGCGGCGGTGGATCGTCGTGAAGCCGTAGACGCCCCACGCCTGCCCGCGAGACCAGCACGACGCCGGGCTGTACCCCTGCACGGTGTTCGGCCCGACCGGCGCGCCGGTCACGGGGTCGAAGTCGAACACGTGCGGCGTCGAACCGTCGGGGCGCGGGAAGTACCGCTGGGCCGTCTTCGCGTGCGCGACGGCGATGTCGAGGTACTGCGGGTCCCCGGTCTGCCGGCTCGCGAACGCCAGCAGGTCGAGGTTCATCATCGTGTCCATGATGACGCGGCCCGCGTTCTTCGGGTCGTCGAGCGCGCCCCAGGCGCGGATGAACTTCCCCGCGGGGTTGTAGCGCTTGATCAGCGACGACGCGGCCTGCACCGCGCCGTCCTTCCACTTGTCGTCGCCGGTGAGCCGCCAGGCGGTCACCCAGGACGGGTAGAAGAGGAATCCGAGGTCGTGCGTTCCGGTGTCGGTCCGGCGCGGCGCGAGTTTCTCCGCCGACGCCAGCGCGAGGTTCTTGAATTGTTCCTCGCCGCTGTGCAGCCAGGCCAGCCACAACTGTCCCGGCCAGAATCCGCCGACCCAGTCGCCGTTTTGCGAATAGGTCCATTTCTCGAACTTCGTGCCGACCGGAAACGCGGTGACGCCGGGGGCCACCGCGCGGAGCTTGGCCACGGCGTAGTCGGCCGCTTGGCGGAGCGTCCGGGTGGCCGAGGCCTGGTCGGCGGCCGCGGGACCGGCCGTGGAGGTGCTGGCGCTCACCGCCACCGCGGCGCCGGCCGCGGTGGTCAGCAGGGTTCTCCGGGAAACGCTCACAGGTGTCCGCCATTCCGTGTGGGGAGAAAGTGCCCGGAATTTTCGCACGATCGGCGCGCGGTTGTACACCCGGCGGAAGCCTGTTCATGGTTGTGAATTCATGTGCCGGTGAGCGGAATCATTCGCGAATGGGCGAAGGCCCGGCGGGGGAATGCCGGGCCTTCGCTGTTATCGCGGGGGTGAGGGCAGTCAACCACGCGATGATCGTGGTTCACTCGAGCCGGTGGTTCAGCAGTGCGGCGCCACCGGGTCGTCGGAGCCGGTCTGGACGTAGGTGTCCGAGACGTAGTTGTTCGGCCCGATCCGGTCCCAGATGTTGCCGGTGCCGAACTTGCCGGTGACCGTGTCACCCTCGACGTAGCACTCGATGTTGACCTTGGCGTAGTTCGCCGCGAGACCCTTGATGGCGGCCGAGGTGCTCGCGCTCGCCCGGACGTTCATCGGGTCGCCCGCGGTGCTGATGACGCCGGTCTTGTCGGAGCCGGTCCACAGGTAGGTGACGTTGACGTTGCCGTTGTCCGACATGCCGAGGCCGTCGTAGAAGACGCCGTCGGCGAGGTCGATGCCGGCCGGGTTGCCGACCTTGTAGCCGAGGTCGTCCTTACCGCCGTTGTAGCCGTTGTGGTAGGCGGCGTACGCCTCCGGCTGGCCCTGGGGGAGGTCCTTGTACTCGGCGCGCACCGAGGCCGGGTTCCAGTAGTCGTCCTTGGTGTTCCACGGGCCGACGTCCCACACCGGGGCGTACTCGCAGCGGCTGCCGTCGGTCTTGCAGACGCGCACGGTGTAGGTGCCGGAGCCCTTGCCGGACAGCGCGCGCCCGGACGGCAGCGCGACGAAGTGGTCGCGGCTGGTGATGACGTGGCCGTTGGCGGTCGTCTGCCCGGTCAGGCCTTCGCGGGTGGCGTAGATCTTGTAGGTCAGCGCGGTCGACGCGGCCAGCGCGTTGACCTGCGGGACGCTGTCGGCGCTGAGCGCGACGCCCTTGACCGTGGGCCGCACGCCGTCGGTGGTGCTGTGCAGGCTGATCCGCACCTGCACCTCGCTCACGGTGCTCTTCAGCGCGGTGCCGGCGGGCGTCCACTCGGTCCAGTCGTTCACACCGGTCCGGCCGCGGACGTCGACGTCGACCGAAGTGCCCTTCGGGGTGTCGAGGTTCAGTTCCGCGCTGACGCGGTTCGACGGCGCGCCCAGCGTGTGCGCGGCGGTGGTCAGGCTGCCCTCGCTGCCGGCGAACACCCGGGCGGTTCTGTGCCACGCGGCGTCGGCCAGGGTCAGGGTACCGCCCGCACCGGTGACGTTGACGTCATCGTTGTCCACAGTGGACAGGTCGGCGGTCCAGTTCGCGGTGCCCGACGGCGCCGTCGCGGCCTGGGCGGGGCCTCCGGCCAGCGCCGTCACCGCCCCGGCGGCCAGGACCGCCGCGGTCACGCGGCCGGCCTTCTTGATCCGGATCATCCCCGGTTCTCCTCTCGCACTCGTTCACTCGAACGTGGCGAAAGACTGACCGGACGGCGTACATGATCCGTACAAGCAGTGAGGGGGCGGTTGTGCTGGGCTTGGGTGGGGCGCTTCGGGCCGGTGTGCTTCAGGCGGAGACGATGTGCGGCGGCTCCCCGGCGACGGTCAGCGGCTCCTTCGGCGGAGCCGACAGCTCGTGCCAGATCGCCAGCGCCCGCTCGGAGTAGTCGCGCGACCGCTCGGGCTGCGCGAGGGCCCGGTGCAGCTCGCCGAGCAGCTGGGACACCTCCGCCTCCGACCGGCGGTCGCCGTTGCGGCGGTGCACCGACAGGGAGTTGACCAGGAGCAGCTGCGCGTGCGCGAAGTCGCCGCTGTGCAGGCACAGCTCGCCGAGGTTCTGGTTGGCGTAGCCGACGCAGTGGTCGTCACCCAGCTCGGTGAAGATCGCGATCGAGCGGTCGACGTGCTCGCGCGCCGCGGCCAGGTTGCCCTGGTGCTGGTGGAGCAGCGCCAGCCGCTTGTACGCGTGCGCCTCGCGGTGCCGGTCGCCGATCTCCGCCGACAGCTCCAGTGCGTCGGTGAACCAGCGCTTCGCCGCCGCGTAGCAGCCGCGGGACATCCAGACCGCGCCCGCGCCGATGCGCGCCACCGCTTCGCCGTGCCGGTCGCCGGCTTCGTCGAACAGCTCCAGCGCCTCGTGGCAGTGGTCGAGCGCCAGGTCGTCCTCGCCGTCGATCCGGAGGATCGTGGCGAGGCCGGTGAGCGCGATGCCGACGCCCTGGGCGTCGCCGACGCGCTCGAACAACGCCTTCGACTCCTCGAACGCCACCCGGGACTCGGCGTAGTCGTCCTGGTAGAGCAGGTACTGGCCGACGTTGCGCTGCACGATCGCCTCGGCGCGCAGCGAACCCGTCCGGCGGGCCGCGGCGAGGGCGATCGTGTGCGTGCTGTGCCAGTCGTCTTGGTGCCCGCGAAGGTCGAAGTACGGCGTCAGCGCCGAGGCCAGCTGCCAGGCCAGGTCGTCGAAGCCGTGCTCGGCGGCGAGCGAAACCGCCGCGACGCTGGTGTGCCGCTCCGCCGCGAACCACGCGGCCGGGTCGCCGGGCAGCACGTCGGCGGGCACCGCCGGGCGCGGCAGCTCGTCGTCGCAGTACATGCCGAAGAAGTGCAGGGGCATCCGGCGCGCGGCTTCGAGCGCCAGCGCCAGGTAGCCCTCCAGCACCCGCCGCAGGCCGGCCCGCGTCTTCGCCGCGTCACTCCGCTCCGCGAGTTCGACCGCGTACACGCGCAGCAGATCGTGGAGGCGGTAGCGCGGCTGGCCGGCCGAGTCGGAGCCGACGAGCTCGACGAGGTGGCCGTCGACCAGCACGTCGAGCACGTCGTCGGCGTCGCGGCGGCCCAGCACGGACGCGACCGCCCACGCCGGGAACTGGACCGGGCCGAGCAGCCCGAGCCCGCGGAAGGCGGTGGCCGCCGACATCGGCAGCAGGTCGTAGGACAGCGTCACGCTCGCCCGGACGGCGAGGTCGCCGACGCGCAGCTCGTCGAGCCGGCGGCGTTCGTCGCCCAGCCGGTCGGCCAGCAGCCGCAGCGTCCAGCCCGGCCGGTTCGTCAGCTTCGCGCCGGCCACCCGGATCGCCAGCGGCAGGTGCCCGCACTGGCGCAGGATCGCCGCGGCGCTCTCCGGCTCGGCGGCCACCCGGTCGGCGCCGACGATGCCCTCCAGCAGCCGCGCGGCCTCGACCTCGGGCAGCAGGTCGACGTCCACCGGCGTCGCCCCGGCGAGCCCGGGCAGCCGGATGCGGCTGGTCACCAGCACCGCGCAGGACCCGGCACCGGGCAGCAGCGGCCGCACCTGGGCGGCGCTGCCGGCGTCGTCGAGCACGACGCACATCCGCCGCCCGGCCAGCCGCGACCGCAGCAGCGCCGCCCGCTCGGCGAGCTCCCGCGGCAGGCCGGCGTCGGGGATGCCGAGCGCGTGCAGCAGCTCGGCCAGCACGCCCATCGGCGCCCGCGGCGACGACGAGGTGCCGGCCAGGTCGACGTGCAGCTGGCCGTCGGGGAAGTCGTCGCGGACCGCGTGCGCGACCCGGACGGCGATCGCCGACTTGCCGACGCCGGGGGCACCGGAAAGCACGATGACGGCGGGCGTCCCGGAGTCCGCGCGGTCCCGCATCAGGCCGACGACCTCGCCGATCAAGTCGTCGCGGCCGGTGAAGTCCGGCAGGTCGAGGGGCAGCTGGCAGACCGGGGCGACTTCGGCGGGCCGCGGGGCGAGGACGCTCTCCGGCACCAGCGTCGCGCGCAGTTCGCGCAGCCGGGCGCCCGGTTCGGCGTCGAGCTCTTCGCGCAGGACCCGCTCGGCCGACTCGTACGCCTCGATGGCGTCCGTGGTCCGGCCCGCGGCACGCAGCGCGACGATCAGCTGTGCCCACAGCTCCTCGCGCAGCGGGTGTTCGGTGACCAGCCCGCGCAGCTCGGCGACGGCCTCGCCGCACCGGCCGAGGCCGATGCGGGCCTTCAGGCGTTGTTCCTGCACGGAAAGCCGGAGTTCGGTGAGCCGGGCGACGGTCGCGCCCCAGCTGTGGTCGTGCGGCAGGCCTTCGAGGACTTCGCCGCGCCACAGCGCGTCGGCCCGGTCGAGGAGCTTGAGCGCGCTCTCGGCTTCGCCGCCGTCGAGCACTTCCTGCGCTTCACCGGCCAAGGCGGTGAAGGCGAGGTGGTCCAGTTCGTCCGGCGACGCGGTCAGCAGGTAGCCGGAGGCCCGGCTGCTGATCCGCTCGCCCAGGGCGGGGTCGATCTCGGCGAACCGTCTTCGCAGCGAATGGACGTACGTGCGGATGTTCGCCGCGGCCGACCGCGGCGCCGATTCCGGCCACAGCACTTCCACCAGCACGTCGGTCGACACCACGACGTTCGGCTGCAACGCCAGCGCGGCCAGCAGCAGCCGGGGCTTCGGACCGCCGAGCGCGATCACCTGCCCCGCGGCCGTGACCTCCAGCGGTCCGAGGACGCGGATGGTGAGCGAGGTGGTCTCAACCTGCCCGATGAGTTCCCCCATACAGCGGATGCTAGGGCTGCGCCGTCCGGTCCGGATAGATCCATTCGGAGTGTCTGTGCGCACACGTGCGCCTCGGGTGCGGAGCTACGCTGCGTGACGTGACCGATGAACCGGGCCTGCGGGAGCGCAAGAAGCTCCGCACGCGGGCGGCGATTTCCACGGCGGCGATCGAGCTCTTCCTCGAGCGCGGGTTCGACGCTGTCGGGGTCGCCGAGGTGGCGCGGGTGGCCGAAGTGTCCAAGCGGACGCTCTTCGCCTACTTCCCGGCCAAGGAGGACCTGGTGCTGCACCGGTTCGCCGACCACGAGACCGACGCGGCGGACGTCGTCCGCGCCCGGCGTCCGGGGCAGGGTGCGCTGGCCGCGCTGCGGGAGGCGTTCCTGCGCGGTCTCGCCGAACGCGAACCGGTGACCGGGCTGTGCGACGACCCGGCCGTCCTCGCGGTGTTCCGGCTGGTCACCCGGACCCCCGCGCTGGTGGCCAGGCTGGCGGAGTTCACCTCCGCCGGCGAATCGGCGCTGGCCGCCGCCCTCGCCGACGCCGGGGTCGGGCCGCCGGACGCGGGTCTCGCGGCCGCGCAGATCACCGCCGTCCGCCGGACGCTCGCCACGGCGAACATGGACGCGGTCGCCGCCGGTGTCCCGGCGGGGGAGCGGTACCCGGAGGCCGTCGCGGCAGCCGAACGGGCGTTCACGCTGCTGTCGTCCGGAGTAGGGTTCGGCTGAGGCGCGCCGATCATGACGGATTCCCGGTGGCGACCATGAAAATCACACGGGAACCCCGCGCCCGGTGCAGGTAGACTGCGGGAAATCCTGATAGGACACCGGAGCCGGCGGGCTCGCGGTGTCCCGGCGGATCCGGCCACACCGAAACACCCGGGGGACCCGCGTCCGACTGGGGGTGGCGCGGGTCTCCCGGGCCTTTTTTCCTTGCCGCCGCGGCGATCTTGACAGTCCGCTCCGGACGCTCGTAATCTGAGTGCTCCGCCGTCATGCCGAGCTTTTTCGATTCCATGACAAGGCGGTCATACGGTGCAAGCGAAATTCTTGCTGATCTCTTTCGCGGTGGCGGGGCTGGTGGTGACCGGCGCCGGTGTCTCCACCGCGGCTCCCGGCGGCGTTTACGACGTCAAGGACTACGGCGCCAAGGGAAACGGGTCGGCCAACGATTCCTCGGCCATCGACAAGGCCGTCAACGCGGCCAACGCGGCCGGCGGCGGCACCGTCCGGTTCACCTCCGGTACCTACAAGTCGGCCAACACCGTCCACCTCAAGAGCAACGTGACGATCCAGCTCGACGCGGGCGCGACGATCACCGGGTCGAGTGCGGACACCTACGACAAACCCGAGTCGAACCAGTGGGACGACTACCAGGACTACGGCCACAGCCACTTCCACAACGCGATGTTCTACGGCGACAAGCTGACCAACATCGGGTTCACCGGCGCCGGCACGATCGACGGCGGCGGCAACCTCATCACCGGCAACCCGAAGTCCGGCGAAGCCGACAAGATCCTTTCCCTCACCCGGTGTGACGGGCTGACGCTGTCCGGGATCAAGCTGCGCCGCGGCGGGCACTTCGCGGCGCTGATCAACGGCTGCAAGAACGTCGTCTCGGACCACCTGACCATCGACACGGCGAGCGACCGCGACGGCTGGAACATCATCAGCACCACCAACGTCACGATCACCAATGCGAACATCGCCGCGAACGACGACGCCCTCGTGTTCAAGAGCGACTACGCGCTCGGCGCGAAACTGCCGAACGGGAACGTCACGGTGAACAACGCGAAACTTTCGGCGCAGTGCTGCAACGCGCTGATGTTCGGCTCCGAGACGTGCGGCGACTTCACCGGCTACCAGTTCTCGGACATCACGATCACCGGCGCGCACAAATCCGGCATCGGCATCGTTTCGATGGACGGCGCGAAGATTTCCGACGTGCACTACCGCAACATCACCATGTCCGGCACGTATTCGCCGATCATGATGAAGATCGGCACGCGGAAACGCTGCGGGAACAACCCCGGCGTCGGCTCGATCAGCGGCATCACGTTCGACAACATCACGGGCACGCACACCGGCAGCAACTTCAGCCCGACGATCTGGGGCGCGGACGGCTCGCACCGCGTCTCGGACGTCACGTTCACCGGCGTGCACCTGACGGTCCCCGGCGGCAACGGCACCATGGGCACCGGCGTGCCGAGCAACACGGCGACGGACTACAACCCGAAGAGCATCGGCACCCGCCCGTCGTACGGCTGGTACCTGCACTACGCGTCGGGCATCAGGTTCGCCGACAGCTCGGTGGAGTTCGGCAAGGACGACGGCCGCCCGGCGAGCATCGTCAACAACAGCTCCGACATCACGTTCGACCACTTCACGGCGGAGAAGGGCTCGAAGAGCCCGTTCGACATCGGCTTCCAGTCGGTGACGGGCTACTGCGTCAAGGACTCGGCCACCACGTCGGGCTCCGCCCTCCGCCTCAACACGTCGGACTCCACCTCCACCTGCTGACCCACCCGTAACCTGCGTGATCAGAACGCCAACTCACGTGATCGGAGGGTCAACTCACGTGATTTGAGGGTCGACACGGCAGAACCGGGCTCCGGAGCCGTGTCGACCCTTCAATCACGCGTGTCGACTTCCCAGTCACGCGTGTCGACCCTCCGGACACGACGAAAGGGCCCCGGCCGGTCGGCCGGGGCCCCTTCTGCGGCGTGAGAGGGGTCAGTGCATGTACTGCTCGTTCATGATGAGGAACGCGCCGAGGCCGTGGAAGTCGTTGGTCTTGCGGGCGCGGCCGTAGTAGTAGGACAGGTCGCCGACGTTGGTGCCTTCGCAGATGTCGGTGATTTTCGTCAGGCCGTCCGAGTCGAGTGACACCTTCTTCAGCACGCCGGCGTACCCCTTGTCCGCCACTGCCTGGTACGACGACGGCAGGTAACCGCGCTGGACGCCGCGGGCCATCGTGAACGTGTACATCGACGACGCCGACGTCTCGAGCCAGTTCTTCGAGTCGCCGCCGCGGTCGACGACCTGGTACCAGCGGCCGGTCGACGCGTCCTGGTACCGCTGGTAGCCGGCGGCCAGGAACTGCACGACCTCGATCAGCGCGGCCCGCCGCGGGTGGTCGGCCGGGAGCACCTCGAGGATGTCGATGGTGGCCATGCCGAACCAGCCGATCGCCCGCGCCCAGTGGTACTTCGAGTGGTGCCCGGACCCGGACGCCCACGACTCGGAGCCGTCCTCGTCGTAGGCGTGGTACAGCAGGCCCTTGGCCGGTTCGCGCAGGTGGCTGAAGTACACGACGATGTTCTTCGCGGACTCTTCGAAGCAGTACGCGCCGTCGTTGAACGCGGCGCCGTAGAGCGCGAGGAACGGCTGGGCCATGTAGACGCCGTCGCCCCACAGCTGGCCGACCTTGCTGGTGGCGTGGAACATGCCGCCGTCGGACGTCCTCGGGTAGGCCGGGAACCGCTTGCGGAGCTGGTCGGCCGCCGTCTTGTACTTCTTGCGGCCGGTCTCCGCGTACAGCAGCGGGAGCATCTGGCACGAACGCATCGAGTCGAGGTTCGTGAAGCTGTTCGAGATGCCGCTGTCGGTGATGAACCGGTCGTACCACGCGACGATGTAGTCGAGGTACTTGTTCTCGCCGGTGCGCTTGTAGAACAGGTACTGGCCGTAGAGGTACAGCCCGAGGGTGTAGCCCCAGCCGCCGATCTTGTCCGGCGTGTAGCGCTTCATCGTCGAGTCGATCACGGCCCGGGACCAGTCCGTGGGCGCCGTGTCGCCGATCGGGGGGAGCCGGTCCGCGGCTCGCGCGAGGGGGCCCGTCGCGGCCAAGGCGCCCAGGGCACCGAGGGTGCCGGCCAGGACCGCGCGCCGGGTCGGGCGAAGGGGGTGTTCGGACATCGTCGTCCCTTTCGTGCACTGGCCCCGCGACGCGGTGGATGGGTGGCCGGGATGCCGATCCGCCGTCCGTCGGCATCCCGACCAGCTCTGGGGGGGCGCGGCGTGCTACCCGTGTCGCCGGAGCGATGGTCTTGGAGCGAAAGCGCTCTCTGGGGAGAACATCTACTCGCCCCGCCGACCCGCAGTCAAGAGAGATCGGATCTCTCGTCTCATATATCAGATATTTAACCCGAATGGCGGCGGCAACGATGTACCGGCCAGCGAAACGCGGCGGAAAGGTCGGATCTAAGCCTTGACCAGGCCGCGACGGCAGGAGTACACCACCGAGTGGACCAGACCACTGGAGGTCGTTGATGACAGCCAAGTTCCTGCGCCGCCTGGGCCTCGCGTGCGCTTCGCTGCTGGCAGTGTCCGGGCTCGTCGCCGCGCCGGCGTCGGCCGACCTGCAGAAACCCTCCCAGCAGTGGCTGCGCGACAGCCAGGCGGGGCTGTTCCTGCACTGGGGCATGCGCACGTCACCCGGCTACACCAGCTGCAGCGCCTGGGAGAAGGCGATCACCGACGGCGGGTGGAGTCCCACTTACTGGGTCACCGAAGCCAAGAAGCTGCACGCGTCCTACCTCGTGCTCGCTTCCTTCCACAGCCGCCTCGGCTACTCGCGGGCCTGGCCGTCGAAGATCCCGGGCAGCTGTTCCACCAAGCGGGACTTCCTGGGCGAGCTGATCGCCGCGGCGAAGCCCCAGGGCCTCAAGGTCATCCTCTACATGACCAACGACGCCCAGTGGCACGACGAGGGCGGCCACGAGTGGCTCGACTCGGACGGCTACTCGAAGTACAAGGGCAAGACCGTCAACCTCGACAGCCAGGACGGCTTCGGGCAGTTCAGCTACGACAACTTCTTCGAGGTCATGAAGAACTACCCCGATCTCGGCGGGTTCTGGATCGACAACGACAACGCCTACTGGGAGTCCCACGACCTCTACCAGCAGATCTACCAGCAGCGGCCCGACTACCTGCTGAGCAACAACAACGAAGACACGCCGATCATGGACACGATCAGCAACGAGCAGAAGACCGGCATGACGCCGTCGTACGACTACCCGCAGGCGACGTACACGGCGATGCCCCGGCTCACCGAGGCGTGCTTCAAGCTGCCCGACACCGGCGCCTGGTGGTACAGCGGCTCCAACTCGTCGGTGAACAAGATGCTCAACATCGGACGTCTGGTGACCAACTCGGGCTCGTCGATCAAGTCGCTGATGGCCGAGACGGCGATGGTGAACGGCAAGTTCCCGTCGAACCAGGAGGCGTTCAACAACTTCGCGAACACCTACCTGGACGCGATCTGGGAGTCCCTCGGCGGCACCGAGGGCGCCGGGTACATGTACGGCGGCATGCAGCCGGGCTTCTGGAACGACGGCGCGCACGGCGTCATCACCATCAAGGGCGACACGCAGTACGTCCACGTCCTGACCAAGCCGTCGACGTCGACGCTGAAGATCCGCGACAACGGCTACCGCGTCCGCCGGGTGACGAACCTCCGCACCGGCGCGGCGATCGCGTTCAGCCAGGGCGGCGGCAGCCTGACCCTGACCGGCCTGTCCGGCTGGGACACCTACGACACGGTGTTCAAGGTGGAGACGGCGGGCCGCACCGGCACGTACGACCCGAAGACCGTGACGCTCAAGGCGAGCGCGTCGGCGAGCGGGCACAGTGGACAGTCCGCGAGCGACGGCGACTACCTGACGTACTTCGACAACGGCAAGACCCTGCCGGTCAACCTCGACTTCGACCTCGGGTCGGCGAAGAAGGTGCAGTACGTCGGGATCAACCAGCGCGAGGACTCGGTCAGCTACGCCCGGTCGGACTCCGAGCAGTCGGCGCGGATCAAGGCGTACAAGGTGTTCGTCTCCAGCGACGGCAAGAGCTGGGGAGACGCCGTGAAGTCCGGGACACTGCCGAGCCACCGCGGCGTCCAGTTCGTCGACCTCTCCGCGGTGACGGCCCGGTACGTCCGGCTGCAGGTGACGAGCACGTACGCGGCCTCGAGCGACAGCACGCGGTACAAGCGCCTGCGGATCGACGAGACCTGGCTGGGTTCGGACTACGCGACCGCGGCGGGCTGAGACAGGAGGTCGATGGTCAGGGCCGCGGTCCAGCTGAAGGACCGCGTGCCGTGGCCGTCGCCGGTCAGCGGGTCGCAGTACTCGGCGAAGTCCGTCCGGGCCGCCGTCTCGGCGAGGTCGTCCCGCAGCCGTGCCGCCAGGGCGTGCTCGCCGTGCCGCAGCAGGCCCTGGCGGACCAGCCAGCCGACGTTGAACCACGACGGGCCGCGCCAGTAGCGGCCCGGGTCGAAGTCCGGGGCCGTCAGGTCGTAGCTCGGGACGCCGTGCACCCGGCCGAGCCGGAAGCGCGGGCCGGTCGCCGTCGCGAGCAGGGCGGGGGCGACCGCCAGGTCCGGCAGCACCAGCGGCAGCAGGCCCGCGCACGTGTACTCCGGCGTCAGCGCGCCGGTCCGGACGTCCCGGGCGAAGAACCAGCCGGAAGCGCTGTCCCACAACGTGTCCTGCAACGCCTTCGCGACGCGCGCCGCGGCCTCCCGGTGGGTGGCGGCGGCCGCGGGCAGGCCGAGGATTCCGGCGATCTCGGCCAGCGCGAGCTCGGCGTCGGCCAGCAGGGCGTTGAAGCCCGGGTCCTCGACGACGAAGTCGCCGAAGTCGCGGTAGCCGCTGTCCCGGTAGTCCGCGGCGAGCCGGACGTACCGGCCGTAGTCCTCGTCGCTCGGCCGGTCGGCCGCGGCGCCGTGCTGCAGGTCGCGGCGGACGAACCCGGTCGACGGCGTGACGGCCGACAACGGGCCGTCCCACGCCGGGCTGTTGTCCATCCCCGACTCCCACGGGTGCACGATCGCCACGAGCCCGCGCCCGCCCGCGTCGCGCGCGGTCCGCAGGTACTCGTGCCAGGCCCGCAGCTTCGGGTACAGCGTCGCGAGGAACACGGGGTCGGGTTCGGCCTCGTGCACGGCCAGCACCGCCCGCGCGTGCACCGGCGGCTGGACCAGGCCCGACGTCCGGCCGGCGTGCCAGAAGGACGGGCCGGGGAAGTACGCCTCGGGCGGGGTGTCCGGGTTGAAGAGGATGTGCGGCACGCGGCCGTCGCGCCACTGGGCGGAGAACAACGTCAGCAGCTCGCGGCGGGCCCGCGCGGGGGACAGGTGGCGCAGGCCGAACGCGATGAAGGCGGAGTCCCAGCTCCACTGGTGCGGGTAGAGCCCGCGTGAGGGCACGGTCGACGAGCCCAGCCAGTTCTCCTCGAGGACGGCCGCGGCTCGTGTTACGTTCATATGTCCAATCTATCTCCAACTTATGTCTTGTCAATGAGCAAAAGGGGCCGGATGACGACGCCGACCAGCGCCGGGGAGCTGCTGCGGCTGGTCCGCACGGGCGAGGCGACCACGCGCAAGGCGCTCCAGACGCGCAGCGGGCTGTCGCGCTCGACGCTGACCGCGCGTCTCGACCAGCTCCAGGCGGCGGGCCTGCTCGCCGAGGGCGGCCAGGAAGACTCCACCGGCGGCCGTCCGGCGCGGCACCTGCGGTTCGACGACCAGCACGGCGTCGTCCTCGCCGCGAGCATCGACACGACGCACGCCGAAGCCGCGCTCACCGACCTGTCGGGACGGCGGCTGGCGCACCGCGCGGGCGCGCTGCGCGTCGCCGACGGCCCGGAGCCCGTGCTCGGCCGGATCGCGGAGTGGTTCGAGGCGATGCTGGCCGAGGTGGACCGGCCGGTCTGCGGCGTGGGCGTCTCCGTGCCGGGCCCGGTCGAGGACAACCGCGTCAAGCAGCCGCCGATCATGCCCGGCTGGGACGGCTTCCCGATCGACGCCCACCTCGGCGCCCGTTTCGGCGTCCCGGTGCTGGTGGACAACGACGCCAACCTGATGGCGCTGGGCGAACACCGCGCCCGGTACCCGGACTCGGCCGCGCTGGTCGTGGTCAAGGTGTCCACCGGGATCGGGGCCGGGCTGGTCCTCGGCGGCGAGGTGTACCGCGGCATCGACGGCGGTGCGGGCGACATCGGGCACATCCGGCTGCCCGGGTATCCCGAAGCCCGCTGCGCGTGCGGTTCGCTCGGCTGCCTCGCGGCCGTCGCCAGCGGCGGCGCGCTGGCCGCGCGCCTGACGGAACAGGGCCTGCCGACGACGTCGGGCTCGGGGGTCCGCGACCGGATCCTCGCCGGCGAACCGGCCGCCGTGCGGCTCGCCGAGTTCGCCGGCCGCCAGGTCGGGGAGGTGCTCGCCACGCTGGTCTGCGTGGTCAACCCCGGGGTGCTGGTGGTCGCCGGCGACCTCGCCGAGCCGCACTTCGTGGCCGGCGTCCGCGAGGTGCTCTACCGGCGGGCGCTGCCGCGCGCGACGCAGGGCCTGCGCGTCGAAATCGGCGGCCGTGGCGAAGCGATCGGCGGGGCGGTCACCATGGTCGTCGAGTCGGTGTTCGCGCCGGCCGCGGTGGATCGCCGCCTGGCGGAGGCCTGACGGCCGAAGTGCCGTCACGGATTCGACTGTCCCGAGTGGACGGAGCGACCGACTTTCGTAGGTGGCGACGGCCGGTCCCGCTTGTTCCGCAATACGGGACCGAACCGGACGTAACGTACATCGAGGATTATTCCTCGCAATTTCCGAGTGACAAACCGGATTTCCGTACCACCGGTGAATTCGCGGCGAGATAACGGTTCCGCAAGGACTTCCCCGCGACCGGAACGCCGATCTAGTCTCACCCGGTGTTCCAGGCCCGTTTTCTGGGGGCCGCATTCGAGAGGGAGATTTCTGTGCGAAGAAGCTCCACCCTGCTCCTTTCGCTCGCGGTGGTGGGTGGTCTCACCGCCGCCCTGCCGGCGACGGCGTCGGCGCAGGGGCGTCAGGACATTCCGCAGTCGCACCCGTTGTGGGCGAACGCGCAGGCGAAGGTCGCCGACACGGCGCCCGCCGCGAAGCTGAGCTTCCGCGTTTACCTGAACCAGCGCGACAACGCCGGCGCCGAGGCGCTGGCCCAGGCCGTGTCCGACCCGGACAGCAAGACCTACCGCCAGTACCTGAGCCCCGACCAGGTGCGCGACCGTTTCGCGGCCAGTGACGCGACCGTGAACGCCGTCAAGGCGTGGCTGACCGGCAACGGCTTCAGCATCGGCGAGGTGCCGTCGAACCGCGCCTACGTCGAAGCCACCGGCACGGCCGACCAGACGGAGAAGGCGTTCGCCGTCAACCTGGGCAAGTACCAGGTCAAGGGCCAGACGCTGCGCGCCGCCGACAAGAACCTGTCGGTGCCGGCGAACCTGGCCGGCGACGTGCTCGGCGTCGTCGGCGTCGACCAGGCGACCAACCTGTTCAAGCCGGACCACGCGACCGGCGCGGGCACGCCGTCGGACGTCCCGCCCGGCCCCGGGTTCCGCAACGCGCGGCCGTGCAGCGCCTACTACGGCGAGAAGATCGACACCACCGATCCCGCCTACAACGGCAAGCAGCTGCCCTACGCGCCCTGCGGCTACACCCCGGCGCAGCTGCGTTCGGCCTACGGCGTCGACAAGGTCGGCGCGGACGGCCGGGGCACCACGATCGCCATCGTGGACGCGTTCGCCTCGCCGACCATCTACGCCGACGCCAGCGAGTACGCGCGCCGCAACGACCCGGCGCACCCGCTGCGGCAGAGCCAGTTCTCGCAGCACGTCTTCCCGGCGAACCCGGTCCTCGAGCCGCCGGACCAGTGCGACGCGGCGGGCTGGTACGGCGAGGAGACCCTCGACGTCGAGGCCGCCCACGGTCTCGCGCCGGGCGCGAACATCCTCTACGTCGGCGGGGAGTCCTGCGAGGACAACGCCCTCGACGTGGCGCTGAACTACGTGATCGCCGGCCACAAGGCCGACATCGTGTCGAACTCCTACGGCGACACCGGCGAGGACATCCCGGCCGACGAGGTCAAGGTGTTCAACCAGATCTCGCTGCAGGCGGTGCTCGAGGGCATCGGCGTCTACTTCTCCTCGGGCGACAACGGTGACGAGGTCGCGCGCCTCGGCACGCCGTCGCCGGACTTCTCCGCCTCGGCGCCGTGGATCACCGCGGTCGGCGGCACGTCCATCGCGATCGGCAAGGACGGCAAGCGGATCTTCGAGACCGGCTGGGAGACCAGCAAGTCGGTGCTGACCAACGGCGTCTACGGCCCGGCCAACTACACCAGCGGTTCCGGTGGTGGCACGAGCCGGCTGTTCGAGCAGCCCTTCTACCAGAAGGGTGTCGTCCCGGACGCGCTGGCGAAGAAGAACCAGACCGGCAACAAGAAGGGCCGCGTCGTCCCGGACATCTCGGCGATCGGTGACCCGAACACCGGTTTCCTGGTCGGCCAGACGCAGACCTTCCCGGACGGCGCCTACTACGACCAGTACCGGATCGGCGGCACGAGCCTCGCGTCGCCGGTGTTCGCCGGCATCATGGCGGTGGCCGACAGCTTCGACCACTTCCACCACGGCTTCATCAACCCCGTGATCTACAAGCTGACCTCGCGCACCTCGGCGATCAGCGACGTGAAGCACGTGGACGCCGCCGTGGCCCGCGTCGACTACGCGAACTCGGTCGACGCTTCGGGTGGCCTGCTCCACTCGGTCCGCACCCTGGACTACCAGAGCCTGACCATCCACACCACCCCCGGCTACGACGACGTGACGGGTCTGGGCACGCCCAACGGCTGCCTGTTCCTGCTGCTCGTCTAGTCCAAGTCCGTGAAGGCCTCCTTCCCGGCTCTAAGAGCCGGGAAGGAGGCCTTCACGGCTTTTCGGCCGCGAGGGGGCCCTTCGCGGTCCGGAGCGGAAATTCGCTGGGGTGCCGCGGGATTCCGCGTTATCGTGCGGGCCTCGCGCAGGAGGATGAGAGGAGAGCGTCATGTTCGCCGAAGCCGACCAAGCCGAACCTCGCCGGCGTGGATCCGTCCGGCGGCGCTGAGCCCGCCGGGTCGCGCGCCGGCCGATAACTCCTGGAAAGGGAGTTCATGGCGCTCGAAGCCGAACACACGAAAGCCGTCATCGAGGAATACGCCACCTTCCCGGGCGACACCGGTTCCCCGGAGGTGCAGATCGCCCTCCTGACCCATCGGATCCGGGGGATCACCGAACACCTCAAGACCCACCAGCTGGATCACCACAGCCGGCGCGGGTTGCAGGTGCTCAACGGCCGCCGCCGGCGGATGCTCGCCTACCTCCGCCGGACCGACGTCCAGCGCTACCGGACGCTGATCGCCCGGCTCGGCCTGCGCCGGTGAGTCCGTGAAGGCCTCCTTCCCGGCTATAAAGGCCGGGAAGGAGGCCTTCACGGCTTTTCGCCGGCCAGGGGGATCACCGCGCTGACCGTGGTGCCGCCGGGGCCGCTGGTGACGTCCAGTTCGCCGCCGAGGGCCTGGACGCGGTCGCGCAGGCCCGCCAGGCCGGTCCCGCCCTCGAGGTCCGCGCCGCCGGCGCCGGCGTCCGTCACCTCCACCCGCAGCTCGGTGCCCGCCACCTCGATCCGGACGTCGACGTGGTCGGTCTGGGCGTGCTTGAGGGCGTTCGTCAGCGCCTCCGACGTCACGAAGTACGCCGTCGCCTCCACCGCCGCATCGAGCCGCGGTACCGCGCCGACCGACAGGCCCACCTCCAGCGGGACGCGGGCGACCAGCGACCGGACCGCCGCCGCCAGACCGGCTTCGGTGAGGATCGCCGGCCGGATGCCGCGCGCCAGCTCCCGCAGCTCGGTGATCGCCGTCTGCAGCTCGTCGACCGCGCCGCCGATCAGGGCCCGGACCTCGGTGGGCAGCTCGGCGCCGTACCGGCGGCCGGCCATCCGCAGCAGCAGCACGACGCTGACCAGCCGCTGCTGGGCGCCGTCGTGCAGGTCGCGCTCCAGCCGGCGGCGCTCCTCGTCGCCGGCCGCGACCAGCCGCGCCCGGGACGCCCGCACCTCGGCCAGCCGTTGTTCCAGCTCGCCCGCGAGCCGCTGGTTGTCCAGCACCAGCCCGGCCGCCGCGTTGAGCGCGTCGATCGACCGGCTGTCCTTCCACACCTCGTCGTCCTGCACGAGCGCGGCCAGCCCGGTGCCGTCGCGTTCCAGCAGCAGCCGGATCATTTCGGCGTTGCCGACGCGGGCCCGCAGCACGCCGGTCAGGAACGCCAGCGGCCACAGGCAGAACAGGATCCGGTAGGCCTGCAGCAGCGGCTCGGAAAGCGGGTTCCCGTCGCCGAGCGCCGTGCCCGCGCCGGAGGCGAGGGCGCCGAGCAACGCGATGGCGATCACCGGCGACAGCAGCCGCCGCTGCGGCAGCTGCCCGGTCAGCCACCGGTAGAGCAGCACGACGACGACGCCGGCGCTGATCACCGTCGCGACGAAGTCGAGCCCGCGGTGCGCGAAGGCCGCGTCGGCCGAGGCGGACGGGATCGCCAGCAGGTCACGCGGGTCGTCGCCGGCCAGCAGCCCGACCACGCCCAGGCCGAGCACCACCAGGTAGGCCGCGGCGACCAGCAGCCGTTCCCACCGCGACCGGAGCCGTCCGTGCGGGAACGCGAGCACGAGGTGCGCGATCACCGGGCTGGACGCGGCGCGCAGCGGCACGGCGATCGTGTACAGCACCGGGTTCCGGGCGAACTGCAGGTCTTCCAGGAACAGCGCGAGCCCGACGAGCGCGATGAGCACGGCGATCGGGTTGGCCGGCCGCCGCACGTGCGCGACCGCGCCCGCGAGCAGGAACAGGAACCCGGTCGTGGTGCTGAGCGCGGTGTCCAGCGCGGAGTGGGTGCCTTCGCCCGCCTTCAACGCCAGCGCCGTGACGCCGAGCGCGAAACCGGCGGTGAGCAGGCCGGTCATCACGAGTGTCCGGGGGTGCTGCACCGCAACCACGCAACCCCTCCCGGTGTGCTTCGCGGACGCGCGCTCCGGCAGCCGGGTGACACCTGGCGGGCTCGGGCGGCGGTCCGGCAACGGCTAACCATGATTCGCCCGTTCGGGCCGTCGCGTTACACCGGGCGGCCGCGCTTTAGGGTGAACCCGTTCGGACGGGAGGCAGGACATGACTGGACGCGGCCTGGACGCCGAGGTCTTCGGCGGGCGGATGCCCACGGGCGGGCACGACCTGGCGATCGAAACCCACGGCATCAGGCCGGTCCCGGCGGACAACCGCTTCGGGCGCCCGTGGCGGCTGTTCAGCGTGTGGTTCGCGCCCAACCTGACGATGACGGCGGTGTTCACCGGCACCCTCGCCGCCACGCTCGGCCTGGGCTTCTGCACCGGGCTGGCCGCGATGCTCCTGGGGACCGTGCTCGGCTCGCTGCCGGTCGCCTACCTGTCCACCTGGGGGCCGCGCACCGGCACCGGGCAGCTGCCGCTCGCCCGGCTGCCGTTCGGCGGCGGGGTGGTGCTGCCGGGCCTGGTGCAGTGGCTCGGCTCGATCGCCTGGGACGCGCTGGTCGGCCTGTTCGGCGGCGAGGCCCTGGCGGAGCTGACCGGGCTGCCGTTCTGGGTGCCGGTGCTGATCGTGCTGGTGCTGCAGTGCGCCCTCGGCGTCTTCGGCTACGCCCTGATCCACCGCGTCCAGACGGTGATGAGCGTGCTGCTGGTGCTCGCGTTCGCCGCGCTGGCGGTGAAGGTCCTTTCCGGACACCCGATCGCCACCGCGAACACCGCTTCCGGCGCGGACCTGGCGGGCGGCGTCGTGCTGTTCACGACGATCACGCTGTCGCTGGCGATCTCGTGGGCGCCCTACGCGTCGGACTTCAGCCGTTACCTGCCCGTGGACACGTCGTCCCGGTCGGTCTTCTGGGCGACGCTGCTCGGCCTGACGGCGTCGTACGCGATCGGCGAAGGCCTCGGGCTCGCCTTGGGGACATCGCTGGGCGACCAGACGGCGAAGGGTGTCGCGGACCTGCTCGGCGGCGGGTTCCTGGGCGCGCTGGCGCTGGCGGTGATCGCGCTCGCGGCGGTGTCGTCGAACGCGATGAACGACTACAGCGGCTCGCTGGCCCTGCAGACCGTCGGCGTCCGGCTGCGGCGCCCGGTGTCGGCGGTGCTCGTCACCGTGCTCGCGTTCGCGCTGATCCTCTGGATGCACAGCGGCGAGCTCGCGGCGAAGTTCCAGAACGTGCTGCTGTTCGTCAGCTACTGGATCCCGCCGTTCCTCGGTGTCGTCGTCCCGGACTGGCTCGCGCGCACCCGCGCCGGACGGCGGGTGGACGTCCTGGCCGCGGTTTCCGTCCGCCCGTGGGCGGCGCTGGTGGCGTTCGTGGCGGGCTTCGGCGCCGCGGTGCCGTTCATGAACACGTCCCTCTACACCGGACCGGTCGCCGCGGCCCTGCACGGCGCCGACCTCGCGTACTACGTCGGGCTGATCGTTTCGCTGGCAGCGTATTTCCTGCTGCGCGGCCGGCCTTCGGTTGACCTCGAGTAATATCGAGGTTTCACGATGGTGTGGTACCCCCTCGAAGGAGGAACCATGCCCACCGCTCTGATCACCGGGGCGTCCGCCGGCCTGGGCCGCGCGCTCGCGGCGGCCTTGGTGAGTCGCCAGTGGACAGTCGTCGGCGACGGCCGGGACGCGGCCGCGCTGGAGTCGGCGGCCCGGGAGATCGGCTTCACCGCCGTCCCCGGCGACGTCGCCGACCCGGCCCACCGCGCCGCCCTCGCCGGTGCCTGCCCGGAACTCGACCTGCTCGTCAACAACGCCAGCTCGCTCGGCGTCAGCCCGCTGCCGCCGCTGGCGCGGTATCCCTTGGCGGAGCTGGAAAACGTCTACCGCGTGAACGTCTTCGCGCCGCTCGCGCTGACGCAGCTGCTCCTGCCCGCCTTGACGGCGGCGCGGGGCATCGTGATCGACATCAGCTCGGACGCGGCCGTCGAGCCGTACGAAGGCTGGGGCGGCTACGGCTCCGCGAAGGCGGCGCTCGACCGGCTCACCGCCGTCCTGGGCGTGGAAAACCCGGACCTGGCGGTGTACGCGGTCGACCCGGGCGACCTGCGCACGGCGATGCACCAGCGCGCGTTCCCCGGGGAGGACATCTCGGACCGGCCGCTGCCGTCGTCCGCGGTCCCGGCGTTCCTCAGGCTGCTCGACGAGCGCCCACCCAGTGGCCGCTACCGCGCGGCCGACCTCCTGGCGGCGGTATGAACGTCCGCTTCGACCTGCCGGACGAGCTGTCGGCGTCGGCGCCGCCGGAAGCCCGCGGCCTGGCGCGCGACGAAGTCCGCCTGCTGGTCGCCTCGCCGTCGGGCGTGCACCACACGGCGTTCGCTTCGCTGGGCGAGCACCTGCGCCCGGGGGACCTGCTGGTCGTCAACACATCGGGGACCCTGCCGGCGGCGGTCGACGCCGTCCGCGGCGGACGTCCGGTCGTGGTCCACTTCTCGACCGCGCTCGACGACGGCGCGTGGGTGGTCGAGCTGCGCGCCCCGGGCGGACCGCTGTTCGACGGCCGGCCGGGGGAGCGCCTGGAGCTGCCCAGGGGCGCGTCACTGACGTTGCTGGAACCGGCGGCCCCGGGTGACAAGCGCCTGTGGCGGGCGGCGGTGGCGGTCGAGGGCCCGGTGCCGGGATTCCTCGCGGCCGCCGGCCGGCCGATCCGCTACGGGTATGTCCCGCGGGCGTGGCCGCTCGCGGACTACCAGACGGTGTTCGCCCGCGAGCCGGGAAGCGCGGAGATGCCCTCGGCGGCCCGCCCGTTCACGCCGGAGCTGGTGACCCGCCTGGTGACCGAAGGCGTGCTGTTCGCGCCGCTGCTGCTGCACACGGGGGTGTCGTCCCCGGAAGCGGGCGAGCCACCCCAGCCGGAGCGGTTCCGCGTACCGGCCCCGACGGCGGCGCTGGTGGCGTGGATCCGCTCCCGCGGCGGCCGGGTGATCGCGGTGGGCACGACGGCGGCCCGGGCGTTGGAGTCGGCGGCCAATGCCGACGGCGTGGTCCGCCCGGCCGAGGGCTGGACGAACCTGGTGCTCGGCCCGGACCGCCCGGCCCGGGTGGTGGACGGGATCGTCACGGGCCTGCACGCGCCCGACGCGTCGCACCTGCTCTTGCTGCAGGCGGTGACCGGTCCGGAGGTGGTCCAGCGCGCGTATGACGCGGCGGTGGAGGAGCGGTACCTGTGGCACGAATTCGGCGACGTGTCACTTCTGCTGCGCCGCTGACTGTTCCGCGACCGCGGGGCGGGAGCCGGAACGTCCTGAACGACTCGTTCCTGTCGTCAGACGTCGTGAAAGAGTCGTTCAGGACGTCTGACCACCCCGGTCGGCCGCGCGATTCCCTACTGGCGAACCTCGGCGTTCTGCCGGCGGGACCGGTACAACCCGGCCCCCACCACAGCCGCGATACCCAGGCCCACGCCGCTGACGATCGAGGCCACCAGGCTCGCCGTGCCGGTGGCCAGGCCGAAGCCGCCGCCCACGTAGACCGGGATGCTCACCGCCACCGGGAGCCAGTTGCGCAGCGCGAACGCGCGGTCCGAGGCCAGCCACAGCACCAGCGCCACCGCCGCCCCGGTGACGACCGGGATCGCCCCGACGACCAGGCCCGTCACCGCGTCCATGCCGAGTGACCTGAGCCACTCGTACGACGCCTGGCCCAGGCCGATGAACAGCACGAACAGCGCCACGCGGACGCCCGCGGCCCCCTGGCCGCGTCGCTGTGCGGTGCTCGTCATGTCTTTCCTCCCGAATCGGTGGTCATCCCATACCACGTCCGGGTGACGCGAGCGGTTGCCCGCGCCGGCGACTTTCTTCGAAGACCGCCCGTAGGCGCCGTGGCCGCCGATGTCAAGAAATCTCATCGGGATTCTCGGGATGCGGATGGCTATGCGCCTGAGTGGGTGACCGTGCGAACCTCCCCCCGGACACCGACGAAAGGCGATACCGACGTGCGCACCTCACGGAGAACCCTGGCCACGGCGCTGGCCGCCCTGACCGTCGTGGGCGTGCTCGCGGGCTGTTCCCGCGCGGACAGCAGCGCCGCCCCGGCCGCGAACCAGGGGGCCGCCGGCGAGGTCCGGGTCGGGTTCTTCCCGAACGTCACGCACGCGCCCGCGCTCATCGGCGTCAAGAAGGACTTCTTCAAGAAGGAGCTCGGCTCGACCAAGCTCACCACCCAGACGTTCAACGCCGGCCCCGAAGAGGTCAACGCCCTGCTCGGCGGCTCCCTCGACGTCGCCTTCATCGGCTCCGGCCCGGCGATCAACGCCTTCACCAAGTCCAAGGGCGCCATCCAGCTCATCTCCGGCGCCGTCTCGGGTGGCGCGCAGCTGGTCGTCAAGCCGGACATCACCAGCGTGGACCAGCTCAAGGGCAAGAACATCGCCACGCCGCAGCTGGCCAACACCCAGGACGTCGCGCTCAAGAAGTTCCTCGCCGGCAAGCAGCTGACCGGCCAGGTCAAGATCACCAACCTCGACAACCCGAAGACGCTGGACGCCTTCAAGAAGGGCGAGGTCGACGGCGGCTGGCTGCCCGAGCCGTGGGCGTCCCGGCTGGTCCTCGACGCCGGCGCGAAGGTCCTGGTCGACGAGAAGACGCTGTGGCCGGGCGGCCGCTTCCCGACCACCGTCGTCATCGTGCGCAGCGAGTTCCTGCAGCAGCACCCGGACACCGTCCGCGCCCTCCTCAAGGGCGAGCTGGCGGCGATCGACTGGGCGAAGGCCAACCCGGCGGACGCGAAGACCGTGGTCAACGGTGCGCTCAAGGAGCTGGCCGGCAGTACCCTGAGTGCGGCGGTCCTGGACCGTGCGTTCTCCGGCATCGAGCTGACCACCGACCCCATCGCCGCCGAATTCCCGCAGCTCGCGCAGGACTCGGTGACGGCCGGTGTGGTGAAGTCGGCAGTGGCGCTGAAGGGCTTCGCGGACTTCGGCCCCCTGAACGAGGTGCTGAAGGCGCAGAACCTGCCCGCCGTCGACGCTCCCGAACTGACGAAGTGAAACCGGGGCTCCGCCCCGGGCCGGGGGCTCCGCCACCCGGAACCCCCGAAAGAAGTGCTCAGTGAGAGGCAGTCAGCGATGACCACGACCCTCCCGACCGGCCGCACCAGTTTCACCGGCGCGACCGCGGTCCGTCTCGACGGCGTGCGCAAGACGTTCGGCACAGCCGGCCGCGCGGTCGTCGCGCTCGACGGCGTGGACCTGACGGTCGCGCCCGGCGAGTTCGTCTGCCTGCTCGGCGCCTCCGGCTGCGGCAAGAGCACGCTGCTGAACCTGGTCGCCGGGCTGGACGCGCCGACGGCGGGGGAGATCACGCTGAACACCTCCCGGCCCGCGGTGATGTTCCAGGAAGCCGCGCTGATGCCGTGGCTGACCGCGGCCCGCAACGTCGAGCTGCCGCTGCGGCTGGCCGGGTTCGGCCGCGCCGAGCGCCGCGAAAAGGCCGCCGAGCTGCTGGAACTGGTCCGGCTGAACGGCGCGGGCGGCAAGCGGCCGCACGAGCTGTCCGGCGGCATGCGGCAGCGCGTCGCGCTGGCCCGCGCCCTGGCCGCGACGCTGCGCGTCGGCGGCGACCCGGAGCAGTCGCTCCTGCTGATGGACGAGCCGTTCGCCGCGCTCGACGCCATCACCCGTGACGTCCTGCAGGGCGAGCTGCTGCGCGTCTACCGCAGCACGGGCACGTCGGTGCTGTTCGTCACGCACGACGTGCGCGAGGCGGTCCGGCTCGGCCAGCGCGTGGTGCTGCTGTCGTCGCGGCCCGGCCGGGTCGTGCGCGAGTGGACGGACGTGCCGCTGGCCGACGCCGAGGAGCTGACCGAGGAAATCACCGGGCACCTGCGAGAGGTGATCAGCACCCATGCCGCAGCTTGATCGGCCCGCAGAGGCCGATTTGGACGCGGTCGGCGCCGGACTGGACTCGCTCGACGCCCCCGCGGGCGAACGCCGCCCGGGCTTCTGGAAGCGGTTCGCCTGGGGCTTCCTGCCGCCGGTGGGCGCGCTGGTCCTGCTGATCGTCGTCTGGCAGATCCTCTGGGCCGCCGCCTTCTGGCCGGAGTCGCAGCTGCCGGCCCCACTCGCGGTGTGGGACGAGTTCTGGGGCATCGTCGTCGACGGCCAGGTGTTCGGCTTCGTCTGGACGTCGGTGCACCGCGCCGCGCTCGGTTTCCTCGCCGGCGTGCTCATCGGCACCCCGCTGGGCCTGGTCGTGGCGAAGGTCCGGGTGGTGCGGGCGGCGATCGGGCCGCTGCTGACCGGGCTGCAGAGCCTGCCGTCGGTGGCCTGGGTGCCGGCGGCGATCCTGTGGTTCGGGATCAACGACGCGGCGATCTACTTCGTGGTGCTGCTCGGCTCGGTGCCGTCGATCGCGAACGGCCTGGTTTCGGGCATCGACCAGATCCCGCCGATCCTGCCGCGCGTCGGCCAGGTGATGGGCGCGAACCGGCTGTCGTCGGCCCGGCACATCCTGCTGCCGGCCGCGCTGCCGGGGTTCCTGGCCGGGCTCAAGCAGGGCTGGGCGTTCTCGTGGCGGTCGCTGATGGCGGCCGAGCTGATCGCGCTGTCGCCCCAGCTGGGCGTCGGGCTCGGCGCGTACCTGAACCAGGGGTCGTCGTTCAACAGCATGGAGACGGTGATCGCGGCGATCTTCCTGATCCTGCTGGTCGGCGTGGGGATCGAGCTGCTGGTGTTCCGTCCGCTGGAGCGCGCGGTGCTGCGGGCCCGCGGGCTGACTTCGTCGCTCTAGAAGTTTTTCGCGCCTGGATGTCGAAGCCGCTTCCACGGCGTCGACGTCCCCTTCGCAAGCAGTCCCCGGCGAAGGAGCAGGCGATGGTTCTCGCGGTCTTGGTGGCGTCGGTCGCGGCGTTCGTGGTGAGCTCGATCTGGTACACGGCGTTCGGGAAGGTCTGGGCCCGGCTCAGCCCGGCGGGCGCGGAGGCCCGCCCGTCACCCTGGCGGATGGGTGCGGAGTTCGGCCGGACGCTGGTGCTCGTGACGGCGTTCGCGGTCCTGGCGGCAGCGGCCGGGGTGGACGGCGTTCCGGGCGCCCTCGGCTTGGCGCTGCTGGCGTGGGCGGGGTTCCCGGTGGTGATCCTGGCGGGATCGGTGCTGCACGAGCGCGTCCCGGTCCGCCTGGCGGCACTGCACGCGGGCGATTGGCTGGTGAAGATCGCCGTGGTGGCGGCGATCGTGGGGGTGTGGCGATGACCGCGGCGTTGCTCGAGGGCTTCGCGTTCGGCGAGTCCCCGCGCTGGCACGACGGCAGGCTGTGGTTCGCCGACTGGCTGGCCCACGAGATCGTCGCGGTCTCGCCGGCGGGGGAGCGGGAGGTGGTGTTCCGCGCGGGCTTCCCGACGATGCCGATGTGCTTCGACTTCGCCGGCGGGCGGCCGCTGATCGTGTCGTCGTCGGACGGCCTGCTCCTGCGGCTGCTCGAAGACGGCTCGCTGGTCACCCACGCGGACCTCGGCGCGACCGGTTTCAACGAAATCGTGGTCACGCCCGAAGGTGGCTGTTACGTCAACGGCGGCGGCTTCGACCTGATGGCCGGGGAGGAGTACCGGCCGGGGGTGATCTTGTTCGTCTCCCCGTCCGGCGAGGTGCGCCAGGTGGCGGAGGACATCGCGTTCGGCAACGGCATGGCGCTGACCCCGGACGGGGCGACGCTGATCGTGGCGGAGTCGTACGCGAACCGCTTGACGGCCTTCTCGGTGCGGCCGGACGGCGGTTTGGCGAACCGCCGGGTGTGGGCCGACCTGGGCGACGGATACCCGGACGGCATCGCGCTCGACGCGTCGGGCGCGGTCTGGGTGGCGGACGTCCCGCACAAGTCGTGCACCCGGGTCAGGGAAGGCGGCGAAGTCCTGGACCGGCTGACGCTGGACCGAGGGTGTTTCGCGTGCGCGCTGAGCGAGGACACGTTGTACCTGGTGACGCAGGAGTGGCGCGGCCTGGACACGGTGGGCACGGCGGAGATCCGGACGGGCCGGCTGCTGACCCATCCGGCCCCCGCCGGCCGTGCTTGACGAGGCTCAGCGGTGGTCCGATGTCGTGAACGACTCGTTCAAGACGTCTGACGACAGGAACGAGTCGTTCAAGGCATCGCGAACCCGTCCTCGGTGGCCGAGTTGCCGGGACCCCGGCCGACGAAGCTCAGCGGCCGTTCCGGCGCCCGCCGGCCCGCGTGCCCGCCGAGAAGGCCGCCGCGCCGCCGGAGCCCGAGCCCGACCGGCGGTGCCCCGCCGCCGGGGTGCCCGACCGTCGCGAACCTCCGCGGCGTTCTCCGCCCGCGGCCGCGCCCGAGCGGCCGTTGCCGCCCGGCTTGCCCGACGCGGCCGAGCCCGTCCTGCCTCCGGTGCCGGATGCCCGGCGTTCCGGCTGGGCCGTCCGCCGTTCCGACCGGGGCTGCTCCTGGCCGGCCGCCCGGGCGCGCTGGCCGCCGCGGTTCTCCTTCGGGGCGCCGCGGCGGCGGCCGCCGCCCGGTGCCGCGCCCGTGGCCGAAACCTTCTTCGGCCGGTTGTCCACCGGGGGCCGCTTCGGTGACGCCGTGAACGAACGCTCGCCGGGGGCCAGCTCCGCCAGCAGCGGGTGGCCCGGGCCGAGCTGGGTCGTCGTCGGCTTGATGCCCGCCTTGCGCGTCAGGTCTCGCACGTCGCGGACCTGCGCGTCGGTCATCAGCGTCACCACCGTGCCCGACGCGCCGGCGCGCGCCGTGCGGCCCGAGCGGTGCAGGTACGCCTTGTGCTCGACCGGCGGGTCCGCGTGGATGACCAGCCGGACGTCGTCGACGTGGATGCCGCGCGCCGCGATGTCCGTCGCCACCAGCGTCTTCGCCGCGCCCGACGAGAACGCCTCGAGGTTGCGCGTCCGCGCGTTCTGGCCCAGGTTGCCGTGCAGTTCCACCGCCGGCACGCCCGCCGCCAGCAGCTTGCGCGTCAGCGCCTTCGCGCGGCTCTTCGTCCGCGTGAACACCAGCGTGCGGCCGGGCGCGGCGGTCAGGTCGACCAGCACCGGCAGCCGGTGGGTCTCCTCGAGGTGCAGGACGTGGTGCTCCATCGTCGCCACCGGCGACTGCGCCGAGTCGACGCTGTGCAGCACCGGGTCGTCCATGAACCGCTTGACCAGCACGTCGACGCCGTTGTCCAGCGTCGCCGAGAACAGCAGCCGCTGCCCGCGCGACGGCGTGGCGTCCATGATCCGCCGCACCTCGGGCAGGAAGCCCAGGTCGGCCATGTGGTCGGCCTCGTCCAGCACGGTGATCTCGACGGCGTCGAGCTTCACGTGCCCGGAGCGCATGTGGTCGGCGAGCCGGCCGGGGCAGGCGACGACGATGTCGACGCCGTCACGCAGCCGGGTGATCTGCGGGTTCGCGCTGACCCCGCCGAAGATCGTCGTCGTGCGCAGGCCCAGCGGCTTCGCCAAGGGCAGGATCGACGCCTCGATCTGCGTCGCCAGCTCGCGCGTCGGCGCCAGGATCAGCGCACGGGGACGGCCCGGCTTGCGCCGCGTCGGGCCCGCGGCGAGGCGGGCCAGCACGGGCAGCACGAAGCCGTAGGTCTTGCCGGAACCGGTCCGGCCGCGGCCGAGCACGTCACGCCCGGCGAGAGTGTGCGGCAGGGTCGCCGCCTGGATCGGGAAGGGCTCGGTGACGCCCTGCGTGGCCAGCGCGGCCACGAGCGGAGTCGGCAGGCCGAGTTCAGCGAAAGTGCTCATAAGTGCGTGTGGGCACGCGAGTGCCCTGGTCTCCATAACCTGAGAAGGGTTGTCCTGCCCGGCGCAGACCGGTGTGCGGCCGCGGCGCGTGGTAGTCGACAACAGCAGCGGGCCGAGGCAGAACTGAGCGGCCCGCATGATCAGTGTACCCAACGAGAGTGACCTACCCCCAGTGAGATTGCCCGCACTCGCGCGGCCTTGCTAAGTTACCCGTCGGTAATCGAGGAGGACGACCATGCTGCTGAACCCGCGCGAGTACGACCCGGCGCACTTCGACGCCGAGACGCGGCGCCTGCTGCGCGCCACCATCGACTGGTTCGAACAGCGCGGCAAGGCGAAGCTCACCGAGGACTACCACAACCGCACCTTCTACGCGGACTTCATCGAGTTCGCCGGCAAGGAAGGCCTGTTCTCGACCTTCCTGACGCCGTCCGCGAACGGAGGTGGCAACCCG
The DNA here is from genome assembly GCF_040640995.1 of Amycolatopsis sp. NPDC021455. Classification (NCBI taxonomy): domain Bacteria; kingdom Bacillati; phylum Actinomycetota; class Actinomycetes; order Pseudonocardiales; family Pseudonocardiaceae; genus Amycolatopsis; species Amycolatopsis sp. NPDC021455. Next base: position 12,810 of record NZ_JBFACT010000027.1, on the reverse strand, counting down.
GACAAGCGCTGGGACACCAGCCGCGTCGCCGCGCTGTCGGAGATCCTCGGCTTTTACGGCCTGAACTACTGGTACCCCTGGCAGGTCACGATCCTCGGCCTCGGCCCGGTCTGGCAGAGCGGCAACGAGGTCGCCCGCAAGCGCGCGGCGGACGCCCTCGACGCCGGCGGCGTCGGCGCGTTCGGACTGTCCGAAAAGGACCACGGCGCCGACATCTACTCCTCCGACATGGTCCTCACCAAGGACGGCGACGGCTACCGCGCCACCGGCTCGAAGTACTACATCGGCAACGGCAACTGCGCGCGCACGGTGTCGGTCTTCGGCCGCATCGACGGCGTCGAGGGGCCGGACCAGTACGTCTTCTTCTACGCCGACTCCGAGCACCCGAACTACCACGTGGTCAAGAACGTCGTGCCGTCGCAGATGTACGTCGCGGAGTTCCGGCTCGAGGACTACCCGGTGCACGGCGACGACATCCTCCACGTCGGCGCCGAAGCCTTCAGCGCCGCGCTGAACACCGTCAACATCGGCAAGTTCAACCTCTGCTTCGGCGGCATCGGCATGGCGACGCACTCGCTGTACGAGGCCATCACGCACGCGCACAACCGCGTGCTCTACGGCAAGCCCGTCACGGACTTCCCGCACGTCCGCCGCGAGTTCGTCGAGGCCTACGCGCGGCTGACCGCGATGAAGCTGTTCTCCGACCGCGCCGTCGACTACTTCCGCAGCGCGAACCCGGACGACCGCCGCTACCTGCTGTTCAACCCGATCACCAAGATGAAGGTGACCACCGAGGCGCAGAAGGTGATCGGCCTGGTCGCCGACGTCGTGGCGGCCAAGGGCTTCGAGGCCGACACCTACCTGGCGATGTCCAAGAACGACATCGACGGCCTGCCGAAGCTCGAAGGCACGGTGGCCGTCAACCTCGCGCTGATCGCGAAGTTCATGCCGAACTACCTGTTCGCGCCGCAGGAGTACGCGCCGGTCGGCACCCGCACCGACGCCGCGGACGACGAGTTCCTCTTCCGCCAGGGCCCGGCGCGCGGCCTGTCGAAGGTCCGGTTCCACGACTGGAAGACCGCCTACGCCGAGGCGGCGCACATCCCGAACGTCGCGCTGTTCACCGAGCAGGCCGGCTACCTGGTCAAGCTGCTGACCGAAGCCGCGCCGGACGAGGCGCAGCAGGCCGACCTCGACTTCGGGCTCGCGCTCACCGAGCTGTTCACGCTGATCGTCTACGGGCAGCTGATCCTGGAGCAGGCCCGCATCACCGGCCTGGACGACGAGGTCGTCGATCAGATCTTCGCGGTGCTGGTGCAGGACTTCAGCGTCGCGGCGGTGGACCTCAACGGCAAGGCCGGCTCGACCGAGGCCCAGCAGGCGATCGCCCTGGCGGCGCTGCGCAAGCCGGTGGTGGACGCGGAGCGCTTCGAGAACGTCTGGGCGCGCGTCCGGGCGCTTTCGGGTGTCTACGCCATGAACCCGTAAGCCGATCGACAGCCGGTCCCCGGGTTGGCAAGATCGCGGGCGTGAACCGGGAGCGGGCGGCGGAGCTGATCTGGGACGCGTGGCAGACCGGAAAGCGCCTCGACGGGCTCCCGGCCGGCGCCCGGCCGCGCGATCTCGCCGAGGGCATGGCGGCGCAGGCGGCGCTCGCCGAGCTGGCCGGGCCGGTGTCCGGCTGGAAGATCGCCGCGACCACCGCGTACGCCCGGCAGTACCTCGACGTCCCCGGCCCGCTGCCGGGCGCGATGTTCGAGCGGTTCCGCCACGTCGAAGGCGAGCCGGTGCCCGCCGACACGATGACCATGGGCGTCGCCGAACCCGAGTTCGCCTTCCGGCTGAAGGCCGATCCGGGGCCGTCGCCGTCGCTGACCGCGGTGCTCGACGCGGTCGACACGATGTTCCTGGCCCTGGAAATGCCGGACAGCCGCTACACCGACCACCAGCACGCGGGCGGCCCGCAGCTGCTGGCCGACGTCGCCTGCGCGGGCCGGTTCCTCGAGGGACGGCCGGTCCCGGGCTGGCGCGACCTCGACCTGCCGCGGCAGCCGGTGGTCCTGCACGCCGACGGCACGGAGTTCGCGCGCGGCAGCGGGAGCCTGGTGCTGGGCGACCCGCGCCTGGCGCTGCACTGGCTGGCCATGGAGCTGTCCCGCCACGGCCGCTCGTTGCGCCCGGGCGACGTCGTGACGACGGGCACGGCGACCCCGCCGTGCCCGATCCACGCGGGCGGCCACGTGGTGGCGGACTTCGGCACGCTGGGGACCGTGGAAGCGCGGTTCGCGGGGGGAGGGTAATTCGGCGGTTCCGGGGCTATCGTCGGCGCGTGGGCGAGCGCGGCAGGCCACGGCACCCGGACCGGCTGACCCCCGCCGAGTGGCGGGTGGTCGACGCGGTCCGCCACGGCCTGACCAACCGCGAGATCGCGCGGCGGCGCGGCACCAGCCCGGACGCCGTCAAGTTCCACGTCGGCAACGCCGTCCGCAAGCTCGGCCTCGCCGGACGGGCCGAGCTGCGCGCCTGGCGCGGGGCACCGATGGACAGTGCGCTCTTCGCACGGACCCGTGAGGAGGCAGTGGTGCTGGGACCGATCGGGCAGGTTTCGCGGACGGTCGCGGACCTCGGCCGGGCGAAGGCCTTCTACGGCGACGTGCTGGGCCTCGACCACCTCTACACGTTCGGCGACCTGGCGTTCTTCGACTGCGACGGCGTCCGGCTGTTCCTGACCGCCGGCGAGCCGAAGGGCGCGGAGTCGGTGCTGTACTTCAAGGTTCCGGACATCCACGCGGCCTACGACGAGCTGCGCTCGCGGGGTGTGGAGTTCCTGGGCGCGCCGCACCTGATCCACCGGCACGAGTCCGGCGTGGAGGAGTGGATGGCGTTCTTCGCCGACCCGGACGGGCATCCGACGGCGATCATGGCGCAGGTCTCGCTAGAGTGACCGGGTGCTGACGTTCCGTGCCGGGTTCCTGGTGCTCGCGGTGATCGTGGCGGCGCTCGACGCGGGATTCTGGCTGTTCACGCGTGCCCAGCACCAGACGTCGGCGCGGATCGGCTTCCTGGTCGCGTTCGTCCTGCTGCTCGCGTTGCTCGCGGCGGCCGCGGGACTGGTGCGCTGGGAGGTCGCGGCCCCGCTGGGCGCGGCGTCGACGTCGGGCCTGTTCTTCGTCGGCGCGGCGGCGATCTTCAGCGTGGGCTTCGGGTTCTTGCTGACGGCGGTGCTGGAGGCGGCGTTGGTGCGCCGCATGGTGCTCGACGCGTCCCCGGTGGGCTGGCGTGGTGGCAACTGGCTGATCAGCGCGGCGGCGGCGGTGGTTCCGGTGGTGCTGTTCGCGGTCGGGCTCTTCGCGCTGCACTGACCGCAGAGGATACTTTGCAAAGTGTCCTCTGCGGTCTAGGGTGGGGGCATGCCCGAGAACCAGTCGTCGCGACCGCTCGACGCGCGGATGCTGCGGGCGCTGGCCCACCCGTTGCGGATGCGGATGATCGAACTGCTGCAGGCCGACGGGCCCGCGACCGCGACCGGGCTGGGCAAACGGGTCGGCGAAAGCTCGGGGACGACCAGCTGGCACCTGCGCCTGCTGGCCGAAGCCGGCCTGGTGGAGGAGGACCGCGAGCGCGGCAACAAGCGCGAACGCTGGTGGCGCTCGACGCAGTCCGCGACGAGCATGCGCGTCGCCGACTTCATCGACGACCCGGACCTGGCGGGCCCGCTGGACAGTTTCCTGCGGTCGGTGATCGAGCAGCGGTACCAGGCGGAGTCCCGCTTCCTCAGCGAGCTCCCGCGCTGGATGGACCAGTGGTACGACAAGGCGGTCTTCAGCGACGTGCGGCTGTCGCTGACACCGGAGGAAACGGCGGCGATGAGCGCCGAGGTGGACGCGGTGATCGACCGCTACCGCCGGGACGCGCGACCGGGCGACCACAACGTGATCGCGCACTGGTCGGCGTTCCCGCGGCAGGCACGACCAGAGGAAACCGGTTGAGGGGGAGAAACGTGGTGCACTTTCTGATGGCGGAAGACTTGGTCCGCGAGCGGGAGACCGAACTGAGAAGTGCGGCGGCGCGGGGCAAACGCGTGCGGCGGGAAGGAACCCGGCGGCAACGCCTCGGGTGGGTGCTCGTGGAAGCGGGGTTGCGGCTGATGACGGACAACGGCGCGGTGGCCGCCCGGCGCGCGGCCTGATTTTTGTCGGTGCCCGCTGCCAGGATGGGCCCGTGACGTCATGGAGAGATCGACTCAGCGCCCTCGCCCACGAGTGGCTGCCCGCCGAGGTGGCTTCCGCGTGGATCGGCTTGTCCCGCCCGGGCATCCGCCTGGCCCCCGACGGCGAGGGCCCGCGCGTGGGCCGGATCGGTGGCCTGCCGGTCATGCCCGAGGACATGGCGTGGCCCGAGTGGCCGGGGCGGGGACCCCTCGACTTCCTGGCGGCCGTGGACTGCGCGGCGCTGCCTCGTGAGTTCCTGAGCATTCCGTTGCCGGAGGCGGGCACGCTGTTGTTCTTCTCCTTCGACGGGTTCCGCCGGGAGTCCGACGACGAGCCCCTGCTCGAAGACGTCGAGGGCAGCCGGGTGCTGTTCGTCCCGGCGGGGGTGCCGGTCGTCGAACGCGCGGCTCCCGAGGGGCCTGTTCCCTACCCGGCGCTGGACGTCTTCGCGGAGGTGGTCGCGACGGCCCCGGAGCGGGAGCACATCCTGCTCGAGCAGACGAAGATCGCGAACGGGGAGTCCCTGGCCGAAGCGGTCGAGACGGTGCTGCTCCCCGATGGCTGCGGGGGCACCGACGTGTTCGGCGAGCTGGCCGCGCAGGCGCGGGGCCGGGGCCGGGAGCACCAGGTCGGCGGGTTCGCCGCACCCGTGCAGGGCGCGGTGGAGAACGAGATCGCCGCGGAGGTGCTCGGGGACTACCGGGATCCGCGCCGGGCCGAGGAGGCGGCCCGCTGGGTGCTGCTCGCCCAGATCGACACCGACGACAAGACCGACATGATCTGGGGCGACGCCGGAATGCTGTACTGGGTCATCCGCACGGACGATCTGGAGGCGGGCCGCTTCGACCGCGCGAGGTGCACCCTGCAGTGCGGCTGACGGTTCCCTGACGAAGGGAGGCCACCTCGATCGAACCGAGGTGGCCTCCGCGTCCTACTTGCCGAAGCCGGCCCGGCGAGCGCATGCGGCCGAGCCGGGGTGGCTTCCGTGTGGTACTTGCGGAAGCCGGTTCGGCGGAGCGTATGTCGGCCGGGCCGAGGTTCTACTTGCCGAACCCGGCCCGGCGAAGCGCGTCGGCCATCGACCCACTGGCGTTGCCGCCGCGATCCCGGCCGCCGGCACCGCCGCGCCGGTCGCCACCGCCCTGGCCGCCACGGCGCTGACCACCGCCACCCTGACCCCGGTCCCGGCCGCCGCCACCGCGGTTGCCCGAGCCGGCACCCGGCTCGTCGTCCAGGCGCAGCGTCAGCGAGATCCGCTTCCGCGGCACATCGACATCAAGAACCTTGACCTTCACGATGTCCCCGGGCTTCACGACCTCCCGCGGATCCTTCACGAAGTTCTTCGACAGCGCGGAGACGTGCGCCAGACCGTCCTGGTGCACGCCGACGTCGATGAACGCGCCGAAGGCCGCCACGTTCGTCACGACCCCCTCCAGGCGCATGCCCGGCTTGAGGTCCGAGATCTTGTCCACGCCCTCCGCGAAGGTCGCCGTCTTGAACGCCGGGCGGGGGTCGCGGCCCGGCTTGTCCAGCTCCGCCAGGATGTCCGTCACCGTCGGGAGGCCGAACTGCTCGTCCACGAACTCGGCCGGCCGGAGGGAAGACAGCGTCCGCGTGTTGCCGATCAGCGAGCGCAGGTCCGTCCCCGTCTTCGACAGGATCCGCCGCACCACCGGGTACGCCTCCGGGTGCACCGCCGACGAGTCGAGCGGGTCGTCGCCGTCCGGAATCCTCAGGAAGCCCGCGCACTGCTCGAACGCCTTCGGGCCGAGGCGCGCGACCTCCTTCAGCGCCGTCCGCGACCGGAACGGCCCGTTCGTGTCGCGGTGCGCGACGATGTTCTCCGCCAGGCCCGTCGTGATGCCCGAAACCCGGGTCAGCAGCGGCGCGGACGCGGTGTTGACGTCCACGCCGACCGCGTTGACGCAGTCCTCGACCACCGCGTCGAGCGAGCGCGACAGCGAAACCTCGGACAGGTCGTGCTGGTACTGCCCGACGCCGATCGACTTCGGGTCGATCTTCACCAGCTCCGCCAGGGGGTCCTGCAGGCGCCGCGCGATCGAGACCGCGCCGCGCAGCGAGACGTCCATGTTGGGCAGTTCCTGCGAGGCGAACGCCGACGCCGAGTACACCGAAGCGCCCGCCTCCGACACGACGGCCTTCGTCAGCTTCAGCTCGGGGTGCTTCTTGATCAGCTCGATGGCGAGCTTGTCCGTCTCGCGCGACGCCGTGCCGTTGCCGATCGAGATCAGCTCGACCTTGTGCCGCGCGCACAGCGCGGCCAGCTCCGCGATCGACTGGTCCCACTTGTTCGCCGGCTGGTGCGGGTAGATGACGTGCGTGTCGACGACCTTGCCGGTCGCGTCGACGACCGCCACCTTGACGCCGGTGCGGAAGCCCGGGTCGAGGCCCATCGTGGCGCGGGTGCCGGCCGGCGCGGCGAGCAGCAGGTCACGCAGGTTGGACGCGAACACCCGGACCGCGTCGTCCTCGGCCGCCTGGCGCAGCCGCATCCGCAGGTCGATGCCCAGGTGCAGGAGGATCTTCGTGCGCCACGCCCAGCGCACGGTGTCGCCGAGCCACTTGTCCGCCGGGCGCCCCTGCTGCGTGATGCCGAACTTCGCGGCGATGCGCTGCTCGTAGTCCGTCGGGCCGACCTGGGGTTCGTCGGAGGGTTCCTCCGGCGCCATCGTGAGGTCGAGGACCTCCTCCTTCTCTCCGCGCAGCATCGCGAGGATGCGGTGCGAGGGGAGCTTGGTGTAGGGCTCGGAGAAGTCGAAGTAGTCGGCGAACTTGGCGCCTTCCTCTTCCTTGCCCGAGCGGACCTTGGCCACCAGGTGCCCCTGGCCCCACATCTTCTCCCGCAGCTCGCCGATGAGGTCGGCGTCCTCGGCGAAGCGCTCGACGAGGATCGCGCGGGCGCCGTCGAGGGCGGCCTGCGCGTCCGCGACGCCCTTGTCGGCGTCGACGAACACCGCCGCGGCGGCCTGCGGGTCGGTCGAGGGGTCGTTCAGCAGGCCGTCGGCCAGCGGCTCAAGACCCGCTTCGCGCGCGATCTGGGCCTTCGTGCGGCGCTTCGGCTTGTACGGGAGGTAGATGTCCTCGAGCCGCGACTTCGTGTCGGCGGCGAGGATCTGCGCCTCGAGGGCGTCGTCGAGCTTGCCCTGGCTCCGGATCGACTCGAGCACGGCGAGCCGGCGCTCGTCGAGTTCCCGCAGGTAGCGCAGCCGTTCCTCGAGCGTGCGCAGCTGCGCGTCGTCGAGCATGCCGGTGACTTCCTTGCGGTAGCGCGCGATGAACGGCACGGTCGACCCGCCGTCGAGCAGCTCGACGGCGGCCTTGACCTGTCCTTCGCGCACGCCCAGTTCTTCGGCGATCTTCTGCTCGACCGACACGCTCACTGCTACACGCTCCTGCTTCGCATGGTTCCGATCGTCTCATTCTGCCGTTTCCGGCGCCCCGACTTTCGGATGGGGTTCCTTGACAACGAGATTGGTCTAGTCCACTTTGTGGTGACCTGCCTCACTGCTCTCGTGGAGGTGCTCCATGGTCCCCCAAGCCCGCCTAGCCCTCTTGTCGTTACTTTCCGTGGTTGCGCTCACTCTCGGCGTGACCTTCGTGCTCGCCGGCAGCGCTTCGGCGGCGAACATCCTGGCCAACCCCGGCTTCGAGGCCGGCACCACGGGCTGGACGTGCACCAGCGCGCCGGCTGTGGTGAGCAGCCCGGTGCACAGCGGGAGCCGCGCCCTGAACGCGACGCCGACGTCGTCGGACAACGCGCAGTGCTCGCAGACGCTCACCGTCTCCCCGAACACGGCGTACCAGCTGTCGGCCTGGGTCCAAGGCAGCTACGTCTACCTGGGCGCCTCCGGCTCGGCGACGGCCAGCACGTGGACTCCCGGCACCAGCGGCTACCAGCAGCTGTCGCTGAGCTTCACGACCGGCTCGAGCACGTCGCTGACGGTGTACCTGCACGGCTGGTACGGCCAGCCCGCGTACTACGCCGACGACGTCAACCTCGACGGACCGGGCACGCCGCCCCCGACGACGCCGACCACGCCCACCACCCCGCCGACGACCACCACGACCCCGCCGACGACGACCACACCGCCGCCGACCCAGGGTGACCTGCCGAAGCACGTCCTGACCGGCTACTGGCAGAACTTCTACAACGGCGCCAAGGCGCTGAAGCTCGCCGACGTACCGACGAAGTACAACATCATCGCGGTGTCGTTCGCGGACGCCACGGGCACGCCCGGCGCGGTCAGCTTCACGCTCGACCCGGGCCTGTCTTCGCAGCTCGGCGGCTACACGGACGCGCAGTTCAAGGCCGACGTCAAGACGGTCCAGGCGCGCGGCCAGAAGGTGATCATCTCGGTCGGCGGCCAGAACGGCACGATCAGCGTCAGCGACTCGAACTCGGCGAACAACTTCGCGAACAGCGTCAAGTCCCTGATCGCGAACTACGGCTTCGACGGCGTCGACATCGACCTGGAGAACGGCATCAACGCCACGTACATGGGCCAGGCGCTGCGGAGCATCTACAACGGCGGCGGCAAGGTGATCACGATGGCGCCGCAGACGATCGACATGCAGTCCACGGCCGGCGGCTACTTCCAGCTCGCGCTGAACATCAAGGACATCCTGACGATCGTCAACATGCAGTACTACAACTCGGGTTCGATGAACGGCTGCAACGGCAACGTCTACTCCCAGGGCACGGTCGACTTCCTGACGGCGCTGGCCTGCATCCAGCTGCAGGGCGGCCTGCGCGCGGACCAGGTGGGCCTCGGCCTGCCGGCCTCGTCCCAGGCGGCGGGCGGCGGTTACCAGGCGCCGTCGAACACGGTGTCGGCGCTGAACTGCCTGGCACGCGGGACTTCCTGCGGCGGCTTCAAGCCGTCGGCGACGTACCCGTCGATCCGCGGCGCGATGACGTGGTCGATCAACTGGGACGCGTCGCAGGGGTACGCGTTCGCCAACACGGTCTCGGCCGGGCTCGCGGGCCTGCCGTAGCGGGAGGGGAAGCGCAGGCCATGAAGGGGCCCTTCCGGACAACGTCCGGCAGGGCCCCTTCATGACACCCCCCAGGCTGCGCCCCCGCCGCATACACTGCCGGTAGGAGCGTGCGTGAACGTTGCGGAAACGTGGAATCCGCAGGTCCGGGTGCGTAAGGGGGAGTGGGAGTGGTGCGGTTCGCCGTCCTCGGCACGCTCGAGGCCGAATCCGGCGGCGCCGCGCTCGACATCGGGCACACGCGCCGCCAGTACGTGCTGGCGGCGCTGCTCGCCGAACCCGGGCGGCCGGTGACGGCGGCGCAGCTCGTCGCGCGCGTCTGGGGCGAGCACCCGCCGCACCGCGCGGCGGCGACGCTCCGGAGCTACCTCTCGCGGCTGCGGGCGGCCGGGTGCGCCATCGAGCGGACCGCGCACGGGTACGTGCTGCGTGTCGAGCCCGCGTCGCTCGACCTGCACCGCTTCCGGCAGCTGGTGGCGCAGGCGCGGCCGGCGGCCGACGACGAGACCGCGGCCGCGCTGTTCGACGAGGCGCTCGCGTTGTGGCGCGGCGAACCGTTCGCGGGCCTGGACTCGCCGTGGCTCACCGAGGTCCGCGACGGGCTGGAGGCCGAGCGGCACGCGGCGCGGCTGGACCGCCACGACGTCGCGCTGCGGCTCGGCCGGCACGCGGAGCTGCTGGCGACCCTGCCGCAGCTGGCCGCCGCGCACCCGTTCGACGAGCGGCTCGCGGGGCAGCTGCTCCTGGCCTACTACCGCAGCGGGCGGCAGGCCGACGCGCTCGCGCACTTCGAGGGCGTCCGCCGCCGGCTGGCCGCGGACCTGGGCGCCGATCCCGGGCCCGGGCTGCGCGACCTGCACCGGCGGATCCTCGCGGGCGACCCGGGGCTGGCGCCGCCGCCGGCGGTGCGCCCGAAGCCGCCGCCGGGGTCGCTGATCGAGCTGGCCGTGATCCGCGCGGTGGCGACGTTGCTCATCGTCGCGCGCGAAGGAGGCTTCGAGGCGGCGGCGTGGCGGGTGCACAGCCCGGCCGACGCCCTGGAGAAGGAGATAGCCGAGCTGGAGGCCGAGATCGGCGGCGCGCTGGTGGTGTCCGGCGAGGACGGCGTCCGGCTGACGGAGCTGGGGGAGCGGCTGCGCGCCGCGGCGCGTGCGGGGGTGGCGGAGCTGGCGGCGGTCTTCACCGGGATCCGGGAGGCGGAGCGGCGCATCAGCGGCCGGCTGCGGGTCGGCTACGTGGCGAGCCTCGGCGGCGACCTGGTGGCGCGCCTGACGGCGGAGTTCGAGCGCCGCCACCCGGCGTGCCGCGTCAGCCTGACGCCGACGCGCGTCGGCGCGCGCTGGAACGACACGGACCTGCTGGCCGAGGGCGAACTGGACGTGGTGCTGCACTGGTCCCCCGGCGGCGACACGCGGGCGTTCGCGCTGCCGAACCTGCGCACGGGGACCGCGCTGCTGAGCGAGCCCCGCGGCCTCATGGTGCGCGACGACCACCCGCTGGCGGCGCGGAAGTCGGTGAGCCTGGAGGACATCGCGGACTACCGGCTGCTGGACCCGGGCAAGGCCCTCAACCCGGTGACGCGTGACCTGTGGGCCCCGCCGGTGACGCCGTCGGGCCGCCCGATCCGCCGCACGGAGGAGGACGTCCCCAGCTGATCGGCCGCCCCCGCATCGGCGCGGAGGACATGCAGTCACTGGTGGCGCGCGGCGTCGGAGTGCACATCACGGTGGCTTCGCTGCTGGAGCGCTACCCGTTCCCGGGCCTCAAGGTGATCCCGGTCGTGGACGTGCCCCCGATGCTGGCGGTCCCGGTGTGGCGCGTTTCGGAGGAGAACGAAGCGATCCGGGCGTACGTCTCGGTGATCACCGAAGCGGCGACGGCCGGAAATGTCGGTGCCTCCCGATAGACTGGCGAACATCGGGGGAGCCGAACGTCGTCCGTCACACCACCCGGTAGTCCGCGACGTCGAGCCGCCGCGTCCGGCGGTCGTACTCGGTGACCAGGCCCGGCCAGTTGGTCGTCACCCGGCCGTCGGCCTGGCGGTACCAGCTCGTGCAGGCGCTCCACACGCTGTGCCCCAGCCGCGCCTGCACCTCGGCGTCGTAGCGCCCCTCGATCTCCGGCCGGACGTCCAAAAAGGACACACCGGGCCGGGAAAGCTGCTCCACCGCCTGCCGGATGTAGCGGGCCTGGCGTTCGATCATGTAGATGATGGATCCGGCCCCGAGGTTCGTGTTCGGCCCGTAGACGCAGAACAGGTTCGGGAAGCCGGGCACGGTGATGCCCAGGTACGCCCGCGCGCCGCCGGCCCAGGCGTCCCGCAGCGACCGGCCGCCGAGGCCGCGCACCTCGATCGGGCCGAGGAAGTCCGTCGCGGCGAAGCCGGTGCCGTACACCAGTACGTCCGCCTCGAGCTCGGTCCCGTCCTCGACCCGCACGCCGGTCGCGGTGATTTCGCGGATCCGGCGCGTCTCGACGTCGACGTTCGGCCGCGCCAACGCCGGCAGGTAGTCGTTGCTGAAGAGGATCCGCTTGCAGCCCATGGGATACGCCGGCTTCAGCTTCGCCCGCAGCTGGCGATCCTTGATGTGGCGACGCCGGAGTTGCGCGGTCCGCAGCTCGAACACCTTCGCCAGCAACGGGTGGCGCGTCATCGCGTACGTCGCGTACTCGGCCAGCAGGAAGATCCGCAGCCGGCCGAGCAGCTGCGTGGGCGGCAGGTGCTCGAACAGCCAGTGCTGCCACCGCCGGTAGCTCGGATCGGACTTCGCCATGACGTACGGCGGCGTCCGCTGGAAGACCGTGACGTGCTTAGCGCGCTTCTGCAGCTCGGGCACGAACTGGATGGCGCTGGCCCCGGTCCCGACGACGGCGACGCGCTTCCCGGCCAGTTCGACGCCGTGGTCCCACTGTGCCGAGTGGAAGGCGTCGCCCGCGAAGCGCTCGCGGCCCGGGATGTCGGGCAGGACCGGCCGCGACAGCTGGCCGACCGCCGGGACGAAGACGTCGGCCTCGAACATCTCGCCGTCCTTCGTGGCGACCCACCAGGTGCCGGTGTCCTCGTCGAACGCGGCCCCGGTGACTTCGGTGCCGTACCGGATGTGCGGCTCGAGGCCGTACTTCGCGATGACGCCCCGCAGGTAGGCCAGGATGTCGGGCTGGTGCGAGAACCGCTTCGGCCAGCGCGGGTTCGGCTCGAAGGAGAACGAGTAGAGCGGCGACGGGATGTCACACGCGGCGCCGGGGTAGGTGTTGTCCCGCCAGACGCCACCGGGCGCGTCGGCGCGCTCCAGGATCGTGAAGTCGCCGAACCCGGCGCGCTTCAGCTCGATAGCCGTCCCGATACCGCCGAACCCGGTGCCCACGATCAGCACCGAGGGGCCCTTCGTCGAACTGCTCATGCGGACGAAGCTACGGACCGAGGAGGTGTGACACCAGGGGACGATCGGTCACCCGATCGAGATTTCCGGCCATGGGACGGCTCAGGCCCAAACGCCCCAATGTGGCGTTCGGTGCGTTCAACGCAACCAAACCACCAAATGGGGGGTTTGAAGGCACCCAACCCACCAATGGGGGCAAAAAG